>NZ_QJUG01000350.1 GCF_003426775.1 Allorhizocola rhizosphaerae | reverse complement strand
ATGACAAGCGCGGCGATCGCCGCCAGCGCAACGGCTCCCGCGCCGACACCCGCCGCGACCCTGCCCCTGGACCGCTTGCCGGGCGGCGGCGGCAGCATGGCGACCGTCTGGGCCGCGGCGGTTTCCGGTGCGGCCGCGGCCGCCGCGAATGAGGCCGCGCTTTCGAAGCGCAGCAGCGGGTCCTTGGCCATCGCCCGCTCGACGATCGAACGGGTCGCCGCGGGCACATCGGGCGGCAACGGCGGCGGCTCATCCTGCACGTGGTGCAGCGCCACCTCGACCGGTGTCTCCCCGCCGAACGGAGCGTTCCCGGCCAGGCAGTGATATGCCACCGCACCGAGCGCATAAATATCGGCCGCCGGGGTGGCTCCCCGTCCGAGGGCCTGCTCCGGCGCCATGTATTGCGCTGTTCCCAAAACCTTCTGGGTACCGGTCAAGCCCGCACTCGCCGCCGACCTCGCCACGCCGAAGTCCGCCAGCCGCACCGTGCCGTCTTCCTCGATCAGCAGGTTGCTCGGCTTGACGTCGCGGTGCACGATCCCCGCGTCGTGCACGACCTGCAGGGCCGTCGCCGCCTGCGCCACGACGCGCAGCGTCTCGTCCGACGGCAGCCGCCCGCCCTCCTCGAGCACCTGCGACAGCGGCCGCCCGGCAACGTACTCCATCACCAGATAGATGTCGCCGCCGTCCTCGCCGTGGTCGTAGACGCCCACGATGTTGGGGTGCCGCACCGCCGCCATCGTGCGCGCCTCGGCCTCGAACCGCGCCACGAATTCGGCGTCGTCGGCGAACGCGGGCGCGAGCACCTTGACCGCGACCGTCCTATCCAGACGCAGATCTACGGCTCGCCAGACGGCGCCCATCCCGCCGCTGGCGAGCAGCTCGTCGAGGCGGTACCGGTCGCTGAGAACAGTGGACACCCACAGGTCATACCCAACCTAGACGTCTGTGATGCGGACCCCGGCGTGTGCGCCGTAACGCTTGTTGATGGCGATGAGGTTGGCCGTGAGCGCCTCCACCTGGGCCGCGTTGCGCAGGCGTCCGGCGTGCAGGCCGCGCACCCCGCTGATCCGGCCAGCCAGCGCCTGCACGATCCGGACCGCCTCGCGGTCGTCGCCCAGCACGAGCACGTCGAGGTCGACCTGCTCGACGGACGGGTCGGCGAGCAGTTCGGCGCTCACGTGATGGAACGCGGCGCACACGCGGGACTCCGGCAGGATGGACGCGGCCTGCTGGGCGGCGCTTCCCTCCGGTACCGGCAAGGCAAATGGTCCTTGTTTGTCAAAACCCAACGGGTTGACGCAATCCACGACGATCTTGCCTCGCAGCGGCTCGACGAGTTCGCGAAGCGTCGATGCGTGGGCGTCGAACGGGACGGCCACGATCACCACATCCGACCGCTCGGCGACGGCCGCGTTGGCCTCGCCTGCGACGCTTCCCCGACTGATCGCGGCGATTTCGCCGGCCGCGTCGGCGGCCCGCGACGGGTTGCGTGAGCCGATGAGGATCCGCTGCCCGGCCGCCGACAGCCGGATCGCCAGCCCTCGGCCCTGGTCTCCGGTGCCGCCCAGGATCCCGACGGTCAGGCCGCTCACGTCGGGCAGAATGCTGTGATCGAAGCGCATCCGGCGATCCTTTCAGAGCGCCTGCGCGAACAGTAGGGCGGACACCACAAGCGTTCAGAGCGCCCGCGCGAACAGCAGGGCGGACACCACAAGCCCGAAACCGACGACGATCCACCGCAGGGCGCGGGCCGACAGGCGCCTGCCGTAATGCCCGCCGATGAACCCGCCCAGCAGCGTGCCGGGCACGAGCGCCAGCACCGCCTCCCACACCACCGGCCCGAACAGCGCGTAGGCGACCGCGGCGGTCGCGCCGATGCCAAGCTGGAGCGCGTTCTTCGTGGCTACCATGCGCCGGATGGGGTCGCTGAGCACCAGCCCCAGCACGGCCATGATGACGACACCGATCGCCGAGATGAAGTATCCGCCGTAGACGCCGATCGCGAAGACCGCCGCGATTTTCGCCCAGGCCGGCTGGTCATGCGGCTGCGCGAGCAGCCTCGTGACCCGGTCCTGCAACGCCATCAGCAGCGAGGCCGCCAGCACCAATGCCGGCGCGACCCAAGCAAACACCCCTTCTGTGGTACTGAGCAGAAGCCCACACCCCACCACGCAGCCCAAAATCACGCTCGGCAGGAGCCACCGCAGTGCCGTTTGGCTCTTCAAGTCCGCTTTGGTGGACAGCACACCCCCGACATACCCGAACGCCACCGACACGGAGTTCGTCACGCTCGCACTGATCGGCGGCAGCCCCACCCACAGCAGCGCCGGAAACGTCATCAGCGACCCGCCCCCTGCCACGGCGTTGACCGCCCCGGTGGCCACACCGGCGGCGGCGAGGAGGAGTGCCTGGGCCAGATCCATGCTGCGAGGTTTGTACCATGGATGCGGACGGACGAGTCGACCAGGCGGCCGCGTCTCCCGGATTCGGGAGCCGAGGAACGTCCGGACTCCACAGGGCAGGGTGGTTGTTAACGGCAACCCGGGGCGACCCGCGGGAAAGTGCAACAGAAAGCAGACCGCCGCATCGCTGAGCCGGTGCGGTAAGGGTGAAACGGTGAGGTAAGAGCTCACCAGCGTGGCGGGTGACCGCTGCGGCTAGGTAAACCCCACCCGGAGCAAGGCCAAGAAAGGGCTTCACCGCAAGGCGAAGCCCGCGCGAGCGTTCGAGGGCTGCCCGCCCGAGCTCGCGGGTAGGCCGCTAGAGCCGGCCGGCGACGGCAGGCCGAGATGGATGGCCGCCACCGGCGCGCGCACCGAGCGCGCCGGGCACAGAATCCGGCGTACCGGTCGACTCGTCCGGCCCTCTTCTCCGCGCCCGCGGTTGAGCGCGGACCGCTTCGCGGCCGCACTTAACCGCGCGAAAAGACGATGAAAACCGCTGCGTTGTCAATGGGCTATTGATAGGGGCCCCATGGCGGGATCTGACAGAGTCGTGTCCTTGCTGCCATGCCTCGAAGTCGGAATGCTGCGATAGTGCGGGTAGTCATCGCGGTTTACGACGGCGTCGAGTTACTTGACGTGACCGGGCCGGCCGAGGTGTTCTCGGTCGCGTCCCGGCTCGACAGCGCGTGCTATGAAATCCAGCTGGCCGGTCCCAAGCGCGGTCCGGTGACCACGTCCAGCGGCGTGCGGCTGGTCGCCGACGTGGCGTTCAAGGACGTGAACGGAGCGGTGGACACCGTCGTCATCCCGGGTGCGCTCGCCGGACAGGATGTGTTGCACGTGCCGTCCGTCGTGCGCTGGATCCAAGCCGAAAACGCCAACTGGCGCAGGCTCGCGTCGGTTTGCGCCGGAGCGCACCTGCTCGCCGCGGCCGGCGTGCTCGACGGCAAACGCGCCACGACGCACTGGTTTTCGGCCGACCGGCTGGCCGCCGACTTCCCGTCCGTCGACGTGGATCCCGACCCCATCTACGTCCGCGACGGCCGGGTCTGGACCAGTGCCGGGGTCACGTCCGGAATGGACCTCGCCCTCGCGCTGGTCGCCGACGACCACGGCGAGCGGCTGGCCCGCTCGGCCGCCCGCTGGATGGTCATGTACCTGCGCCGGCCCGGCGGGCAGAGCCAGTTCAGCGTGCCCCTGTCGACTCCCGTCCCGCGCACCGCCCGGATCAGGACGCTGCAGCACTGGATCGTCGAACATCCCGATGCGGACCTGTCCGTCCCGGCCCTTGCCCGGCGCGCGCACATGAGCGAGCGCCATTTCGCCCGGGTCTTCGCGCAGGAGACCGCCACAACGCCCGCCGCGTTCGTGGAGGCCAGCCGGACCGAGGCCGCCCGCGGGATGCTCGAACAGACCGACGATCCGCTCGATGTCGTCGCGACCCGGTGCGGGTTCGGCTCGGTCGAGACGCTCTACCGTGCGTTCCGCCGTCGCCTCGGCACGACGCCGTCCGACTATCGCCACCGTTTCCGCCTTCGTTAGGAGCCGCATGCCAACCCCTGACACCGCCCTCACCCGCGCCGCGGACGCCCTTCTGACCACCGCTTCGCCCCCGTTGCTGGTCAATCACTGCAAGCGGACGTTCATTTTCGCCACGGCCCTGCTCCATAGGGGGTACGACGTCGAGGCCCTATATGTCGCGTCGATGCTGCATGATCTGGGCATGACCGCGTCCTATGAGGACGGTGTCACCCCGTTCGAGCGGCGTGGTGCCGAGGCCGCCGCCGACGCGCTGCGCGCACTCGACGCCGACTCCGAATTCGTCTCGCTCGTGCACGACGCGATCGCGTTACACCTCGAAGTCACGACGGCCAAAGACCCACGCCCTGAAGTAGCGGGCGTAAGCCTCGGCGCCGCCGTCGACGTGCTCGGCCTGCGCCTCGACCAGATCCCGCCCAAGGTCCTCACCGAAGCACTCGAACGCTTTCCGCGCGGTGACCTCAAGCCGTTCCTCATCGAGGCGATGCAGCGCGAAGCGCGCCTCAAGCCCCACTCGCGCATTGCCCAACACGTCGCGCAGTTCGGCTTCACCGAACTCATCGCCAACGCGCCATTCGCAAGCTGACAAAAGGCCGCGGCCGACACGGCCACGGCCTTTCTCCGCTCCCATTAGAACGTATGGTCCTGCGTCGGGAATTGCCCGTCGCGCACCTCATCGGCGAAGGCATGCACCGCCTTGGACAGCTCCTCCGCAAGATTGGCGTAGCGCTTCACAAAGCGCGGCACCGGCCCGCCGCCCACGCGCATGCCCGCCATGTCTTGCCAGACAAGCACCTGCGCATCAGTATCCGGCCCTGCCCCGATTCCGATCGTCGGCACCGGGATCTCCTCGGTGATCTGCTTGGCCACCTCGCCGGGCACCATCTCCAGCACGACGGCGAAAGCGCCTGCCTCGTAACAGGTGTGGGCCTGCTCCACCAACAGTTTGGCGTCTTCACCGCGTCCCTGCACCCGGTAACCCCCGAACAGGTGCTCCGATTGCGGGGTGAACCCGATGTGCGCCATCACGGGAATCCCAGCCCCGGTGATTGCCTGAATGGCGTCACGCCGCGCGCCCTCAAGCTTGACGGCGTGGCACATCGCCTCTTTCATAAAGCGCACCGACGTGCGGACGGCCTGCGCCGGGCTCTCCTCATAGGACCCAAACGGCAGGTCGCCCACGACCAGTGCGCGTTTCGCGCCGTGCACGACCGCACGGACCAGGGGAATAAGCTGATCTACAGTGACTGGGAGGGTGGTCTCGTAGCCGAACACGTTGTTGGCGGCCGAGTCGCCGACGAGTAGCACGGGAATGCCCGCATCATCGAAAATCCGGGCGGTGTACTGGTCGTACGAGGTGAGCATGGCCCACTTCTCGCCGCGCTCCTTGGCCAACTGCAGGTCGCGGGTGCGCACACGCTTGCCGGCAGGGCCGCCGTAAAGGGACGCCACGGTGTCAGACATCGCTGTCTCTCCTCTCAAACCTCGAGGCCGCGGTGTGCGGTCCCCGGGTCCTACGAGAGATGTTTCCACTCGATGAACACCTACCGTCAGCGTTCAGTGCGAAATTTCACGCCGTTCGTTTTCTCACTCCACAACAGAGCACGTCAGCTCATACGAGCGACCATCCCTTCAAAGCCCGCCCAACCTCAGCGGCCTCGGGCCAAACACCCCTCCCACAGCGCCATTCGCACCCGACGCCCACCCACCGGCATCGCCCCTCTCACAGCGCCTTTTCACGCGACGCCCCCCGCTGGGGATCACCCCTCAGAGCGCCTTTTTGCACACGCGACGCCCAACCCAGGGGATCACCCCTCAGAGCGCCTTTTGCACACGCAGCGCCCAACCCGCGGGGATAGCGCCTCTGCACGCGGCCTCACCCGCAGCCATCCGGCAGCCCACCCGGCGGCCAACGTCCAAAGCGGCGGCGGGATGTCCGTTTTGAGGACTAAAAACGCTCTTCCCTCGTCCTCAAAACGGACATCCCGCCGCCGCC
>NZ_QJUG01000035.1 GCF_003426775.1 Allorhizocola rhizosphaerae | reverse complement strand
CGTTGATGGTGCGTGAGGCGGTCGGTGTGGATTGCCACGGCTCATTGACCACCGCAGACACTTCTGGACCGGTGGCACCGTTGAAGGTGATGGAGGCCCGGGCCATACCGGCGTAGGCGTCTTCATCGTTGACCGCGGGCACGTCCACCCCGGTGTCGCTGGTGTCACCGTCTTTGTTCATGTCCACGGCCGGCAGCGTGACCGTACGGGCGCCCGTAGGCAGGCGATCACCGTGCATACCACGGAAATACCGGGTTTCGGCCAACGTTTGCGTCGTCTTGGCAGGGTCTCCGGTGCGGGAACGCACGGTGGCGTAGCCGCGCCACACCGACCAGGTCTTGTTCTCCGGCTTGACCAGACCGTCGTCGTCGCTGTAACGCCACGCGCCCGTCGCCGGCGGGTACTCGTAACGGTGGATGACATCGTCTGCCCCACCCACCAGATCGCCTTCACGAACCTCGGCCACCACATACTTATGGAAGAAGTCGATGATGGGGTTGGTGTACCCGTCCGGCGTCCAGCGGACCGGGAAGCAACGCAAGGTGTTGTCCTGCAACGCGCTGACGTTAGGCATCGCCGCTGTGCCCGCCACGCACTCCTGCGGTGCGTAGTTGACGATGATCGCGCCGCCGGTCTCGGTGTCGATGCGCGAGATGCGCCACCAATTCATCGGGAACAGCTGGTCGCCGATGGTGTCGACCCGGTTTTGCAGCTGCACGCCGGAGAACACGATGTCCGGCACCGTAGTGGTGGTACCGACCAGACCGGCATGCGAGATCCGTGACAACCACAGCCCGGCCCGGGAGCTGTCACCAGGGTCGGGGAAGCTGTGGGTGAAGGTCCATCGTTCGACGTTCTTATATCCGGCGGCTGGCTGCTTGGTGGCATCCCACACTTTGGTGGTGATCGATGCCAGGCGTTTGGTTGACCAAAACGTCGGCGCATAATCGTTACATGACGAGCCGGCGCATTCCTGGTCTAGCGGGGTGTCCGGATAGGTCACCGGATCGGTCTTGGTGCACGCACCGGTGCATCGCTCGGCGACCTCGAAGGACACCTGCATCGGAGCCGAACCTGTACCGCCCGTACGCGTGCCGTAGTTGATGGTGGCCAGGTAGCCGCCCCGGTCGTAGGTGACCGCATCGGTGGAGGTGTTGTTGCGCCCGTATCGGTTGGTCTCCTTCACATAGGTGTAAGACATGGTGTTGCCGTGGGTGTCCACGACATGGTCCAGGTTCCAGCGCCAAGACTGAGTGCAGCTCGATGCGGCGAATGTGGTCTGCCGGCAGGGTTCGCCCGGGTCGTTGCCGAACACCGGCACATTCCAGGCGGAGTTCGCCGACGGCACGCCACCGAACCAGTACTGGGTGCCCTTGGTATCGGTGAGCACCCACCATTCGCCGTCGTTGTCACCGTTACCGGCGCCCGTCTTGCGCATGACCAGCGAGCCGTCCTCGCCGCGCAGGTGCCACCGGTTGGCATCCGTACCGTCTTTGATCAGCTCCCCGGAGTGGCCCGACAGTGACAGCGTGGCGTTGTCGGTTTCCCAGCACTGGTCGCCGGTCTTGACCGTGTTGTTTCGCCCGGGCGTGTCCATGTCCTCGGCACACGGCTTGTAGCGCCGTTCGATGTACCCGGGCCACCAGTCGAACCCTTCACCCAGCCAGCTCGGCTGATTGTTCGTGGCAGCGGTGCGCCCATCAACGGACTGCGCCGAATACGACAGACCGATCCCCGGAGACGGCCCACCCAGCGACGGCGGTACCTGGATCGGATACGACCACGCGAAATCCCCGGAGTTCGACCCGGCATTCCACGTCGACGACGGCGACAACGACGTGGCCGCAAAGTCACCATCGTTTCCGGCCGCCCCGGCAGACAGCGCCAGCAATGTGCCGGCCGGTGCCCCATATTCGGCGTCGGCGCGGTCCTGCCGCGACAATGTTGGGCCAGAACTGCTGCCGGGCAGCGAAACGGTCGCGGTGACACGCTTACCACGCACGTCGTTGGCCGAATCGAGCACAGTCGCATCGGTACAGCCGGCCACTGCCGGTGTCGTCAGAGCACAGGCAGGCAGCTGCACCAGCCGTAGCCGGCCCGCCCACGACGCCCCATACGCATTCGCGAAGCCGCTGTAGTCAACACCCACCTGGACCACACCACCTGATGTGGCCGAGTCTGCCCGTTGCACTCGCAGCAGCAGCCCGTCAACACCCAGAGCACGCACCGCATCGCGGTCGTAGGCCTGCACCCGCAGCCGTGACACCCCTCCCGGCCCGGCTTGGCCCCGCGCCGCGGGAACCGGCTCCACCCACACCGGCAGCGATCCTGCACGGGCCGGGCCTGCCTGCGCCGCCCGTGCAGACACCGACGGCAAGTCGACGTCCACTATGGACGGCTGCGGCCACATCGGTGCGGCACGAGACACGGTCCGCGCAGCCGCGACCTGCGCCGGATCTGCCGGACGTGCCTTGGCCGCCACCCGTTCCCCAGGGATCGGCTTGTCCTGCTGGCCCTCCTGCAGAGACAAAGGCCCCGCAGACGCGGACACCGGCCCGGCCAGCGACGAGACCAGCACACCCACGATCACCGCAGCGGTAACACGACGTGCCCGCCGGCTCAGCAGCCGCGAACCCCTACGAATAAGACGAGCTGACACGACACAGTCCCTTCACAACAAGCCGGGCGTAGGAAACGAGAATCGGTGAGAAGACAAGGAGCTAGGGAATATTGCCGATTGAACCCGTAGGCACGACGCCCTGATACACGTAGACAGTGTCGATACCGCCCCGCCAGTCGTCGATCAGGTCGGGTGTGCCTCCAGCCGCAGTCCACAGTGCGGAGCCGATGGTCAAAGGTCCTGTGGTGGCGAAGGAGGCGTTGGGCCGGGTTCCCGACGCGATCTCGATACCGTCGAGGTACAAGCGCATCGCCCACTTGTTGGCGTCGTAGGTGGCCACGAGATGATGCCACTGGCCAATGTCCGAAGTGGTCAACGCCGTAGGTGAGAAGATGTTGTACCACGGCGCGGTCGTGTTCGGGTCCTCACCGGCGTCTATGTCGGCTTCCGGGATGGCAAAACACCATCGTGAGGTTCCGTTGACCTGACGCACACCAAGGTAGAAGCCGCTGACCTTCTGACCTGACTGGCCGAGCACCGTCCGGGCAGCGGTCGGCAAGTCCAGCGCGGGGGTGCTCGGATCGTCGTCGTCCAGCCTCACCCACGCCGACACGCTGAACGACTGGTCGGTATGCAACACCGGGCCAGGCCCGAACGTATTGGGATCCAGCGTTTCAGCGACCACACCAGTCCCTTGTGCCTGCAACCCATAACCACTGTGGCCGCTAGCGGTCGTGCTCACACCACTTGTCAGCCTCAGATCATGTGCGTAGGCCGAATAATCCTCGCACACCACAGGCGGCCCGGCCGTACACCGCTGCGGCTCAACCAACCAGGTCCCCACGAGATCGGTAGCCTGGTTGGCAGGGTTGGTCGGATCCACCATCTTGCCGATCTCCGTGGCCGACAGCAGCCGGTTCCACACCCGCACATCCGAAAGCTTGCCCGGCCAACGGTCGCCAACGCCACCGTTCCACTTCAGCCGGCCGATCACCAGCGGCCCGGACGCCTTGAACGGCGCCGCATCCAGCGTGCTGCTGCCCTCGAATACACCGTTGACGTAAATACTGACCCTGCGCGTGGCCGAGTCGTAGCTTCCGACCAGATGCGTCCAGGTATTCAACCGCGGCGCGCTGACCGACCGTGCCTCAGGGCATGACGGATTATCGACATCCAGCGGGCACACCGTCATCCGATACGTGCCAGCGAAATAGTCCACGCCCAGCGTGAAGGCAAATGTGCGGTTGCCGTCCATCGCCACCGCGGACCGGTTCCAGGTATTGGCCGACAGGTACACCCACGCCGCCACCGTATAACTCTTGGTGTTGTCCAATCCCACACCGGCAGCGAATACGTCGGCGACCGCGCCAGCGTCGGCCGACAGAACGGTCGGACCGTTGACCATACGGCCAGAGGCGCCCAGCGTCGACCCCGCGCTCAGGGTGACGGTGGCATGATGGCCATTGCCGGTACTGTCAACCGCGTTGGTCGACCCGGCCGGATCCGTCAACAGCCAGCGGCCGATCTCGGTCGTCGGCTGCGCGGCATTGAAGACATAGCTGGCCGAGCTGACGCTGACGCCGATGCGGTCCTTGACTTCGACCCGGATGGTCCCCTGGCCCAACTTCGGTGTCCAATCCACGGTCACCGTGCTGCCCGGCTGCCACACCTTCGCCGTCGTCCCGGCCGAATCCTGCACCCACCAGTAATAGCCAGTGACATCGGTGTCGGCCGGGCTACCGCCCGGCCTGAACGTGACCCTGACCGTCTTGCCTTCCACGAACGGGCTGTTCGCCGCATCCGGCGTAATCAGCGGGGTGTTCGGCCGGACCGCGTCGACCTCAAACTCACACCATCGGGTCCAGTTCGTGTAGTCGGTGCCTGACCCCGCATTGGGATATGACCACGAGTTCGCCGCGCGCAGCAACCACCGGTAGATGCCGCCCGTGGCGAACGTCGGCGCCGGTGACGGGCTGGTCGTCCCGTTAGCCTGGGTCGGCCCCACGGCGGAGCCGATCCGCTCCCACACGCCGGTCGTCGTATTCCACCTGTCCCAGTGGAACTCGCCCGTCAGCGAACCGTTGATGTCCCCTTCGCCGGCCCCGTCGGGGTCGGTGATTCTGGCCGACAGTGTCGGGTTGGTCACCGCCACAACCGGTCGCCCGGAACCCTCGGTGCACGGTTGCCCATGAGTGGACAGGTTGTCCGGATTGTTGGGCGGTGTGTTGTACACGATCGACAGCGATGCGGTGGTCGAGTCGAACCGCTTCCACTGACTCACGGTGCCCTCATCGATGGCCCTTAATCCCAGGGTAGCGCTTCCGCCCCACTCCGGGTGCCGCTGCGCCTCCTGCATGAGCGCCGTAACATTGAACGCCACGTTGCCCGGGCCGGAGCAGCTGGTGCTGGCATCCCACTTGTGCGATGCCGGTGCGTCCATCGTCCAAGCAGACTCCCAGGCGGGTTGAGTATTCCAGGTCGTCGAAGAGGAGATCCCGCCCGTCAACCACAACCGGGCGTTTGAGCCAGGGTTGCACGTCCACGAATTCTTCTGCGTGATATTGAAGGTGGCGCTGATAATCCGGCGACCATGGATGCCGCTGGTATCCATGTCAAACATCGACCGCACCAGATACTGAGTGCTGGTGCACACCCCGTTGTTGGAGTTGTCGCAGACCCGTCCCGCTCCCGCGTCGCCCGCAATGGCCCCATTGTTAAGGGTGAAGGTGGAGCTGTTGACCAGATCGGAGCGGTTGGCCACCATCTTCCAAAGATTGCCGAGCTTTGCGCCGGACCATGAGGGGTCCACAAAGACCGGATACTCGGTGGCCGGATCGTTCAGCATCGCCTGATCCGGGATCACGGTGATGTGGGTGGCGTCGATCTGCTGATCCATCGCGGTGATCCGCGGCAGCACCGACTCAACCTCCAGCACCGTACGCGCAGCCCCGCCCGGTGCGGCGCCACGCGAATCCCACATCGTCGGCTGCGGCGACGTGAACACCACCTTGCCGCCCGGGTCGCGGGCCTGCGCCCCACCACCAGCGTCCTGTGAGATGCTCACCCCCCGGGTGGCATAACCCAGGCGCACGTTGCGCACCGCCGGATGGGCCGCCGCCTGCAGCGACTTGACCACTAGCACCTGCGTGAACCCGGTAGGCTCCGCGGTCACTCGCAGGTCTACATCGGTTAGCACGTTGGGGTAGGTAGCGGAGTTGCCGTCCAGCACCGGTGCCGGGAGTGTGCCCGGCCACGACAGCGCCAACTGCCTGTCGCCGTCGGCCAAAGTGGCGAATGGGGCGTCACCGCCGTTGGAGAACCACATCGGCAACACCGTATTGCCCGGAGTCACCCGGCCACCCTCAAACCGCAAAGCGGTGTCAACCGCCGCCCACGAGCCGTCGCCCCGTTTGGCCCACCGCGGCCGCCAAAACTCACGCAGCTCCGTGGTTCCACCCGGATGCGCATACACCTGCGCATCCGGCCTGCGAGAAGACATGTCCTCCACCGGCTGCCCGCAAGCCTTCGCCATCGCCGCCGCAGCAGCCGAAGTGTGCTGACTGTCCGAACACGACTGCAGCGCAGCCGCAGCGCTCACGGCTGGCAACGGCACACCGGCCGCCGCCACCAGCAGCGCGCTGAACACCGCTACCCGCGCATGCCAACGCCGAGGGACAGATCGACCTAAAAGGACAACGAAGCGCGATCGCAGCATGGCACTCCCCCGTGCAAGTAGCGATAGGACGTCTCAGAGCCACGAACACTAACGATCGAATGTGGGTATGTCAATATGTTGTGTTATCTCAGCGTAACGGGCTGTAACCGCCACGAGCGGCTGCTCATCAACGCTTCCACCTGTGCTTTTCCGACCGTGATGTGGAACGTGGCGGCCGTCTGCATACGCTTGCTGACAGCCAGCGAACAGTTTGAACGCCACCGCTTACATTTCGGTTGCGCGATGAACGTCGATACGACAAAGGGCGGCGTGCCCGGGGCAACCCCGGGCACGCCGCCACATCGCGCGGGCCACAGTGCTTAGACGGCGCGAAACTCGATCCCCGCGAGCTCGCAGAACACCCGCCAGTCGTCCGCGTGCAGCCCCATGTTCATGGCCATGTGGTGCGTGCCCCCGGCCTTCAGCCAGTTGTTCATGCACTGCCGCAGCCCCGTGTTCGGCCGGAACTGCCCGTACGGCATCTCAAGCACCGGCAGCACCTGCGAGTCCAAAATCTCGCCCTCCGACACGACCATCCGGAACCGCTCCCCACCAAGCGAAACCAGCGACGCCAGCGTCGCCGGCCCAGGCTCGATGCGGAACAGGAACGTGGGCGGGTCGTCGAGTTTGCCGATGCCCAGCGAGCGCTTGATGAGCCGCACCGGCTCGTCCTTGCGCGCCACCGCGTAGTTGCCCTCACCCATGTGGCTCATGAGGATCGACTCACTCGGGAAGTCCATCGCGTACATCTCGGTGAAGTGTCCGTCACCGGCAAGCTGATGCGCCGCATACACCATCGATGCGGCCATCGCATCACCTTCAGCCCCATAGCCATAACCCTTCGACATCAACGTCGACGCAGCGGCCAGCGGAAGCCGGGCAAACCGCCCATCCTCCCCGATGGCATCGAAGTGGGTCGAGTAGGCCCCATATCCCCTATCCGTCAGGATGTTCTCAATCGCCAGCTGCATCCGCGCGTGGTCTTCACGCTCCTCATTGGACAGCTGCCCGTCGACCTCGAAGTTCGCGTCCTCCCAAGCCATCAGCGAGGCCACCGCATCCGACGGCACGGCCGACATCCCGCGCCACAGATCCCCTGGCGCGATGAAGCTGATCTCCGGCCCGAGCGCCCGCAGCAGCGCGTTCTCGTCCACCCGGATGTCACCCATGTCGTTCATCGCGTACCCGAACACGCCCACCTTGAGCGTGCGCCAAGCCGTGATGGCCCGTGCCGCCCGCGCCCACCGGTCGACCTGCTCCTTGAAGGCCGGGCTCTGCCAGTCCTCCGTGATGACATCGAACGGCCGGTCGGCCCGCACCATCGCGTTGGCCGTGTCCTGCGCACCGTGGATGCCCTGGTTGTACGTCATGTCGGCCATGTCCCACGCCGGCGTCACCGCCGCCTCGGGCTGGATGTTGGCCAGGCACACCGGCAGCTTGTTCTCGTTGAACAGCCGGGCCACGCGCATCGCCGGGCCGTATGTCAGCATGATGACCAGGACACCGTCCAGGTCGTCGTTTTCGAACTGGCGCATGACTTTTTCGGCGTCCTGCCGGGTCTTCACCGGCGGCCCGACGACGAACTCGCACACGTCGGCAAGGCTGTCCGCCACCCGTTGGGCGTAGCCGGCCTGCCGCTCGGTGATCCCCGGAATCATGTGGTCGTACAGCGCCTGCGTGATGCCGAGGACGCCGATACGGGGCAAACGGTCGGTCACGACCCCTCCTACTGTGCTTTGAAATTGACCATGAAGTTTCGGTCACGACACGCCGTCGAACATGGACGTAAGTTCATGATCAACCAGCAAAGTGACTTATTTGGACTTGTTTTTGTTGTAGACGTCGAAGGCGACCGCTGCGAGCAACACCGCTCCCTTGACCACCTGTTGCAGGTTGACGTCCATGCCGATGATGGACATGCCGTTGTTCATCACGCCCATGACGAGCGCGCCGACGATGGCGCCGATCACCTTGCCGACACCGCCGGACGCCGACGCACCACCGATGAACGCCGCCGCGATCGCGTCGAGCTCGAAGTTGACGCCCGCCTGGGGCGTGGCCGCGTTGAGCCGTCCGGCGAAGATGAGCCCGGCCAGCGCCGCGAGCACACCCATGTTGACGAACACCCCGAACGACACCTTCTTGGTCTTCACGCCCGACAGCAGCGCCGCCTTTTCGTTGCCGCCCACCGCATACACGCGACGGCCCGCGACCGACGAATTCATGACGAAGGAGTACGCGATGATGAGCACGATCAGCAGGATGCCCACCACCGGCAGGCCCCGGTATCGCGCCAGCTGGAACGCGAACGCGTTGATGACCGCGATCAGCGCGGCCAGCTTCACCACCGACCACACCCACGACCCCGGCGGCAGTCCGTATTCCGCGCGCCTGCGCCGCGACGAAATCTCGATCCAGATCACGGCCAGCGACGCCAGCACACCCAGCCCCACCGTGATCATGTGCAGCCCGCTGAACTTGCCGACCTGTGGCAGGTAGCCGGAGCTCAGCTGCCGGAACGCCTCCGGGAACGGCGCGAGCGACTGTCCTTTGAGGACGGTCTGAGCGAGCCCACGGAACAGCAGCATCCCAGCCAACGTCACAATGAACGACGGGATGCGCACATACGCGATCCAGAACCCTTGCCACGCCCCGATCAAAGCCCCAACAACCAACGCGACCGCCACCGTGGCCAGCCACGGCCAGTCCCACGTCACCATCATGACGCCCGTGATGGCCCCGACGAACGCCGCGACCGAGCCCACCGACAAATCGATGTGCCCGTTGACAATCACGAGCATCATCCCGATCGCGAGCACCAGCACATAGCTGTTCTGCATGATCAGGTTGGTCACGTTGAGCGGGCGCAGCAGCACCCCGTCAGTGGTGACGCCGAACAGCACCACGATGACGGCCAGTGCGATGATCATCCCGTACTGCCGGAAGTCGATGCGGCGCAACAGCGCGCGCCACGCCGGCTCGTCCCGCGCCTCGTCGGCGGTGATTTCCGCTGTGGTCACGCCTGCCGCCCCCCTCCATTGGCCGTCGCGGTCATGAGCCTCATCAGTGCCTCCTGTGTTGCCTCGGCCGCCGGGAGCTGGCCGGTTATCCTGCCTGCGCTCATCGCGTAAATGCGATCGCAGATGCCCAGCAGCTCGGGTAGCTCCGACGAGATGACGAGGATGCCCTTGCCCTCGGCCGCGAGCCGCTGGATGATCAAATAGATTTCGTACTTCGCGCCCACGTCGATGCCGCGGGTCGGCTCGTCGAGGATGAGCAGATCCGGCTCGGAGAAGATCCACTTCCCGAGCACGACCTTCTGCTGGTTGCCACCGCTCAGGTGTCCGGTGCGCTGGAACACGCTGGGCGTCTTGATGCGCAGGGCCTCGCGCAGCCGCTCGGCCACCGCCGTCTCGGCCAGCTTGTCGATGACGCCCCGCTTCGACACGCGCGGCAGGTCGGCCAGCGTGACGTTGCGCCGAATGTCCTCGTCCAGGTGCAGCCCATATGCCTTGCGATCCTCGGTCACATAGGCCAGCCCGGCATCGATCGCGTCGGCGACGGTCTTGAGCTTGAGCTCCTTGCCGTCCTTGACGATCCGGCCGGAGATGCGAGCCCCGTAGGCCCGCCCGAACACGCTCATCGCGAGCTCGGTGCGGCCCGCGCCCATCAGCCCGGCGAGGCCGACTATCTCACCCCGCCGGACATTGAGCGCCGCATCGCGTACCAGATGACGATCGGCAATCTCCGGGTGATAGACATTCCAATCGTGCACCTCGAAGAAGACCTCACCGATCTTGGGATTTTCCCTTGGGGGGTACCGGTTTTCGAGATCACGCCCGACCATGCCCTTGATGATGCGGTCTTCGTCAACGGCATCACCGCGCACGTCGAGCGTTTCCACGGTCCGCCCGTCGCGCAGCACCGTGATGGAGTCCGCCACCGCGAGCACCTCGTTGAGCTTGTGCGAGATGAGGATGCTGGTGACCCCGTGCTCGCGCAGATCCCGCAGCAGTCGCAACAGATTGGCGCTGTCGGTCTCGTTGAGCGCGGCCGTCGGCTCGTCGAGGATGAGCAGCTTCACGTCCTTGGTGAGCGCCTTGGCGATCTCGATCAGCTGCTGCTTGCCCACGCCGAGCCCGGCGACCAGCCGGCCCGGCTCCTCGCGCAGGCCGACCTTGCGCATCACCTGCACGGCGCGTGACGTCGTCGCGTGCCAGTCGATGAGGCCGGCGCGGGACTGCTCGTTGCCCAGAAACAGATTTTCGGCGATGGACAGCTGCGGTACGAGGGCGAGCTCCTGATGGATGATGACCACGCCGGCATGCTCGCTGTCGCGGATGCTGCCGAACTCGGCCGCCTGTCCATTCAGGACGATCTCGCCCTCGTAGTCGCCGTGCGGGTAGACGCCGCTGAGCACCTTCATCAGCGTGGACTTCCCGGCGCCGTTCTCGCCGACCAGGGCGTGGATCTCGCCCCGGCGCACGTGGAACGTGACGCCGTCAAGCGCCCGCACGCCGGGGAACTCCTTCGTGATCCCCCGCATCTGGAGGATGAGGTCGGTGCTCAGCGTCGTCGTGCCCATGGCTAGCCGCCCAGCTGCGCCGCGGTGTAGTAGCCGCTGTCGACGAGGATCTTCTGGTAGTTGGACTTGTCCACCGAGACCGGCACCAGCAGGAACGAAGGCACGATCTTCTTGCCGTTGTCGTAGGTCTTGGTGTCGTTGGTCTCCGGCGTCTTCCCGCTGATCGCGGCGTCGGTCATCTTGGCCGCCGTCTTGGCCAGCTCACGGGTGTCCTTGAACACGGTCTGGGTCTGCTCCCCGGCGATGATGGACTTGACCGACGCGAGCTCGGCGTCCTGGCCCGTGACGATCGGCAGCGGCTTGCCACCCTTGCCGTAGCCGACCGCCTTGAGCGATGACAGGATGCCGATGCTGATGCCGTCGTACGGCGACAGCACGGCGTCGACGTTGGCCGCGCCGTAGTGGGTCGACAGCAGGTCGTCCATGCGCTTCTGCGCGGTGGCGCCTTCCCAGCGCAGCGTGGCCACCTGCTCCACCTTCGTCTGTCCACTCCGGACGACCAGCTTGCCCGAGGTGATGTAGGGCTGCAGCACGCTCATCGCGCCGTTGAAGAAGAAGAACGTGTTGTTGTCGTCGGGCGAGCCGGCGAACAACTCGATGTTGAACGGCCCCTTGCCGTCCTTGAGACCCAACTTCTCTTCGATGTACCCGGCTTGCAGCACGCCGACCTTGAAGTTGTCGAACGTGGCGTAGTAGTCGACGTTCGGGGTCTCGCGGATGAGCCGGTCGTAGGCGATGACCGGGATGCCCGAGTCCTTGGCCTGCTGCAGCACGGCCGACAGCGACTTGTTGTCGATCGCGGCGATCACGAGCGCCTTCACGCCCTTGGTGACCATGTTTTCGATCTGCGAGACCTGGGTCTCCACCACGTTCTCGGCGTACTGCAGGTCGGTCTTGTAGCCCATGTCCTGGAACGCCTTGACCATGTTGTTGCCGTCGGCCACCCAGCGCTCGGAGGACTTCGTCGGCATCGCGATGCCGATGGTGCCCTTGTCGTCACCGGTGCCGGTGCCGGAATTATCGCCGCACGCGGCGGTCACGAACAGCGCGCCGGCGACCGCCAGCCCCGCTATTATCTTGCGGTACACAATAATCATCTCCTTATTGGGGTTGGCCGTAGACGTTTTGGTAGCGGTCATACAGACTGTCCACATCGGACTGCCGGATCGGGATCAGCGGTCCGGCCGACCGAGCGATGTGGACGGTCCTGGCCACGTCCTCGCACATGACGGCGGCCTTGACAGCTGCCTTCGCGTCGCGGCCGATCGTGAAAACGCCGTGGTTTTGCATGAGCACGGCCGGGGAGCGGTGACCGCGCAGGGTCGCGACGATGCCGCGCCCGATGTCGTCGCCGCCGATGAGCGCGAACGGCCCGACCGGGATCTCCCCGCCGAACTCGTCGCCCATCGCCGTGAGCACACAGGGGATCGGCTCCCCCCGGGCGGCCCAGGCGGTGGCATAGGTGGAGTGGGTGTGCACGACGCCGCCCACCTCCGGCATCTCGCGATAGACGTAGGCGTGGGCGGCGGTGTCGCTGGACGGGGACAGGTCGCCCTCCACCAGCTTGCCGTCCAGATCGCACACGACCATCGACTCGGGCGTGAGCGCGTCGTAGCTCACGCCGCTTGGTTTGATGACGAACAGGTCCTCGCCGGGCACGCGCGCCGAAACGTTGCCGGCCGTCCACACGACCAGACCCCAGCGGATGAGTTCCTGATGCAGCCCAACGAGTTGCTGCCTCAGCCTTACCACATCGCTCATGCTCTGGCCTCGTTTCGTATGCGGCGCAAGCGGTGCAGCACGTCGTTGCCGCCCCGCCCGAAGTAGTCGTGCAGGAGGGTGTATTCGGCGAACAGCGCGTCGTAGGCGCGGGCGCGCTCCGGGTCGGGCAGGTAGGCGTGCTTGTCGACCCGGCCCATGACGGCCGCGGCACTTGCCACGTCGGGATAGGCGCCCGCGGCGACGGCGGCGTGGATGGCCGAGCCCAGCGCCGGGCCCTGCTCGGACGCCAGGATCGACAGCGGGCGGTTCGTGACATCGGCGTAAAGCTGCATCAGGAACCGGTTTTTGAGCAGTCCACCCGCGACGATCAGCTCCTCGACGGGCACTCCCTCACGCTGGAACGACTCAATGATCGTCCGTGTGCCGAAGGCGGTTGCCTCGACCAGCGCGCGATACACGTCCTCCGGACGAGTCGCCAGAGTCTGGCCCACAATCACGCCCGAAAGCTCGTGGTCCACCAGCACCGAACGGTTGCCGTTGTGCCAGTCGAGCGCGATCAGGCCGTGCTCGCCCACCTTTTGCGCGGCCGCCAGATCGCTCATGTGCTCGTGCACGCTCACGCCACGCCGGGCCGCCTCATCGTGATAGGACGGTGGGAGGAAGTTGTCGACGAACCACGCAAAGATGTCGCCGACACCGCTCTGCCCGGCCTCGTACCCCCAACTGCCCGCGAGGATGCCGTCCTTGACCACGCCGCACATGCCCGACACCTGCGCCAGGGTTTGGCCGTTCATCACGTGGCAGGTTGACGTGCCCATCACCATCAGCATCTGCCCCGGCTCCGTCGCCCGCGCGGCGGGCGCGGTCACGTGTGCATCGACATTGCCGACCGCGACCGCGATGCCCGCCGGCAGGCCCGTGAGCGCGGCGGCCTCTGGGGTGAGTCCGCCCGCCCTTGCGCCCAACGGGGAGAGAGGATGCTCGAGTTTCGCGATGAAGTCGGCGAAGCCCGGGTTGAGCGCGGCGAGGAACTCGCGCGACGGGTATTGCCCATCCTGGTGGATGCCCTTGTATCCGGCCGTGCACACGTTGCGCGTCTCCGCGCCGCACAACTGCCAGATAATCCAGTCGGCCGCTTCGATCCAGCGCTCGGCCTTTTGATACACCTCGGGATCCTCTTCGAGAAGCTGGAGTCCCTTGGCGAACTGCCACTCCGACGAGATCTTCCCACCGTATCGGCCGATCCACGGCTCCTTGCGGTCGTGCGCGAGCGCGTTGATCCGGTCCGCCTGGCCTTGCGCCGCATGGTGCTTCCACAGTTTGGCGTATGCGTGCGGCCGGTCGGCGAACTCGGGCAGATGGCACAGCGGCGTGCCGTCGGCGAGCGTGGGAAGAATCGTGCACGCGGTGAAATCGGTGGCGATGCCGATCACGTTGGCCGGGTCCACTCCGGACAGTGCGATCGCCTCGGGCACCGCCGTGCGCAACACATCGACCCAGTCGCGCGGCTCCTGTAACGCCCAGTCGGGCGGCAGGGGCGCGCCGGTGGACGGGAGCGTGCGGTCGATGGCGCCGTGACGGTACTCGTGCACGGCCGTGCCGACCTCAGCCCCATCGCTGACCCTGACGACGAGCGCGCGGCCCGACAGCGTGCCGAAATCCACGCCCACCACATATTGCTCTTCTGCGTTAGCGCTCACGGGGAATCCAATCGCGTGAGAGGGACGGTGGTGCTCTTGCGGATGACCAGGTCGGGTGGGATGACGCGACGCCTGCGGGAGCGCGGCGCGCCCTCGACCTGTTCCAGCAGAAGGTCCAGGCCCTGCCGCCCGACCTCGCCGAAGTCCTGCCGGACGGTGGTCAGCGGGGGCGTGAAATAGGCGGCCTCGGGGATGTCGTCGAAGCCCACGACGCTGATGTCGTCCGGCACGGAAACCTGGGCCTCGTGCAGCGCGCGCAGCACGCCCAGGGCCATCTGATCGTTGGCAACGAACACGGCCGAAAGGCCCGGTATGCCGAGGAGTTGTTTGGCCGCCTCATGCCCCGAGCGGGCGCTCCAGTCGCCCACGACCACCTCGGGCACCTCGCGGTCCTCGGCAACGAGCGCGTCGCGCCAGCCACGCTCCCGCTCGGGCGCTTCATACCAGTCCTGTGGGCCGCCGATGTGGACGACCGTGGCGTGGCCCAGTGCGAGCAGATGGCGGGTGGCCAAGAACGCGCCCAGATATTGGTCGACGGCCACGGTCGGCACGGCCGCCTTGCCACCCTCGACCGCGACAAACGGGACGCCGGTGGGCACATGCCGCAGGGCCGCCATGGTCGTGGTGTGCGGGGTGATGGCGATGATGCCCTCGACCGCTTGGGAGGTAAGGAAATCCACGGCATCACCGAGCGCGCGCCGGTCGAGCGCGGGCAGGCTGGCGATCGCGACCGCGTAGCCGGCGTCGCGCGCGGCGCGCTCGATCGCGACCAGCATGGAAGCCGGCCCATACAGCGTGGTGTCCACACTGATCACGCCGAGCCGGCGCGTGCGGCCGGTGACCAGCGTGCGCGCGGCGATGTTGGGCCGGTACGCGAGCTGCGCCATGGCCGCGAGCACACGCTCGCGGGTCGCGCTGCTGACCGCGGGATGGTCGTTGATAACGCGCGAAACGGTCATGTGCGACACGCCCGCCAGCTTTGCCACATCCGCCATCACCGCACGGCGACGCCCGGAATCCTCACCAGGCGAATCGACGACGGGATCGACGGACACGGGGGATGACCACCTTCGGGGAGCAGGCGATGTTAACGCGAACATTGTTAACGTGAACATGGCGTATGTGTCAAGCCCGTCTCCAAGGTCTTTCTGACCTGCGCCGCGTGAGCGTTAACAATTGACCCACAGGCACCATGAGCAGATCGGGATGCTCGACCGGACGCAGCCGGAACGCCGGCTCGATCCGCTCGATCTCCGGATGACCGTGGTCGGCCGAATGCGGCAACCCGGCGTCGGAACGTGATCTATCGCGGGTCCGGATACTGAGACGATCACCTGGAAGCCGCCGGCGGATCAGGAGCTATTGCCGGGCGTTTGACGACTTGTTGCTGGTACGGATCATGCGCCGCAGCGCGTCCCTGCCGGCGGCCGGGCGTTGCGCGACCGTGAGGCGCAGGAAATCTCGATGCTCGCCCTGGACCTGCTCCAATCGGCGCTGGTCCTGGTGAACACACGACTGGTGGACATGGTGCTCGACGCCGAAGACTGGCAGGCCAAGCTCACCGACCACGACCTGCGCGGCCTGACCCCGATGTTGTGGTCCGACGTCGCCTGTACGGCACGTTCGAGCCCGACCTGAACAAGCACATCGACTACGACGCCGGCTGCGGCCCGCACGCCGAGCAGCCGCTACCGCATGAGAAAGGGCGGCCCTGGCCGGGACCGCCCGATATTCTGCGGAATCAGACTCGCTCGACGTGGATGGCGATCACGCCGAGGGCTTCCTTCTCCGCCGGGTAGATCAGCCGGATGTTGGCCAGCTGCTCGGCCCGGGTCGCGGTTGGGTTCACCGACGAGGTTTCTCGTGGTCGAACATCTCCTTGAACGAGCTGTAGTGGCAATCTTGGTGATGCGGGTCAGGCATTCCTCGCCGCGGACGTTGACCAGATCAACACCGACGATCTGGCCGGGTTGGAAGGCTTCCTGCGACGCGAAGACCCGCCCCGGTACCCGAACGTCTGATACTCACCATGGACTGGCTGGCCGACAAGCCCGCCATGGTCGGCTGCCGGAGTCGGAGCGTGAGGAGTTGATCCGGCAGCGCCTCGTGAACGTCGAGCTGGCGATGTAGCGCGCTGTTTTAACGCGGCCGGTGGTCAAGTGGGTGAGGGTCGGTAGCCCAGGGTGGATCCCGTGGGTACCGACCCCCGGGAGTTAGGCGCCGCAGCGGCCGTCGAACACGTCGGCCTTGCGGTCGCCGTTGAAGTCGGCAAGATGCAGGCTGGTGATGGGACACGAGCTCTGCGCCAGGGCGATCCAGCTGCTCGAATGGCCGGTGGCGAAGTAGTGCCAGCCGGTGCCGTCGGTGCGGAAGACGTCGGTCGTGCCGTCGCCGTTGATGTCGGCGAAGCGGAGTGCTTCCAGCGGGACGCTGGAGGTTGCCAGCGCTGTCCACGAGCCGGTGCCGCCGGACGAGTAGTACCACTGGCTTCCGTTGGTGCGGAAGACATCCGTCATGCCGTCGCCGTTGAAGTCGCCGAAGCGCAACGACTCGACCGTGAAGCCGGAGGTATTCAGTGCGGTCCAGCTGGACCGGCCCGCCGATGAGTAGTACCAGCGCGTGCCGTCGGCGCGGAAGACGTCGGTCGTGCCGTCGCCGTCAAAATCGCCGAAACGCAGCGAGGCCAGCGGATCGCTGGAGATCGCGAGCGGTTGCCAGCTGGTCGCCGCCGCCGATGAGTAGTGCCAGCGCCCGTCGATGACGGTGAACACATCGGTCCTGCCGTCGCCGTTGAAGTCACCGAAACGCAACGACGACAACCTGCTCCCCGACGAGGCTCCCGCAACCCACGGACCCTGACCGCCGGGCGAGTAGTACCAACGACTTCCGGTGGCGCGGAAGACATCGGTCCTGCCGTCGCCGTCGAAATCGCCGAACCCGACCTCCGACACGTCAAAGGTGTACGGCGCCATCGCGGACCACGAAGCGGTACCCCCTGATGAAATACGCCAGGCGACGCGGCGGCCGCTGTTATGGCAATTGGTGGTCGTGGTGCCGTAGGTGTTGCTTCCGATGAACAGGTTGCCGGTGAAATGCCGCTGCACGACCGCGGAGCTGGAGCCGCCGTGCGCGAAGCAGTTGCCCGACACCCAGGCGCCCGTGTAGGGACGGCCGCGGATGGCCACGGCCGCCTCGGCGCTGGATCGGAAGCTGTTGTGTTTGATGTGGATGACATCGCCGGCATACTGGGCGCCGTTGTCCTGGGTTTCGTTCTCGCCGTGCATGTCAAAGCCATGTGAGCGGGCGTTGTCCACCACGAGGTTGAACCGCGCCTCGTAGCGCTGGGTGCGAAGCCCGTTTCCCGCTATGGCGTGGCGGTTCTGGACAAACGTGTTGTCCTCGATGACGGCGCTGGAGTCGTTGTAGAGCACCACGCCGTATCCCAAGCCGGTGCGCCGGTTGTGGTGGATGTAGTTGTCCCGGATCCGAGCCTCGATGGTGTAACCCACATAGACGGCTCCGTGTGACCAGCCGTAGAGCTCGTTGTTGTCCACGGTCAGGTCGGAGGCGCCGACCGCCTCGATGCCGCGAGAATTGTCGTATTCGTAGGCGTCGTTGCGGATCTGCTGATCCGGGCCCCCCAACCGCAACCCGGTGATGCGTACCTGCGGGCCGCGCACCGCGAACTGTGCCCACGCCTCCGACTGCCTGTAGTCGAGCTCGGTGTTGTACAGCAGGGCACCGGCCGCCCCGTTCTGGCCGCGATTGCTGGCCAGGGTCACGCCGGCCGGGATCAGGATCCGCTTGTGGCCGGTGAGGTTGATGGACACCGAGCCGTCAACGAAGACGGTGTCGCCTGCTGTGGCGTTGGCCAGCGCGCTCAGCAGCTCGTCTTTGGTGCGCACCACGGTGGTGCCAGCGGCCACCGGGTCAGCGGTCTGCGCGGTGGCCGCTTCGGCACCCGGCCCGGCGAGCAGCCCTAGCAGCATCGCCAGGGCTGTGACTTGAAACCCTCGTCCAATCAAGACGAATCCTCTCCAAGATTGATAGTCGCCTCAGCAGAGGCGGTACGCCGGAAAATTGTGCATATCCTCGAGATTGTCATCAATGACGTGGGCGGCGGCACTGACGACGTCGACCTTGTCGATGCCCGGTTCGCCATGCTGTACCCAGGGGTAGAGGCGAAGCGGTGTGCAGGACGGCAGACAATGCCGCCCTGCACAACCGGATCTGTCATGTACCGCCGACGACTACCACGGCGCCCGTAGCCGCCTCGACCCGGTGGATCGGCGTGAAGAGAGCGACGTTGTTTCTGTTGCTACACGTGATTATGCCTTCGGCAGTGAGGTCGTGCGTGGCCGAGGTAGCCGTGTTCCACCTTACGGCTGGCCCACCCGAGTCACCGCCCAGTACCGCGCCATCGTGGGTGTGCCCCGTGTCCGTATCGACGACGACCAGCGGTGTGCCGTTGCAATCCGTGTTGTTGGTCGCCGTGACCAAGCCGTAGACAAGGCCGCCATTGGCGCCTGAGAAATACACTGCAGAACCGATCGCAGGCCAACCAGTCAGCTTCGCCGTCACCGGGTTGATGTTCGACGTATCCCGTCCGCCGAACCACAGATACCGGCTGAAATACGCGCCGTTCTCCCCGGCCAGCATGGACACATCGGTGCCCCCCGCGAGATAGTTTGACCTGACCCGCAGGTTCCAGCCGTCATGCCAGAAGAGACTGCCGCTAGTCGCGCAGTGGCCCGCGGTCGTCACCCACGCGCTGTCGGTTCCACCGCGTGTCATCCGGAAACCGGTCGTGCAAAACGCATCCTCCGTGCGCTGATTCACGCCGTTGGCATCGAGGTTGCTTCTCCACAGGGCTAATCCGCCATTGTACGGAAAGGGGTCGGCGCGACGGCTTGCCTCCACGACACCGGCATCCGAAATGTTCACCCGAGGGGTCAATCCAGTGGCCTTGACCACAGCCGCGACAAGCGCTTCCGAATCCCCGGAAGCCTCGATGACGATCTGTGGCGTCAGCTCGTCCAACCGCACCTGGTGCACGCTTGCCGCGTGGGCGCCGGCCCACGCCTTAGATTCCCGTAGACGCTTTGTCGCTGCTTTCAGACGCTGCATCGGTATAGCCGTGGGCTCAAACCGGACCGCAACCTCACCTACCCGGAAGGGCTGCAGGCTCAACTTGGACTTAAGCCGGGCGCCGTCGGCGTTTTGCACATACCGCACCACGAGCTGGCCGGTTTTCTCGTCAAAGTATGTGCCGCCCGCGCCGTCCGGATGCAGTGCGGCTACGGCTTGTAGGCGATGGAATTGGGCGGTCATCGCGTTATGGTCGACACCCGCGGCGAAGCCGGCGGTTAATGGATCTGAAGGCGTGGCCGCCGTCGAGAATCCTGCGTTCGCCGCTGTCGTCGTGGTAACGATCGTCGTGGTAGCGATCGCCATGATTACGCCGCATGCTACTGCTATGCGTCGTCGCATCAAGTCCTCCTCTTTGGACTGTCCGATCAATTGGGGGCTCAGCTATATGGGAGCGAGCGTCGGCTGTGCCAGTTTTTGCCTAGCCGGTCAGGTTCATGGCGATACCGTGGGTCGGCTGCGTGGTGCCCTGCAGACCGTGGATTTTTGACCGGTTTCCCGAGACATGCCTTATGTAGACACGCATGATGAACTGGCGGGTACCACCCGAGGGGTCAGTGGGAATGTTCGAAAACGAGAAGTAGGCGGCGTAGTGGTGTGCGTCGTCGCGGATCGTGCGCCGCGTCGTGGTAGTGCTGTAATTCCGGCAGGTGTGCGCACTCCCTCGATCTCCCAATGCCACCAGGTTTCGAACTCGGCACGGTCGGCATAGTAGACAATCTTGATGCCCTTATCTATGTAGACGATTTCAGCGCGGTGCACCGAGGTGGCCGTTGACGCGCACGGTCCGTGTGGACTAGAGGTCCGCGGACGGGCCGTTCCTCAGTGCGTGAACGAGGTCGGGGTCGGGGGTTTGGGATTATGCTCTTGCCAGTCGCAGCCGCCAGCATGCCGGGCCTCGATTGCAAAAGACATGTGGACTGTTTGAATCCGCTGCTCAGGGCGGCGATGACCTCGACAGCTGCGGACAGCTGGCACGGTCGTCGCCTGAGAGCGGTGGTTGTGCGTGAAGCCACGCATCGATGGCGACCTGCCTTTCTGATCGGCCTGGTGAACCAGGATCGACCTCGACCGGCGTGGCCCATGGGCCCGACCCCGCCGGAACGCTTCGAACAGATCCAGCGCGAAGGCGGGCGCCAAGCAGAGCTCTACCGGCAGTTGGCCGCCCTGGCGACGGTATCTGGCTCGAATCCGCGCCGGATTCGTCGACATCCCGAGGCGCGTGTCCGGTTACAAGTAGCGGATGGAAAGCGACTTTTATCCGCGCCAATGCGCGGGCCGGGCCAAACCCTTGGGCAGCCTGGTTTTCCCGTCGCCGTGAGCCGAGTCGAGCTGGGGTTGGGTCACGAACAGGGTGGTGGACAGGTTGGCACCGGTGAGGTAGGCGCCCCGCAGGTCTGCCCCGGTCATGTCGGCCAGGCGCAGGTCGGCACGGGCGAGATTGGCTCCGATGAGCAGTGCGCCGCGCAGGTTGGCCCCGCGCAAATCCACACCTGCGAGCTGGGCGCCGATCAGTGTCGCCCCGCGATGGTTGGGGCCCCGCGTGCCGGACCGGGCAAGCGTGCTCGCCCGCAGGAGCAGCTCGTTGACCCGCGCGCGGTGCGCCGGGACATCGACCGAGCGCACATCCTCGGCGAGCGTCAACTGCGAGGTCTCGGAAAAGGCGCGGCGGAGTTCGGCATGGATCGGTGTGGTCGACGAGAGGGCGAGCGCTGCTTCCAGGTACCAAAGAAGCTCATGAAGTTGACGCATCACGGCGAAGCTTTCGAACATCTGCTCCCGGATGTCCGGCTGCGTGCGCCAGTCGCGGCCGCCGAACGTCACCTGCGAGACCTTCTGGCCCGCGCCGAAGCAATCGAAGACCGTGCAGCCGGTGAACCCGCTGTCGCGCAGCCGGTGGTGGATGCCGCAGCGCAAGTCGCCCGCCAAATGCGGGCATGCGTGCCCGCCGGGCTTGTCGATGGCGAAGTCGGCCGACGCGGCGAACGCGGGCACCACGCAGCACAGCGCGAAGCAGCGCGTGCAGTCGGCGCGCAATTCCTGGTCGAACCTCACCATCTGCCCAACGATACGAGCTTCGCGCGGACCTTGGCCGCATCCGGGTGGCGCATCACATCAAGGATTTCCAGCGCCTGCGCCCACGCGTCGCGCGCCTGATCCAGCCCGCCGAAGGACTGATGGGCGTCGCCGAGATGGATCAGGATGTCGGCCACATTGTGCCGGTCGTCGATCGAACCGGACAGCTCCATCGCCCGATGGAAGCACGCGATGGCCTCGTCGCGCTCGCCGAGGTGGTGATGGACGTAGCCGAGGCTGTCCCACGACGCGGCCTGGCCCGAGACGTCGTCGAGCGCCTCCTGCAGCCCGAGCGCTTCCCGGCAGTGCTCGACGGCCTGCCGGTATTCGCCGAGATGTGCGTGGTACCAACCGATGTTGTTATGGGTCCGAGCCTGGCCAACCCGGTTGCCGGCCACCCGGAAGAGCTCCACCGCCGCGTAGGCGTGCTTTATCGCTTCTTGGTACCGGTTGAGCCGCTCGAAGACTATCCCCATGTTGACGTGGACGTGCGCCCGGCCGCCCGCGTCATCCAGTTCGCGATAGATGTCGATGGCACGGGCCATGTTGGCCAGCGCCTCGTCCGTGTGCGCCAGCCGCGCCTGCGCCCGCCCCAGGTCCCGGTGCGCGTGCGCCTGCCTCGCCAGGTCGCCCAACCGCTGTGCCGCGCCGAGCGCGGCCGACTGCGTGGCGGCCCAGTCGTGCAGGTGCCCGCGCCGGGCGAAAAACGTCGACAGCGTCCACGCCAGGTGCCATGCCGTCGCGTCAAACCCCTGCGCGACGGCCAGATCGATGCACGCGAGCAGCACGGCATGCTCGGCGTCGAACCAGGCGAGCGCCTGCGCGAAGCCGGGCATCGGCTCGGGCATGACACCCGCGCTCGGCGGGCCCGGATCGACCGGATCGCGGTGCGGGTTGAGCAGAAGCGCCGCCCGATGGCCGGTGCGCATGTAATGGTCCAGCACCCGCTCCACGGCCCGGTCGTCGTCGGCGAGCTCGGCCGCGTGCGCACGCAGCAGATCGTGAAACGAGTACCGCCCCGGTGCGTGCTGCGCGATGAGGTGTGCCCGCTCAAGTTCGGCCAGTGGCGCACCGGCCGTGTCCGCGCCGCCGTCGCCCAGGATGCTGGCCGCCGCGGGCGCCGTGACGTCCGGGCCCGGATGCAGCGCGAGCAGGCGGAAAAGCCGTGCGGCCGCGGGGCTCACGGCCCGGTATGACCACGAGAACACGGCCCGCACGTCCGCCATCGGGTCGGGATCGGCGAACGCGTCGAGCGTGCGCAGCTGCTGCGCGACCGCGCGCAGCGGGAACTCCGGGTGCATCGCGGCCCGCGCGGCCACGACCGCCAAGGCGAGTGGCAGGTGCGCGCAGCGGGCGATCAGCTCCCGCGTGGCGTCGGGGTCGCCGTCGATGCGCGGCCCGCCGAGCCTCCCGCGCAACAGGGCTTGGGCGTCCACTGTGGACAGCACGTCGAGCCCGATGGCGCGGGCGCCTTCCGTGGCAACGAGCCCGGTCAGCCGGTCGCGGCTCGTGATGAGCGTGAGGCAGCCCGGTGACGCGGGCAGCAGCGGGCGTACCTGTTCGGCGTCGCGCGCGTTGTCGAGCACGACGAGCATGCGCCGGTCCGCGACCAGGCTGCGATAGTGCGCGGTGAGCGCCTCCACCGACCCGGGCGCGGTGTGCGGGGCGACCCCGAGGGCCTCCAGGAAGCCGCGCAGGGCTT
Source organism: Allorhizocola rhizosphaerae (assembly GCF_003426775.1). Classification (GTDB taxonomy): domain Bacteria; phylum Actinomycetota; class Actinomycetes; order Mycobacteriales; family Micromonosporaceae; genus Allorhizocola; species Allorhizocola rhizosphaerae. The sequence goes on along the minus strand of NZ_QJUG01000035.1, from coordinate 27,746 downwards.
CGGCCGGTGGCTTGGGCGCACCGGACGGGTCGAACCCGCGCAGGTTCACGTACAGCTGTCCGTCCGGGAACCGGCCCGCCATGCGATGAGCGGCACGGACCGCGAGCGCGGTCTTGCCCACGCCCGCCATGCCCGTGATGACGCATATCGTGGAAGCGCTGTCTATTGTGGACAGCTCGTCGGCCCGTCCGGCGAACGCCGCGATATCGGGTGGCAGCTGCCGAGGGACCGGCCTCGCGGTGTCGCCCGCCAAAAGCTGTTGGTGCAGCCGCTGGAGCGGTTCACCCGGATCGCTGCCGATCTCCTCGGACAGCCGTCGCCGGATGAGTTGATATTGTTCCAGTGCGTCGGCCTGCCGCCCGCTTCGGTACAGCGCCAGCATGAACTGCCCGACCAGGCGCTCGTTGAGCGAGTCGGCCGACACGCGGTCGGCCAGGCGGGGCAGGAGATCGGCGTGCTGCCCGGCGCGCAGGAGCAGATCGTCGCGGTCCAGTTCCGCCGCCATGCGCTCGGCGGCGAGCGTCACCCGCAGCCCGTCGAACCACGGGCTGTCCAGATGAGCGAACGGCTCGCCGCGCCACAGCGCGAGCGCCTCGTCCAGCAGGGACAGCCGGCGCCCAGCATCGGCGGCCGGATCGCGCGCCAGCTCGACCAGCCGCCGGAAGCGGTGCAGGTCAACCGAATCCCGGTCGATAATGATGGTGTACCCGCCGGGCCCGCGCCGGATGGCCGTGCCCGGCAACGCCCGGCGCAGCCGGGAAACATAGCTGTAGAGCGCGTTTTGCACCCGCTCCGGCGGGTCGGCGCCCCAGACCCGTTCGATGAGCTGGCCGACCGGCACCGGCCGGCCCGCGTCGACCAGCAACACGGCCAGCACGCACTGCTGCTTGGCGTGACCGAGCTCGATCGCGCCGCCGCCGGCGCGTGCCTCGACCGAACCCAGCACACCGAACTGGGGATTCAAGGTCTGCACAAGCTTCCCACAAGATCGAAGATGGACGATGGCCCTACGTGGAGACTACGCGGCACACGTTGGTGTCCATGGCGGGCATGGGGGGACATTGCTTCGGATCCACTTCACGGCGCAGGATCTCGCGCGCGTCACGATCGCGGCGGAGCCGGATCCGCTGTGGGAGATGCTGCTCAGCCTGCACCTGATGCAGGGCCAGGACGGCGAGCTGGTGTACGGGCCGTGGCGCGGGCAGGTGCGCGCTAGCGTGCCCGCTGCCGAGATGCGCCTGCTGTGCGAGCTGGCGCCGCCGTCGGGTTATTCGCCGGACTTCCTCACACCGGTCGGGTCGGGGCCGGCGTTCGACACCGCGGTCGATCGCCTGATGGCGACCCCGCGTTCGCGCGTGCAGGCGGACCTGCGTAATCTCGCGTCGCGGCAGGCGCCCACCGAATGGACGCGCTCACTCGCGTCCGGCTCACCCACGGCCATGAGGCGACTCGGGCAGGCCATGCGCTCCTATTACGGCAAGGCGCTGCGACCGTACTGGCGGTCGATCCGGCAGCACGTCGTCGCCGACCGCGCCCGGCGCGTGGCCGAGCTGGCGACGCTGGGCATCGATCACGTGCTGGCCACCCTGCACCCGGGCATACGCTGGGAGCCGCCCGTCCTGCAGATCACCGAGTTCGCCGACCACGACGTGTTCTCCTCATTCCCGCAGCGGCCTTCGCCTGAACAGAGTCACCACCTCGACGGGCGTGGCCTGCTCCTGCAGCCGTCGTTCTTCTGCCGGCACGCGCCGACCAAGCTGCCCGATACAGGACTGCCGCCCGTGCTCGTGTATCCGACCCAGCCACCGCCGGGAACCCTTCAGCGGCAACAAAATCCAGCCCGACCCTCGTCCCTGGAGTCGCTGATGGGCCGCACCCGGGCGATCGCGCTTGAGGCCACCGTCTCCGGCTGCACCACCAGCGCGCTGGCCCGCGTCTGCGGCATCTCCGTGGGCGCCGCGAGCCAGCAGGCCACCGTCCTGCGCGACGCCAACCTCATCACCACCCGCCGCCAAGGCCTCGCCGTCCTGCACGAGATCACCCCGCTGGGCCTCGACCTGCTCACCGCGGCCACCATCCGCCCATGAAAACGGCCCCGCCCGTGTCGAGGCGGGGCCGTTTCCCAGACGGTCAAAGGGTTAGCGTCCAGGAGTCGATGCGTCCCGTGTCCGACGTCTCCGCGTCCTGCACCTGTAGCTTCCAGGTGCCTTCGCGCGTCTCCGAGGACAGGTTCACCGGATAGGTCTTGTTGATGTTGTCTTGCCCGGCACCCGTCCGGTTGTGCAGCACATAGGTGCTGCCGTCCGGCGCCACCAGCGTCACGACGAGGTCACCGATGTAGGGGTGGACGATGTGGACCTCCACGGTCGAGGCGGCCGAGGCGTAGCCCGGACAACCCGAGACCGCGATGGTCGAGGTGACCGTCGACCGGTCGGGGATCGTCACGTCGGTGCCGTTGGTGCGCACGCAGTTTGCCGGGCTGCCGCCGTTGCCCAGGTTCAAGGTCCACGTGTCGAGGTAACCCGTGAACCCGAAGCCGACGTCCTGCACACGCAGCTTCCAGATGCCGTTGCGCGTCTCCGAGGACAGGTTCACCGTGTAGATCTCGTGAATGTCGGCATAGGAGCCGCCGGTCCGGTCGCGCAGCACATAGGTGCTGCCGTCCGGCGCAACCAGCGTCACCACCAGATCACCGCTATGGGGGTGGACGATGTCCACCTTCACCTGCGAGGTCGCCGAGGCGTTGCCCGCGCAACCGCCCGAGACCTCGACGGCAGAGTGGACCGTCGACACGTCCGGGATCGGAACGTCGGCGTTGTTGGTGCCCGTGCAGTCCGTCGTGCCGCCCTTCAGGTTCAACGCCCAGCTGTCGATGGTGCCCGAGTAGGCCGCGTAGAGGTCCTGCACCCGCAGCCTCCACGTTCCCTCGGCCGCCTCCGACGACAGGTTCACGACGTATGTCTTGTGGATGCCACCCGTGGAGCCGAGTTCCCGGTTGTGCAGCACATAGGTGCTACCGTCCGGCGCAACCAGCGTCACGACGAGGTCGCTGACCGCGCTGTGCAGGATGTGGACCTCCACCGTCGCCTGCGCGGAGCCCATGCCCGCGCAGCCGGAGATCGCAATGGTGGAGTCCACTGTGGACGCGTCCGGAATCGCCACGTCGCTTGCGTTGACGCCGTTACATCCCGGCACGGGCACGGGACTCACCGTCCACGAATACACGGCGCGCCCCGTCCTGGGCAGCGACGAGCTGTCTGTCGCCGTCACGGTCACACTGTATGTCCCGGCCGCCGTCGGGGTACCCGAAATGGAACCCGTCGAAGAATCGATCGACAGGCCGGCAGGCAACCCGGAAGCCGACCACGAATACGGCGCCGTCCCGCCCGAAGCCATGTGGCCCACCGGAGAAATCGCCGTGCCGACCGTGGCCGTCTGGTTGCCGGGGTTGCTGACGGTGAAGCCGGGCATGACCGTCCACGAGTATGAGGCGCGCCCCGTGCTGACTCGCGATGAGCTGTCTGTCGCCGTCACGGTCACGCTGTAAGTCCCGGCGGCCGTCGGGGTACCCGAAATGGAACCCGTCGAAGAATTGACCGACAGGCCGGCAGGCAACCCGGAAGCCGACCACGAATACGGCGCCGTCCCTCCGGAAACCGTGTGGCCCACCGGAGAAATCGCCGTGCCGACCGCGCTGGTCTGGTTGCCGGGATTGCCGACGGCCAGGCCGACCGACCACGAGTAGAACGTGATCCCCGTCTTGGCCGGCGACGAGCTGTCTGCCGCCGTCACGGTCACGCTGTAAGTCCCGGCCGCCGTCGGGGTACCCGAAATGGAGCCCGTCGATGAACTGATCGACAGGCCGGCAGGCAACCCGGAAGCCGACCACGAATACGGCGCCGTCCCTCCGGAAACCGTGTGGCCCACCGGAGAAATCGCCGTGCCGACCGTGCCGGTCTGGTTGCCGGGGTAACCGACGGCCAGGCCGCCGCTGGGCTGGCATCCGCCCAGCGATGCCGCGGCGGTGCAGATGTCGTTGGCGAAGTAGCGCACCTCGGTGTAGACGCCAGGCTTCTGGGGCTGGGCACAGCCGACGCCCCAGCTGGTGATGCCGACCTGGACCCACTCGTTGTTGGCGTCCCGCTTGAACATCGGGCCGCCGGAGTCGCCCTGGCACGTGTCCACCCCGCCGCTGCTCCAGTTGCCGGCGCAGATTTCCTCGTTGGGGATGAGGCTGAAGTAGCTGCCGCCGGCGCTGGCGCATTGCGTGTCGTCGATGAACGGCACGTCCGCCTTGAGCAGATACTGATGCTGCGGCCCGCCCTCATAGGTCGCGCCCCAGCCGGCGACGGTGAAGCTCCCGTTGTGCAGCGAGGTGTCGGTGGCGAGTCTGAGCAGCGGGCTGTTGATCGGCTGGGAGATGCGGATCAGCGCCCAGTCCTTGCCTTCGCCGTAGTAGCCGTCCGCCACGTGGATGTAGTTGGAGGTGCGGGTGGTGCGGTTGGGGTCTTCCAGGTCGACGACGCCCCACGTCACCGTGACCGAGGTGCTGGGTCCGGTACCTAGGTCGGCCACGCAGTGCGCGGCGGTCAGGATGAGCGTCTGGGTGTACATCGCTCCCCCACAGCCCACGGAAAGGCGCACCATCCATGGGAACTCCCCCTGCTGCGCCACTGTGCCGCCGACGACCTGGGGCCCGATCTCACCGCCCGGCTCGGTGGCGTGAGCCGATGTCGCGGCGATGCCGCTCAGCACCAGGCCCGTGAAAGCGGCGATCCCGATCCGGGATGCCGCTCGTAGTGCTTGTCTCACGTATTCCCTCCCCACGGCGCGCCAAGGCACCGCTGTAGATAGTGAAAGACTCGAATGCACTATCGACTAGCTCGTCACAGTGCTCGCGCATGCGAAGACGAATGCCGCTGCGTATGTGGCGCGATCTTCGTCGCGGTACACAATGGATCAACGCCATCCGGGCTCGCAACCGTCAACGCATCTCTCAACTGACCGATATGAATGTCAGGGGATGCGGCTTAAGCCCTCTGAGCTGGTGCGCCACAAGCGCGGAGAGGAATTTGGTGTGGTGGGTAACGGTTTGGCCACAACCGCCCCATCTCGGGTGGGGACCGGGAGAGGGCGCGGCCAATCACCGTCCAAAGTGGCCGCCAGTGTCACTCCGGACGATGATTGGCCTGCCTGTCGGCCTCCGGTCAGGCCGGCGGGATCACGTTGTTCTTCGCGACCGGGAGCATCAGCTGGGTCGCCTGCTGGATCTGGACCTGCTCGGTGGGCAGGTGGGCCAGCGCGGGGTTGAGGTGGTTGATGGTGAGGTTGAACGGCGCCTGCAGCGCGGGCGTGATGATGTCGAACTTCTCCAGGTCGATCCAGCGCACGATGTTGAGCACCTCGGGCGGGATCGGCTGGTTGTTCTTCTGCACGGGCACGCACAGCTGGCGGTTGTAGGTCACCCTGGCCTCGTGCGCGGGCAGGTTGGCCAGCACGGGGTTGAGGTGCCGCAGGCCGAGCCCGATGTTCAGGGGCGCGTTCGGCTGCTCGATGTAGCACTTGAGATCGATATACATGGCCAGCTGCCGGATCTCGGGCGGCGGGTACAACCCATTCTTGATGACCGGCACGCACAACTGCACCGGCACGGTGAGATACACGTTGCGCGGCGGCAGGTTCTGCAGCTGTGGGTTGAGATGGCGCAGGTTCAGCTGCGTGTTCACACTCGCGCCTTGAATCTTGTAGCAGGACAGGTCCACGAACCGGACGAACTCAAGGACGCCCGCCGGCGGCAGCACGTTGTTCTTGGCGACCGGCACACACAACTGCTCGCGCGGCCCGAGCACGTGCGTCTCGTTGGGCAGGTGGGCCAGGACCGGGTTGAGGTGCCTGGTGAAAATCGCCGTCTGTGGCGGCTGGTACGGGTTGGTCTTGAAGCACTCCAGGTCCAAATGGGACACGAAACGCAAGGGGGACGGCATCGCCTGAATGCCAGGTGATGCCGCGGTGGCCGGTGCGGCGGCCGTCAGCCCGGCGACGAGGCCCATCAGGACGGTGGCTACCCAACCACGTTTGAGGACTGAGGACATGGTCTTCACCTTTCGTCGACGCCCACAGCTAGATCGACATGTGTCGAAGCGGGCGAGCGAGCGACAGCGTGCCACGAACGAGAGGCGAGCCATGAGTACACTTTCGCGTTCAGTCGGCTAGCCGACAGCAGCGATGGTGCCGTTTACAGCGGGCGACAGGGGTTGGCGCCGAAGCCGGCGCGGCCCGCACATGTGGCTCAGGCGTTGCGCGCTACCCGGAAACCCACGTCGTCGATCCGCAAGTCCGGATGGCTGCGCCGCCGCACCGACGCACGGCAGCTCCAGTGTTCGTCGAACCAGCCGCCACCCCGCAGCACCCGATAACCGCCGTAGACCTCGGCATCGTAGATGTCCCAGCACCACTCCCACACGTTGCCGAGCATGTCGTACAGCCCCCACGCGTTGGGCCGGAGCTCACCGACCTCGTGCATCCGATCGCCGGAATTGCCGCGGTACCAAGCGATTTCGTCGAGCGTCCCGTAGCGCGGTCCGTCCGTGCCCGCTCGGCACGCCCGTTCCCACTCGGCCTCGCTGGGCAGCCTGTATCCGTCGGCGTCCGCATGCCACTCGATCGCCTCGTCAGGGCCCAGACGGTAAGCGGGCGTGAGACCCTCGCGCGTGGACAACGTGTTGCAGAATCGCACCGCGTCCCACCACGACACCGACTCGACGGGCAGCCGGTCGCCCCGCACACTGCTCGGCCGCAGGCCCGTGACACCCGCATATTCGGCCTGCGTCACCGGATGCGCCGCGAGCCGGAACGCCGCGAGCTCCACCGGCCAGGTGCGCCGGGTCCGCCGGTCCGACAGCGTGACCGGTCCTGGCGGGATCGCAATCATCTCCATGGCGACGTGACGTTACCCGGCAGACCTCATCGATCGCCCGTGGCGGGGGTGCCCGCTATGACCGCCCTCTCACTCGTGGCCCAGCGGCGGGCCCGGGAGGCCAGCGCACCGGTCAGGGTCTCCAGCGGGCCGCGCCCGACCGTCGCCCGCCACGCCAACCCGATCACGAGCGCGGCCACGATCTGCACCAGACACCCGGTCGTGGCCTCGAAGACGTCGTACTCAGAATTGATGAACATTATGTGTACCACGTAAAGCGTCAGCGTCATGCTTCCGGCTGCAGCGAGCGGGGTCTGGATGACACCCGCCCACCGGGTGGCCTGAGCCGCCAGCAACATGAGCCCGAGCACCGCCATGGCGACCCCGGTTGTGCCGAGCAGATCGAAAGGCGTGCCCGTGTGCGGGGCGTCGATCGCGAGCCACCACCACGTATTGGTCGGGGTGGTCCCGTCTCCGCCGAGTGCGAGCAGCTCAGCGGTCTCGCGCCCGGTCAAGTCGCTGCGGGGCTGCGCCGCCCAGATGCGCGCCATCGCATACCGCTCGGTCAGGAACGAGGAGGTGACCGACGCCGCCACGGCCAGAACCACGCCCGCACCGGCCAACGTGGTCGTCACAAGTCGCCGGGTCAGGTCCAGTCGCCCGATGGCAAGCCCCGCACAGAGATACGCCATCCAGGGCAGCGCCGGATATTCGCCCGTGAAGCACAGCTCGTAGAGCAGCCTCAGTGGATCGTCCACAATGTACCGGAGCGTCGGATTGCGCAGTTTGGGTTTTGGCAGGTGCGGTTGCAGGAGGTGAACGAGCACCGGCATCCCGATCGCGGTGAGCGCGCCGGTCGCCGCGATCACCCAACCGGGAAGGAACACGAGCGGGATCGCCAACAGGAGCATCACGGCCAGATGGGGCAGGATCACCGCGCCGAGCCCGGCATCGGTGTAGCCCAGCGCCAGCCCGATCCCTCCGATCGCGAGCGCCCTGGCGGCCAGGCCCGCAACCGTGCCCTTGCCCTCGGACAGCGGGATCCGCCGGCCCCCGGTCAAGAAGGCGACACCGAGACCGGCCAGCACGGCGAACAGCGCCGCCGAACGCCCGCCGAACAGCGAAAACGACCAGGTCGGCGTGCCATCGCGGTTGGCCTCGTACAGGGAGTGGACGGCTATCACGCCCAACAGCGCGGCGCCGCGGGCCGCGTCTACACCAATGAGCCTGTTCATGAGCTCATCACGGCTTCCACGAGATCCAGCCCGAGGTCGAGACCCGTGTCGGGGCGCAGCCCGGCGTCCACGTACCAGTCGGCGGTCGCCTCGGGGTGCGGCCCGACGACACCCACCCGGCCCTCGCCGAAGCGGGAAACCAATGCGGCGATGGTGCCGTTGGGGTAGGTCGCGACGACGGTCACCGGGGCCTGCGGGTGCACCTGGAAGTATGGACCGTCTTGGAAGAACAGTGTGCGTTCGCGGCCGCGCCAGCAGACTCGGACCACGGTGTTGTCCTCGGAGGCGATGGTGGCTCGGGGCGAGGCGATGTATTGGTCGGTGTCACCCGGAAGGAGTGCGAAACCCGGCGTGGCTCCGGCCAGGTACCCGCCCAAACAAAAGCCTATATATCTGCCTCCGAATTGGACGAACTCGCGAATCGCCTCGCGATGGTCACGCAAATGGCGGTATGCGCGTTTGAGCGACGCGCCACCGGGCTGCGCATAGAGCGTCGCACCGGAAAGGGCCGATGTGGACAGTGGCACCTTCTCCTTCGGCCCCACATAGTGGACGTCGAAGCCGAACCGGCTGGAGCGCAACAGTTTGGCCACCGCCTCCGGGCATCCCGGCAGCGATGCCGGGCCACGATAGACCAGTGCTACGGATCGGCATTTCATGAGTGTGCTCCTTTAAGCCAGACCCTGGGCGGGCAGGCCGCGCCAGCACGTGCCGGGCGTGAGATGCTCGCCCTTCATCAGCAGGGAAAGCGAGCTGAGCGCGACATCGTCGCCGACCACGGCGTCGTAAAGCACGATCGCCCGGGTGCCGACCGTGGCTCCCGCTCCGACGGTCACCACCGACATTTTCATCACGCGATCCTCGAACAGGTGAGTTTGCAGTGACACCTCGATGCCGACCGACGCGTCGTCGCCGATGACGACGAGGTCGAACTCGGTCAAATACGTTGTGCCTATCCAGGTACGCCGCCCGACGCGCGCACCGAACCAGCGCAGCACGGGCGGCAGGAACGGCGTGCCGACAAGCATCCCCGCGCCGGCCGGCACTGCTGCCGCCTCGTAGATTCCGGTCACGAATTCGGTGCGGCGCACGAATGGGCTCCACAACGGTTCGACGCGCGGTCGATAGGTGCCAACGACATTGCGTTTGATGGCTGCGCAACAGGCGACGATCGCCACGCCCGCCGCGATCGCCACGAAGGGCGAAACCACCGCCGGGACAACCAAATCGCGACCACGGGCGAGCCACGACAGCACGAGCAGGTAGAGATAGAACGACACACCCAGCAGCGAGGCCGGCAGTGTGACCCGGAAGAACTCGATGGCGAGCCGATGCACCACCGCCTTGCGGGGAGGCCGGAACGTCTGCTCCTCCGGATAGGAGCCGCTGCTTTGCCGCAGCGGCAAATGCATCGCGGGCGAGCCGAGCCACGAGGTCCCGTCCGGGACACCGGTCACGGGTGGCAGCGTGCCCACGCCGACAAGCGATCCGTCGCCAAGTTTGGTGCCGGCCGGCACGACCGCCGCGTTGCCCACAAAGGCGCGGCTGCCGACTTCGGTGGGCAGGAAAGCCACCCGGCCGTTGGCGTAGCTTGCCGCGCCCACGCTTGCCATGTCGGCCACAAAGCTTCCGCTGCCGAGCGTGAGCAGATCGGGGTCCAGGTGCGCGGCGGTGGACACCTCGGCGCCGCGGCCCACGCGAGCGCCGAGGATCCGCAGCCACGGCACGGTGTAGAGCGTGGAGTAGAGCGAATTGGTGAACGTGAGGCTGAACTCCAGCAACTTGTCGGCTATCCATTTGCGGACGCCAAGTCCGGAGCGCACGGGATGGATCCCCACCGGAGTGCGTGGCAAGACTATGCGCTTGCCGAGCGCGACCACGGCGCAGACCGTGAGCACATAGACCGGCCCGGCCAGGAGCGTCGCGAGCAGACCCGCGAGCAGGCCCCAGCTGAGCAGGGCCCACCACACGAGCGCCACGCTCGGCACGATCATTCCAATCGCGACAATCTCCAGCCCGAGCAGTCCGAGCATCGCGGCGGCAAGGTGCTGCGGGCGCCAGCCGCGCAGCCGGCCGCGGCAGGTGAGCATGCTCTCGACCACAGGGGCGAGTTCGTCGGTGGGCCGCGGAGGTGAGCCCGCCCAGCGCGCGCCGGGTGGGACCGACTCGTCCTGGCCGAGTGCGGACTGCTCGCCGAGCGCGCCCCCCGCGCCGATCGTGGAGCCGGGTTCGAGCACCGCGTTGGCCCCGACGAAGGCACCATCGTCCACTTTGATCGGTGCGACGTGTACCCAGCCGTCCTCGACACGCCACGGGCGAAGCGAGACGCCGTAACCGACCGACGCGTCGGCGCCGACCTCAAGCATGGTGGGGAGGCTGATCGCGCTCGTGGCGATGGTGGTGCGGCGCCCGATCTTGGCTCCGAGCATGCGCAGATATGTTGCCATCAAAGGGGATCCGCTGAAGATGGGCAGCGGCCCGATGGTCATCAGCAGATTCAGCGCCCAGATGCGCACGTATGTCAGTCCCCACAACGGGTATCGACCCGGCCGGATCCCGGCCGCGAGTGGCCGCGCGAACAGCAGGGGCACCACCCAGCGCACGGACAGGTAGCTGACCAGGATCGCGGCCATGAGTTGGACGAGCACGCGGACCGAAACGACACCGTCGTTGCGCGTGTACACATAGGACACGGGCAGGGTCACGACGAGGGCGAGCAGATAAATCGCGATGGCTTGACCGAATCCGGCGCGCGCGATCCGGCGGCTGTCGTGCCGCAGCGGTGCCGGGCGGGTCGCGGTCGTCTCGCGCGCTGCCGCCTTCGCCTGCAAATGCGCGGCCAGGCCGCGGATGGTCGGATGATCGTAGATGTCGCGCAAGGCAGGGCTCGCGCCCACGCCGCGTTCTCGCAACAGGGTGACCACCCTGGCGGCGAGGAGCGAATGCCCCGCGAGGTCGGTGAAGAAGTCTGCCTCGACCGAAAGCTCCTGCGGCGCGATGCCGAACGCGTCCGACCAGACGGCGAGCACCTGCTCCTCGAACTCGCTGTCGGCGACGACGATCGGGCCGCCCGCGGCCGCGGTCAGGCGCCGACCGGTTGGCGGTTGGAGCCGGCTGCGGTCGACCTTGCCGCTGGGCATGGTGGGCAGGTCGGCGACGATGTCGAGATAGGACGGCACCATGTAGGCTGGCAGCCGGCCGCGCAGGGTCTCGGAAAGCCGTGCCACCAAAGCGTCTTCGGTGATGCCGTCCTTGCACACCACATACGCCGCCAGCTCGCCGGGCGTGCCCATGAGCGCGGCCACGGCCTCGGACACGTCCGGATCCTCTAGCAGTACACTTTCGATCTCGCCCAGGTCGACGCGATGCCCGCGGATTTTGACCTCCGCGTCCGCCCGCCCCAGATACTCGATCTCGCCGTCGCTGGTGAGGCGGCCCAGATCGCCAGTACGGTAAAGCTTCCCGCCGGGCGGGGCGAGGGCATGCTCGATGAACCGGTCAGCGGTGAGCTCCGGCCGCCCGACATAGCCGCGGGCCACGCCCGGCCCGCCGATGCAGATCTCGCCCACATCGCCGTCGGCGACGAGCTGGCGCTGCTCGTCCAGCAGCACGACGGAGTAGGTCGGCAGCGGGCGCCCGATGGTGACCGGGCGGCCCGGGTGCAGCTCGCACCAGATCGCCGTGACCGTCGCCTCGGTCGGCCCATAGGTGTTGAGAATCCTGCGCCCGGGACGGCTCCATCGCTCCACGAGCTGGCCCTGGCATGCCTCGCCACCGACCATCAAGGCACGGATCAGCGGCAGGTCGCGGGGGATCGTCGCGAGCAGGGTTGGTACACAGTAGAAAACGGTGATTCCCGACTCCTCCAGGAAGTCCGCCAGTTCGGCGCCCAGCCGGCGGGAATCGGTCGGGCCTGCCACCAGCGTCGCGCCGACCGCCCAGGTCGGCCAGATCTCCTCGATCGAGAAATCGAAGGCGATCGTCATACCCTGGTAGACACGGTCGGTCGGGCGCACGTCGTAGAGTGCCGGCACGATGCTCAGAAAGTTGCAGATGCTCGACTGCGCCACCTCCACACCCTTCGGGCGGCCGCTGGAGCCGGACGTGTAGATGATGTACGCGGCCGGGTCGGCGACATCACCGCACGGTTGCGGCCGTTCGGCGGGCAGGGCCTGCAAGGCGTCGGCGCTTTCGTCGAGCACGACCATGGGCCGGCCGACCTCGCCCAGCTTGGCGGCGAGGCCCGATGACGTCACCAACAGGTCGACATTGGAGTCTGTAACTATGTAGGAGACCCGGTCGGGCGGCGACTCCGGGTCGATCGGCACGAACGCGGCGCCGGCCTTGCCCACGCCCAGCAGCGCGACATACGTTGCGACGGAGCGGTGGAGCAGGATGGCCACCCGCGCGCCGGCGCCGATCCCGAGCCCGCGCAGATGATGCGCCAGCCGGTTCGCCTTGACGTCCAGCTCCAGATAGGTGAGCCGCTCACCCGCGCACTCGAGCGCCACCGCCGCCGGATTCCGGTCGCACGCGGCCTCGAACACCTGATGCATCCGCTCGGCCGGCGCTCGCGAAGGGTACACCTCATTGGCGCATGCCGGGTCTTCAAATCGGATCATGCAACATCCAACCCGCTAGATTGTCGGATAACAGCCTTTACGTGAGGAAGGTTATAAAAACCGATTCCGATTCCAGATGCTACTAAAACAGACACCTGTGGGGTGGATGATTGCCCGAACCCGCAATCCGCGGGGAACCCACTTTGATCTGAAGGGGGTGGGATCTGACCAGGCCTCGTCCCATGCGTTCACGCAGCCCGTGACGTCACATGGATATACGGGTGGGTCGTCGTGTAGCACCCGCGGATGAAGACGCAGTAGTCGACGTGTGCTTTGTCGTGCCATCCCGTGGCGTTGCCTCGAACACCATGCGGGCGTCTACGGGCAGGGCATGATCGAAACCGAATGGGGACTCGACATCCCGCGCGGCCGGCCGCCGCTCGTCGCGCTCAAGGCGGCCACACCCGCACGCGCCTGATGGTGCACCGGGCCGCCTGAGCCGCAACGGGTTTCGGCCTAAGCCGTGGCCGGCTTGTCGTCGGCGACGTGTACGTCGTCGACTCGAATGTTCACTTCGAGGACTTCCAGGCCGAGCATGTTCTCGACCGCGGCGATCACCTTGACGCGCACCGCATCGGTCACCGAGTGCACGACGTAGCCGAACTCGATGACGATCGTCATGTCGATGATGGCCGTGGTGCCCTCCAGACGGACCCGCACGCCGCGATCGGATTCGCTTCCGCCGTCGGCGTCGCCGAGCCCGATCCGCTGCGTGAGGAAGGCGAAGCCGCGGGCGAAGTCGCCGCCGAGGTCGTGCACGCCGGCGATTTCGCGCGCCGCGATTCCGGCGATTTTGCCGACGACCTCGTCGGCGATGGTGGTCACGCCGCGCTCCTCGGTAAGCGCGGCCGTGTTGCGCACCCGCACGATGGCGCGCTCGACGGCGTCACCGGCCCGGTGTGCCGCATCGTTGATCCGCTCCACCGCTTCGCGCCCGCGTTGCTGAAAATTGGCCTGCACGTCGGCCGCCGGCGTGGGCTCCACCGCCGTCGGCGACTCTGGTGCAATGGGTTCCGTGGTCATGACGGGCAGAGTACCCGTAGGTTACAAGGTCGTCATGTCCCCGGGCGGCGGCCGAACACCTTGACGGGCGTGCCCACCTTCAGCGTTTCCCAGTAGGCGATGGCGTCGGACTTCAACAGGTTGACGCACCCGTGCGAGCCGAGCGACATGTCGTGGATGTACGAAGTCGTCTCGTGGAATCCGTTGTTGCCCATGATGCGCTGCCAGTAGTGCAGGTACACGTCGAACGACTCGGTGTAGTTGCTGCGCTGCCGCTCGATGATTTTGAAGCTTCCGGCGGGCGTGGGCGCACCCTTGCCGTCGGGGTGGTCGTATCCGGTCCGGGTCACCGTCGGCCCGTGGATCACCTTGCCGTCGCGCATAATCCACGTCGTCTGGTGGGTCAGGTCGATGCACGCGGTCAGTCCGGACCCGGCGCCGCAGCGCCCGGGATCGCTTGCCAGCAAACGCTTTGCGACGTTGAGCGTGGCTCCGCCCGGTACACCATCAATCGGCCGAAGGCCAAATCGGGTCTGGAATTTTTTGATCGCCACGCAGTCCGCATCGGACTGCTGCCCATCGGCCGAAAGTTTGCCGTAGCCGCCCAGCTCGTTGAGCGCCTGCTCGACCTCCAACTGATGCTTGCCCTCCTTGCAGGCGGGCTTGGCGGGCGACGGCGAGGCCGGTGGCGTCTCCAAGGAAGGCGACGGCGATGGTGTGGGCGAGGCTATCGGGCTCGAATCCACAACGGGCGCAACGGAAGGCGTCGTCGCACTGTCGAATGTGGACGAGGAAGGCTTGCACGCGCCGATCAGCGTGGCCGCGCATACGATGACCACCAAACGCCTCATGAGTTCCTCCCCGCCGGATCGCCTGCATACTGACACACGCCATCGCGTCGGGAAAGGTTGCAGGCGCGCTGTCGGATCAGCGACTCTCGGCGGCGCACGTGGCGCACGTGCCGAAGATCTCCAGGGTGTGCGAGACGTCGGTGAAGCCGTGCTCGTCGGCCACCCGCTCGGTCCACTTCTCCACCGCCGGGCCCTCGATGTCGATCGTGCGGCCGCAGTTGCGGCAGACCAGGTGATGGTGGTGGCGGCCCTGCCCGCAGAGCCGGTAGAGCTGCTCGCCGTTGGGCAGGCGCATGGTGTCGGCCTCGCCCGCGTCGGCCAGGGCCTGCAGGTTGCGGTAGACCGTGGTGAGCCCGATCTTGCTGCCCTGCTGCCTGAGGTCGGCGAACAGCTGCTGGGCCGTCTTGAAGTCCTCGGTCTCGCGCAGGATGGTGAGGATCTCCCCGCGCTGCCTGGTGCTGCGGGCGGTCCCGGGAATGCTCTCTGCCACCCGGCGATTCTAGCCGGATCGAACGCCACCGCGCCGAGGCTAGGCTGTTGACCATGCAAACGCGGTACGCGGTGGGCCTGCCAACGGTCGGTGAGTTCGGTGATCCTCGGACACTTCTTGATCTAGCGGTGGCGGCTGAGCGGCACGGCTGGGACGGCGTCCACCTGTGGGATCACGTGCTTTATCACCAGCCCGACTGGCCCGTGACGAGCTCCACGGTCACCGCCGCCGCCATCGCCACGGCAACGTCCCGCCTGCGGATCATCCTCACCGTGGCGCTTCCCCGGCGCCAGTTCCAGGACATCGCGCAGGACCTGACCGCGCTGTCGGCCCTGTCTGGCGGGCGGCTGACCATCGTGGCCACGATCGGCTCGATGGACCGCGAATACAGCGAGTTCGGGCTGGACCCGGATCTGCGGGCCCGGGGGCGCGCTCTGGACGCGGGCCTGGCCCGGCTCAACCGGGAGTTTCCCATCTGGTGCGGTGGCCGCTGGCCCAACCGGGCGGGCCTACGGCGGGCCGCCCGCTTCGACGGGGGGATGCCCACCTTCGCCGACCAGCGCGTGCACAACCCACCGGTCGAAGACTTCGCCCAAGCAGCCGCGGTGATACAGGGTGGCGGTCGTCTCGCCTCGGCCACCGATGGCCCGCGGTCATATCACGGCCGTGTGGCCTCCGCGGGCGACCGCCCGGCAGAAGGGGGCAAGCGGGACATCGCGGTCGAAGGGGCATCCACAAGCGCTGCCGACATCGCGCCCTACGCCGAAGCGGGCATGACCTGGTGGATCGAGGCCATGGGATGGTGGCGCGGGGGTGTCACGGCTGCACACGCTCGTGTCGCCGCTGGCCCACCCGTTCCATGACGGTCAGCAGGGCGGGCGCGAGCAGCGAACGCACCACAAAAGCATCGATGAGGATGCCCACCGACAGGGCGAAGGCCAACTCCCGGAACGGCCGCAGCGGCACCAGCGCCAGCAGGCCGAAGCTCACCGCGAGCGTGAAGGCCGCCGTCCGGATCGCGCGCGCCGACTCCGGCAGCGTGATCGCGAGCGCCTCGCGCAGCGGGCGCGCTCGCGCCTCCTTCCACGCCGGGCCGATTCCGAAGATGTTGTAGTCGGAACCGAGCGCCACCAACAAAACCGCCGCCGCGAACGGGACATAGAACGTCAGCCCGTCGTGCCCCAGCACACCCTGGAACACCCATGTGGTCAGGCCAAGCGTCGCCCCGATCGCGAGCACGCTGCATGCCAGCAGGCCGACCGGCGCCACGAACGCACGCAGGAAAAGCATGAGGAACAACAGGTTCGCGGCGAGGGCGGCCAGCGCGATGCGGCCAAGATCCCGCACCGTCTGGTCGACGACGTCCTTCGCTATCGCCGTGTCGCCGCCGAGACTGGCCTCGGCCCCGGCCAGCCCCGCCGATTGCAACATGCCCGGCAACGCGTTTTCCAACTTCGCCATATTCTGTACCGCGCGAGCGCCCAGCGGTTCGTCCGACAGCACAAGCAGGTAGCGCACCGCCGTGCCATCGGCCGCCTGGAACACCTCGCGTATCTCGGGGACGAGACCGTCGCCCGGCCCGATCACGGCGGCCACACCTTCTTGGCGCGCAAGCGACTCCCGCAGACGGCCCAGCTCGGCCTCACGCCCGCCGAGCCCGGACCCCTGCACGAGCAATTCCGTGGGCGACAGGATGCCGTTGGCGAAACCGGTTTCGGCCTGTGCCGCCGCCAACCGCGCCGGGTTGTCCGCGGGCAGCGACTCCACAAAGGACACTCCGAGTTTCAGGTCGCGCATGGGCACGGCCGCCGCGACAAGCCCGCCCACGCTCACCGCCAGCACAACGAAAGCGACCGCCGGACGGGTGAGCAACCGCGCGAACCACCCACTCGATGCGGAGGCCCGCGCCTCACGCGCCGATCCCGCCACCCGCCGGCCGAAGATCGCAATCAGCGCGGGCACCAGCGTCACGGCCACGAGCATGCCGATGAGCACAGCCAGCGCCATACCGGGCCCGAACGCCCGGAACGTCGGCGATCCGGCGACAATCAGCGCCGCCGTGCCGGCCGCCGCGGTCGCACCGGCGGTCGCGATGATGGGCGTGAACTTGGCCGTCGCCGTCTCGGCGGCCTCCAGCCGGCCGATGCCGGACGCGAGCTCCGCCCGCACGGCGGACAGGTAGAAGACCACGTAATCGGTTACCACCCCGAGCAGCAGCGCGACCAACAACGGCTGTGTCTCCTGGGGCACGGGGACGCCCAGGCGGTCCGCAAGATATCCTCCAATATGGAGCGTGAGCACGATGGCGACACCGGCCACACCCAGGGCGAGCACCGCGGCGGTCACCGACCGAAACGCGAACGCGACGATGAGAAACACCGCCACCACCGTCGCGATCTCCAGCCACGTCAGCGATCCGAGCACGATGCGGCCCTGCTCCACCCGCGCGGGAACCGATCCCGTCACACCGATCACCGAATCGCCCGCGCCATAATGGTTTTCGGCGAACCGCTGCGCCGCGTCCGCCTGGGCCTTGAAGCCGGCATCCGGTTCGGCGAACAGCAGCGTGATGATGGTGGTGCCGCTTTCCGCCGACCCGGGAAGCAGTTTCAGCGTGTTCGCGACCGGCACGGCCGCCACGATGGGCTTGATGTCGGGATATGCGCCCTCGCTCACCTCGCGTGCCCGTTGCACTGCCTCGACCTGCGTGGCCACCGGCAGCCCGTCCGGGTTACGCTGCACCACCGCGATCCGGCTCAGCAGCGGGAACCCGAACTTCTCGAACGAGCGCAGCTCGCTTTGCGCCGCCGGGTTGTCGCCCGACACCAGCTGTTCCAGGTCGCTGCCGCCGTGCCCGAGCGGGGGCAGATACAGCACGGCCGCCGCGACCGCCGCCGTCCAAAACGCCACCACAAACCAGCGCAGCCAGACAACCCATGTCGCATACAGCTCAAGCAACCAGCTGGGACGCCAACGGCTGAGCCTCGTGGCTGCGGGCGCCTCGCCTTGGCCCTCCGCCCGCCGCGGCTGGTCGCCGGACCGCGTGGCCTCCTCTCGCGCCTGCCCGGCCGTGTGCCGTGTTGATTCCATGCGGACGCTTACCCGCGTGCCACCGTCCGGAAACGACCGCTAGCGTCCCGTGCGGGCCCGCTCCAACAGCACGTCGCGCTCCCGCGTGTTGCGGGTCAGCTCGGCCGCGCGGGCAAAGGACGAACGCGCATCGGCAACCCGGCCCAGCTTCGCGAGCAGGTCGCCTCGTACCACATGAAATGGGTGATAGTCCGAAAGCGACTCGGCGAGCGGTTCCACGATTTCGAGCGCGGTTTGCGGCCCGAACGCCATGGACACCGCGACCGCCCGGTTGAGCTCGATGACGGGCGTCGGCATGAGCTTGGCCAACTGCTCGTAGATGTCCGCGATCTGGGCCCAGTCGGTCTCCCCGGCGGTGAGCGCCCTGGCGTGGCACGCGGCGATCGCGGCCTGAAGGCCATACGGCCCAAGGGTTCCGCCCAGTTTGGCCGCGCGCTCAAGGGCCGTCCGGCCGCGCTTGATGAGCACCCGATCCCACAGCGCGCGATTCTGGTCCAGCAGCAGGATCGGCTGCCCGTCGGGCCCCGTGCGGGCGCGCAGCCGTGAGGCCTGCAGCTCCATGAGCGCGACGAGGCCGTGCACCTCGGGCTCGTCGGGCATGAGGCCGGCGAGGATGCGGCCGAGGCGCATGGCCTCCTCACACAGGGACGGCCGGATCCAGTCGTCGCCCGCGGTGGCCGAGTATCCCTCGTTGAAGATCAGATAGATGACCTCAAGCACGGACGCCAGCCGCTCGGGGCGCTCGCTCGCGGCTGGAGGCTCAAACGGTACCCCCACAAGGCTTTTCTTCGCCCGGACGATGCGTTGCGCGACCGTCGGCTCCTGCGCGAGAAAGGCCCGCGCGATCTCCTCTGTGCTCAGCCCGCCCAGCAGGCGCAGGGTGAGCGCGACTCGCGACTGCGTCGGCAGCACCGGATGGCACGAGATGAACACCAGGCGCAGCAGATCGTCTTCGATGTGGTCGGGCTCGAACGCGAAGTCCTCGGCCTCCGGCAGCGCGTGGCCCAGCTCCACGATCTTGCGTTCGAGCACGGCGTTGCGCCGGAACAGGTCGATGGCGCGGCGCTTGGCCACCGCCATGAGCCAGGCGCCGGGGTTGTCCGGCACACCCGACTGCGGCCATTGCTCCAAAGCGGACACCAACGCGTCCTGTGCCAGCTCCTCGGCCAAGCCCACGTCGTGGGTCATCCGCGCCAGCCCGGCGATCAGGCGTGCCGACTCCATCCGCCAGACCGCGTCGACGGTCCGCTTGACATCCACGCTATTGGTTCCCGGCCGAGCGCCACTGCCGGTCCTTCTCCTGCATCTCGGGCGTCATGGTGTCGCCGAACTCCTCGGGCTCGAACACCTCGCGGATCTCGACCACACCCTCCTCCTGCTCGTAACCCTCGGGGACCGGGATCCGCTTGACCCACTCGACGGCCTCCTCCATCGACCTGACCTGCCACAGCCAGTAACCCGCGAGCAGCTCCTTGGTCTCGGTGAACGGGCCGTCGATGACGGTCGTCCTGCCGTCCTTGAAGCGCACGCGCTTGCCCCGCGAGGTGGGGGCCAGCCCCTCCCCGGCCAGCAGCACACCGGCCTTGACGAGCTCCTCGTTGTAATTGAGCATCGCTTCGAGGTATTTCTGGTCGGGCAGTTCGCCCGCCTCGGCCCGTTCGTCGGCCTTTATCAACACCATTACTCGCATGGTCGGCTCCCATCCCTGGCAAGTTGATCCTATGACCGCAACACGGACATTACGTGGCGCGGCGGTTTTCGCGGTGAGAACGCCTGCGGATCATCGACCGGATCGGCCCCCGTCTCCGCGTCGGCCGGCTACCCGCCCGAGAACAAAATGACCAGGCCGAGCACGATAAAGACGACCGGCACGACCCACCGGCCGTAGCGCTCGACCAGCCCGATGACCCGCCGATGGGAGCCGAGCCACGCTCCCGCCAGGCACCACACCGTCACGCCGACCGCGAACACCGCGATGGTCACGGCCGTCGGCACGGCCCCGATCGTGCGGAACACCGGCGTGTACACCGAGATGTTGTCGGCCCCGTTCGCGATCGTCACGCCCGCCACGGCCACCGCGCCGTTGGCCACGGGCACTTCTGCGCCGTCGCGATCGCGCCAGGCCGCGATCAGCCCACGCACGCCCAGCGCCAGCGGCACCAGCCCCAGCAGGAACACCCAGCGATCCGGCACGACGCTCAGGCCGAGCGCGGCCACCACGGAGATCGCGACCAGCGCCGCGATGCCCAAATATTGACCCGCCCAGATCTGCCACGGCCGGGGCCGTCCGGTGGCACGCGCCGACAGGAACAGCACGGTCAGCACCACGAGATCGTCCACATTGGTAGCAGCGAACATCACCACGGCGGTGCCAACGGTCCCGAACTCACCCAACCTGGCGTGCCTTCACCACACGAATGGGCCGCGCGGCCGCCTTGATCCGGGCCAGCACATCGACGATCTCGGTGGTCGGCACCGGCCGCGCGAAGTGGAAGCCCTGCCCCGCATCGCAGCCGAGCCGCACCAGCGCCGCCCGCTGCTCGGCGCTCTCCACGCCCTCCGCCACCACCCGGATGCCCAACCGCTTGCCGAGATCGACGACCGCCCGCACGATCGCGGCCGCCTCCTTCGACTCGCCCATCCGCGCCACGAACGTCCGGTCAACCTTGAGCTCGTCGACCGCGATCCGGGTGAGGAAGGTCAGCGACGAATAGCCGGTGCCGAAGTCGTCCACCGCGAACCGCACGCCCAGCGCCCGCAACGCGTGTATCACCTGGTCGGTCACCCGCAGCGGGCTGAGCGCCACGGTTTCGATGATTTCCAAAACCAGATCCCCAGCCGGTACCCCGTGCCGCTGCAGCATTTCGGCGAGATCGGTGGGCAGTTGCTGGTCGAGCAGGCTGCGCGGGGACAGGTTCACCGACATGGGCAGCCGCAGCCCGGCCTCGGCCAGCTGCGCCGCACTGGCCAGGGCCAGATCGAGCACGTGCCGGGTGAACTGGCCCAGCAGGTCGCTGGCCTCGACGGCGCGCAGGAAATCCTTGGGGATCAACTGCCCGCGGCGCGGGTGCTCCCACCGGATCAGCGCCTCCACCCCGATCGGCTCGCCCGTCGGCAGGTCGACCGTTGGCAGCAGCACGACGCTGAGCTGATCGGTCTTGGACAGGGCCACCGCCATCTCGGCCACCAGCGCGAGCCGGTCGGTGCTGGTGTCGTCGCGCCCGGCCTGATAGGTCATGGTCCGCACGCCCGACTCCTTGGCCTGATAGAGCGCGATGTCGGCGCGGCGGAGCAGCTCGATCAGGTCCACCGGGCCGGCCGTCGCCACCACGATGCCCGCGGTCACCTCGACCGACAGCATCACGCCCGCGACCTCGATGGGCGTGGCCAGGCTCGCCGTCAGGGCGCGCGCCCGTCGCAGCGCCACCGCCCCGGCCGCTTCCAGCGGATCGACACCGTCCACACGCGACGGAAGCGGCAGGTCGGTGATCAGGAGCGCGAACTCGTCGCCGCCGAGCCGGGCCACGAGCTCGGAGACCTCGGCGTCGGCGGACAGCCGCGATGCCGTGCGCTGCAGCAGCTCGTCGCCTGCCAGGTGGCCCAGCGTGTCGTTGACGGACTTGAAGTTGTCCAGGTCGAGCAGGACCAGCGCCACCGGCCGGTCCGGCGCGCACGCCCGCAGCAGCGCGTGCCCGCGGTCGAGCAGCGCATCGCGGTTGAGCAGGCGGGTCAGCGGGTCGTGCAGCGACTCGTAGGTGGTGCGCTCGTGCAGGTCGCGCAGCGCGCTGTGGGTCGCGGCGTCGTGCAGCGCGTCGCCGAACGCGGCCAGCCGGTGCTGGTCGTTGGCGCTCCAGCCGGCGGCGCGGGTGGGCGTGAGGGTCAGCAGGCCGACCGGGCCGCCCGCCACCTCCAGTGGCTTGGTCACCGGGGGCGGGTCGAAGCCGTCGTCGGCGGGCACGGGCTGGACAGCACCCTCGGCGACGATCGCGACCTGCGTGGAGCGGGCGTCCAGCACATAGCGCATATGCGAGCCGAACACCGCCAGCTCGACCCGGCGCACGCCGAACAGGGCACGGGCCGAGCGCACCCCCTCCTGCGCGACCGCGATCTCGTCCAGGCGGTGCAGTGAGCGGCTGGCCAGCGCGAACGCGTGCCAGGTGCGCCGCTCCTCGTCCTCGCGGAGGCGATGCGCGTACAGCTGGTGCATCAACCACAGCAGCGGCGGCAGCACCAGCAGGAAGATGCGCTGCTCCTGGATCTGCCACAGCAGCGCGGCAAGCAGGCCGAGCGCCAGGTTGCCGACGATCATGATGGGCGAGCCGCGCAGCGCCCGCAGCACGACGCCCAGGATGTTTTGATCGTCGCGTGCCCGCAGGTAGGCCGCGAGCAGCACCAGCGTGCTCAGCAGATAGATCACGGCCACGCCGGACAGGGCCAGCGCGGTGCGCGGGTCGAGCAGGCCGACCTTCTCGACGCCGCTGCCGACCAAAATGATCGAGGCGAACCCGGCGGACAGGGTCAGCGCACCGGTCGCCCGCAGCACCTCGAACGGGCTGCGCCGGTCGCCCAACATGCCGCGCAGGGACGTGCCGATCAGGATGCCGACGCCGACCGTCGCGGGCATCCACGCCGCGGGAATCAGGGTGAAACCGACAATGACCGCGGCCTCACCCCACGCCACGCTGATTGTCGTGTTTCCGACCCGCATCCGCAGCCCGAACAGGTTGGCCAGGATCACCAACGCGACCACGACCACGAACAGCACGGCTTCGCCGGGGAGGCCGTGCTGGCGATGACCACTCAGGTGCGGTAGTCCAATCGAGACGATCAGCGCTAAGATCGTCTGGATCGCGACGAAGCGCAGAGCGGCGCGCGGCAGGCCGGTCGTCCCGACCCTCCGCCCCAGCCTCTCCCGCCATTTGCCCAACTCAAGGCCCCTCAAGTCAGCACTGCCCGCCCACAAGTGCGCTGCGGTAGCGACACCAACTGGCCGGAACGCTACACACTAATGAGCCCGACGTAACAGTCCTTAGGCGTTGTTCCCATCTGAATCGTCACTCGGGGGGAACGACTCAGGCAGTCGCTTCAGCCTGGAGTTCATGTTGCGGATCAAGAAGATCGTGGCCACGGCCAGGAGCAGTATGACAAGCAGGGCCATCGGTCCCGCAAGGCCGTCACCCGATCTGGTGTCACCGAAGTTGTTGTCGGCCAATAGCTCCCACATGAACGTCAACCCTTGACATCGGCCGGCGTGTGCACACCGGCGAACAGGTCATCCTCTGGCACTGTTGAGTCTACGAGGGAGCGGACGAGCTCGTAATCCTCGGTCGGCCATCGCCTGCGCTGAACCGACAGCGGCACCCGGAACCAGAACCCGTCGGGGTCGATCTGCGTCTCGTGCGCCCGCAGCGCGTCGTCGCGCAGCTCGAAGAACTCGCCGCACGGCACGCGGGTGGTCACCCGGTCCGACTTGTCGTCCTTGTCGTCCCAGTTGGCCAGCCACTCGCCGTAGGGCGAGTCCTCACCCATCGCGAGCAGCTCCTCGTGCAGCGCCACGACCCGGGAGCGGGTGAAGCCCATGTGGTAGTAGAGCTTGAGCGGCTGCCACGGCGCGCCGGCCTCGGGATAGCGGTCGGGATCGCCCGCCGCCTCGAACGCCGCCATGCTGATCACGTGGGTGTGGATGTGATCGGGGTGTGGGTAGCCACCCTCCTCGTCGTAGGTCAGGATCACCTGCGGCTTGAACTCGCGGATCAGCTTGACCAGCGGCTCGGCGGCCTGCTCGACCGGCACCCGGGCGAAGGCGTCCTCAGGCAGCCCGCTGGGGTCGGCCGGGTCGTAATTTTCCACCCAGCCCGAGTCCACGAAGCCCAGCCAGGCCTGCTTGACGCCCAAGATCTCGCGGGCGCGGGCCATCTCGGCCCGGCGGATCTCGGTGATGCTCTCCTTCACCTCGGGACGGTCCATCTTCGGGTTGAGCACGTCGCCGCGCTCACCGCCCGTGCAGGTGACCACGAGGACATCCACGCCCTCACGGACATAACGCGCCATGGTCGCGGCGCCCTTGGACGACTCGTCGTCCGGGTGCGCGTGGACAGCCATGAGCCGCAATTCCATAAGGTCTCTCCGATTCCGATCCCGGCCGCTCGGGCCGCTCCTGTCCGCCTCGGCCGCTCGGGCCGTTTCCATCCGCTTCCGGCCGCACTGGCCGGCTCGTGTCAAACTTTGTCTCAGACGCCAATAGTCTTCCCGAACCCTCTGACAAAAGGATGCCGCGGGTGCCTGAGACTCCTGCCACAACATCACGCGAGACGACAATCTTCCCGCCCGGCCGGTACGGCCGCAGGCGGGAAGGGCGACGGACTCCTCGCTGGCTGGGCGTGGTGGCAGCGGTGTGCCTTGCCGCCGCGGCGATCCTCGTCGGGGTAAATTTGTACAACGCATACGGTGACGGCGATTACTCCCACTCGGTCACCGGCTTCACCGACATCACCGAAAACCAGGTTGTGGTCACGTTCATGGTCCGGCTCCCCCGGGACGGCAAGGCGGTGTGCGTCGTGCGCGCCCGGGACGCCACGGGTGCCGAGACGGGCCGCGAAGAGGTCACGGTCACGCCCGGGCCGGACGCCGGCCGCACGGTCGTGACCCACCGCCTGGCCACCCGCACCCGCCCGATCACGGGCGAGGTGAAGGGCTGCCGCCCAGCGTGATCCGCTGGTAAATTAGTACTTTCGTCCCCAAGAAGCAGCAGGAGTACTCCCGTGTCCACGCCCGATGCCACCTGGTTGTCCCAAGACGCGCATGACCGGCTGCAGGCTGAGCTCAATGAGCTCATCGCCGCCCGGCCCGCCATGGCGGCCGAGATCAATGCTCGGCGCGAGGAGGGAGACCTGCGCGAAAACGGTGGATACCATGCCGCCCGCGAGGAGCAGGGCAAGGCCGAGGCGCGGATCCGCTACCTGCAGGAGCTGCTGCGGGTGGCGCAGGTGGGCGAGGCCCCGACCAGCGATCGCGTGGCCGTGGGCAACGTGGTGACGATCCACTTCGACGACGACGCCGACGACACGGAGACGTTCCTGCTCGGGTCGCGCGAGATCGCCGCCACCACCGACCTGACCGTGTATTCGCCGGAATCCGCGCTGGGGCAGGCGATTCTCGGCGCGCGCTCCGGCCAGACCGTGACCTACACCGCCCCCAGCGGCGCGGAAATCAAGGTCACCGTGGTCAAGTTCGAGCCGTTCTCGGGCTGAGTTTTTCTCGCAGCGGGGCTCAGGGCAGCAGTGCGGGCTTGCCCCACGGTGGCCGCGCCCCAGTTCCGCGAGTGCCTTCGGCCCCTCGGCCAGCTCATAGACGGTGGGCTGGCCGGGGCCGCGGTTATTCGTGGTCAGTGAAGACGGTGTAGCCCGCGTCGCGCAGCGAGCGGATCAGGCGATCGGAGTGCTCCGCGCCGCGGGTCTCCACCGACAGCACCACCTCCACCTCGCCCAGGTGCAGGTGAGGGTTGTGCCGCTGGTGCGAGACGTCGAGCACGTTGGCCCGCTGCGAGGCGATCTGTGTGAGCAGCTCGGCCAGCGAGCCCGGCCGGTCGGAGCAGCGCACGGTCACGTGCAGGTAGCGCCCGGCCGCCGACAGCCCGCGCTCGATCACGCGCAGCAGGAGCAGCGGATCGATATTGCCGCCCGAGACCACGGCCACCACCGGCTTGCTGATGTGCGCCGCGCCCGCCAGGAGCGCCGCCACGCCAACGCTTCCCGCCGGCTCGGCCACCAGCTTGCCCCGTTCGAGCAGCATCAGCAGGGCCCGCGCGATCTCCTCGTCGGTGACCGTCACGACCTCGTCGACGAGCTTGCTGATGTGGGCGAAGGTCAGATCACCCGGCCGGCCGACCGCGATCCCATCGGCGATCGTCGAGATGTTTTTTATCCGCACCGGTGCGCCCGCGCGCAGCGACGGCGGCACCGCAGCCGCACCCGCCGCCTGTACCCCCACGATGTGAACGTCGGGTTTGAGCGCCTTGGCCGCGACCGCCATGCCCGAGATGAGCCCGCCCCCGCCGATGGCCGTGATGATCGTGCCCACGTCCGGGCACTGCTCAAGGATTTCGAGCGCGACCGTGCCCTGCCCGGCGATCACGTCCGGATGGTCGAACGGGTGGATGAAGACGGCGCCCGTGCGGTCGGCGAACTCCTGCGCGGCGACGAGGGCCTCGTCCACTGTGGACCCGGAAAGCTCGACCGCCGCGCCATAGCCCTTGGTCGCGGCCACCTTGGGCAGCGGCGCGTTGATCGGCATGAAGACGGTGGCCTTGGTGTGGGTCAGCCCGGCCGCGAGCGCCACGCCCTGGGCGTGGTTGCCGGCGCTCGCCGCCACGACGCCCCGGGCGCGCTCCTCGTCGGACAGGCGCGCGATCCGCACATAGGCGCCGCGCACCTTGTATGACCCGGCGCGCTGCAGGTTTTCGCACTTGAGCCACGCGGGCCCGCCCAGCTTGGCGGTCAGCGGCCGGCACGGCTCCAGCGGGGTGCTCCGGATGACGCCTTGAAGCAGCTCTCGGGCCGCTTCGACGTCGGAGAGGCTGATCAAGTGGGGCATCACGCCTCTGATATTCCCACCACGGCCTCGGTAACGCCTAAATCGCTCGGGGGTATCCGGGCGCGTGCCGCCGCCACGGGGAGGCCAGCTCGAATTGGCCCGCCACGGCCAGCAGCAGGAGCTCCGAGCCCGGGGGCCCGACCAACTGGACCGACGCGGGCAGGCCGTCGGGCCGCAGCCCCACCGGCACGACCAGGGCCGGCAGCCCGGCGATGTTCCACGGGGCCGCATAGGGCGCGTAGCGCGCGTTGGCCAGCACGTTGGCCGCCCAGCCGCGCCGGTGCCATTGCCGGGCGATCAGCGGCGCGTGCGCCAGGGATGGGGTCACCAGCAGGTCGAACCCGTTGTCGGCGAAGAAGCGCAGGGACATCTCGCGCAACGCCCGTCGGTCTTCCTCGCGCACGTAACCGCGCCGCCACGCCCATTCGCCCATCCGGATGTGCCTGCGGGTGCGGGGCTGCAGCCGCTGCCTGTCCAACCCGGACTCGACGCTGTCGCGGTATGCGCCCGCGAACCAGGTGAGCATGCCGCGCACGCCAAGCGATCTCGGGTACAAAGGGTCGGAGGTGACGGTATCGTGCCCGCTGTCGACAAGCAGCTTGCTCGCGGTGTGCACGGCGTGGCGGTTGCCCTCGTCCGGGCGGACACCCTCCAGGGGAGAGCGCAGCGACACCGCCACGCGAAGCCGGTCCGGCTGGCTCAGCGGCTGGGGCGTGCGCCCGCACAGCACCGCAAACCCGAGCGCCGCGTCGGCCACGGTCGTGGCCAGGATGCCGTGCTCGGTCAGGCCGAACCAGTGCTCGGCCGAGCCCGCGCCGAGCTCCACCGGCAGCACGCCGCGCCCCGGCTTGAGCCCGATCAGCCCGCAGCACGCCGCCGGGATGCGCACCGAGCCGAGGCCGTCGTTGGCGTGCGCGATCGGGACCAGCCCGGAGGCCACGGCCGCGG
>NZ_QJUG01000349.1 GCF_003426775.1 Allorhizocola rhizosphaerae | reverse complement strand
ACGCCCTACATCGTGATGGAGCTGCTGCACGGCGAGACGCTGGCCGACCGGCTGGCCCGTGGGCCGCTGAGCTGGCCGCAGGCCGCCGCGATCGGCGGGCAGGTGGCCGGGGCGCTGGCCGCCGCGCACGCGCAGGGTGTGGTCCATCAGGACATCAAGCCGGCCAACATCATGCTCACGCCGTCGGGCGTGAAGGTGCTCGACTTCGGGATCGCGGCCGTCACGGGCCGCCGCGAGGACTCACATTGGATCATCGGCACGCCCGCGTACGCGCCGCCCGAGCGATTGCGCCAGGTGCCGCCCGATCCGTCGGCCGACGTGTTCGGCCTCGGCGCTGTGCTGGTCGAAATGGTGAGCGGGCGCAAGCCGTGGCCCATCGAGTCGTGGGAGGACGCCCAGCGATCCGATCATGCCCTGCCCGCTTTGCCGCCGAGCGTGCCCGCACCGGCGGCGGCCGTGATCCGGGAGGCGCTCGACCCGTCGCCGCTTGCGCGCCCGACCTCGTCGTTCCTCGCGCAGGTGCTGAAGAGTCCGGATAGGACGATGGTCGCGCCCGCGGGCGGATTGATCGCCGGTTCGGCGGCCGTGCCACCGCGCTCCGCGCATGCCACGCAGATCTATCACCCGCCGGCCGCCAAGCGAGGCCGCTCTCCCGCAGTCGTCGCGGGCGTGGCGCTGCTCGCCCTGATCCTCGTGATTGGAGGGATCTTCTTCCTCACGCGAGCGTTGCGGCCCGACCCCTCGACGGTGACGACGCTTCCCACCGGCAGCCCGGTCACGCAGGCGCGGCCGGCGCCGGCCTCCTCGCCCACTCCGGCGGCGCAGCGCGACGCGGCGGCGATCCTGCTCGCCCTGCGCCAGGCGGTGGACGCGGGCGAAAGCGCCGGCCAGATCGACTCCGACAAGGCAAAAGACCTCCGCAAGGAGATCAACGAGATCGACCGCAAGGGCCGGGGCAAGGACTTCACCGCCAAGATCGAAGACACGCGCCGGCGGATCGATGATCTGGCCGAGGACGGCGAGCTCGCGGCGCCTTTGCGGCAGACCCTGTTCACACTCCTTGACGAGCTGGAGAGACAAGCTACTCTTCGGTAATATGAAGCTATCGAGGAGTGTCATTGCCTTGGTGTGCGTCGCCGTCATCGGCGCCGCCACACCCACCCCCGCAACCGCCCAGCCGGCGCAGCAGGTCCTGTTCGTGGGCAACAACTGGGACGGCACGGTCGACGTGCTGCGCCCCAGCGGCGGCTTCGAACGGATCCGCCGGATCAACGTCATCCCCGACCGGGACGCCCGCATGGTCGAGATCTACCTGAACCCGGTGCGGCTGGCCTACTTCCTGGCGATCAGGCAACTCATCGGCGAGGGGCATGATCAGTTCGTGGACGACATGTACACCAGCCCGGACGGCCGCCTGCTGGTCGTGTCCCGGCCCAGCTTCGGCGACGTCGTGGCGATCACGCTGGCCACGGGCCGGGTGGCGTGGCGCTTCCGGGTCAGCGGATTCCGGGCCGACCACATGGCCCTCTCACCGGACGGGCGGCACGTGGCGGTGTCCGCGTCCACGGGCAACGTGGTGCACGTGCTCGACGTCGCGACCGGGCGGCAGGTGGGCACGTTCGCGTCGGGCGATTCCCCGCACGAGAACATCTACTCGCGCGACGGGCGGCGCATCTTCCACGCCAGCATCGGCAGCGTCTACACCGGACTGGACCGGCCGTGGCTCGACAGCACCAAGGGTCAGCGTTATTTCCAGATCGTCGACGCGGGTACCCTGCAAATCCTCAAACGCATCGACATGCGCACCAAGCTCGACGCGGCCGGCCACACCGACCTGAGCTCCGCGGTGCGCCCGATGACGCTGACCCCCGACGAGCGCCTGGCCTACATGCAGCTGTCGTTCCACCACGGGTTCATCGAGTACGACCTGGTCGCCGACCGCGTGCTGCGGGTGGCGCACCTGCCGATCCTGACCAACGCGCCGCGCGAGGACTACCTGCTCGACTCGGCGCATCACGGGATCGCGATGAACCCCGACGGGACCAAGCTGTGCGTGGCCGGGACGATGTCCAACTACGCGACCATCGTCTCGCCGACGACGTTCGCCCACGGGCAACTGATCCGCGGGGACAAGCCGTACTGGGCAACGCCCAGTACGGACGGGCGGTACTGCTTCGTGTCCTGGAGCGGGATCGACGCCATCTCGGCCATCTCCTACGACACGGGAGCGGAGGTCGCCCGCGTTTCGGTGGGCGACCATCCGCAACGGATGCGCATGGGAATCCTTGCCGCGTAAGCGGGGTGGGGCGCATGCCCCACCCCGGTCTCCGTCAGGCACATGCCAACGTTGACCGAAGCCACTGCCGCACCACTCAAGCCCAACGCCTCGCGACGGGTCTCAGTCAGACAGCCACGTGCATCAGGCGGTAATGCCCTCCGTGACGATCGGGTACCTTGCTATTCCACGCCGACGACGAGTGAGACCGTGTAGCCGCTGTCGACGTCACCGGTCACGGTCCCGAGCTGCTTCACGCCGTCGTCCTCGCCGAAGACGTTGTCGGTGGACAGGTCGACTCGGGCGAGGGCGGTGACCGACGACTCGTAACCCGGTTGCGCGTATGCCGTCTTGCACACCTCGGCAGGCAGAGCCACCTGCGAGGTCGCTATGGCCTTGGTGGCATCGGTGATACCGGCCCGATCCGGGAATACCTCGAAGTGGATGTGCGGCCAACGCCCCGGGTAGCACGCCGGGAAGATGCTCGTGAATCTCACCTTGCCGTCGGCGTCGGCGATCTGCACACCGCGCAGGTAGTTCTCACCGGTGACCCCTTGCGAGTAAAGCGAATATCTGCCCTCGCGATCGCAGTGCCAGACGTAGACGGCCGCCCCGGCAAACGCGGCGCCGTCATTGGCCAGGTTCTTGATGACCAGCTCCAGCGTCATGGGGATGCCATCGGCCTTCCCGCCCGCGCCGCCGAAGCTCGACCGGATGTCGCCGCGGACGACCCCGCTCTGCTCCAACACGTCGGGCCCATTCGAACCATCGCCCGGGTAGGGGCCTGCCGTCTCCTCTGGGATTTCACCGGTCGTGCCGGTGCTCGCGGAGCCTGCGGGCGATCCGGTCGGGGCGGTCGACGAGGTGGCCGTCGCATTGCCGCCGCCCGAGCCGCCTCCGCATGCGGCGAGGCCCCATCCGGCCATGCCTATGCCGATCGCTCGCAACAGTTGGCGGCGGCGCAGGATACCCAGGTCGAAACCGAGGCCCTGGTCGAAGATCTCCTCATGGGGTTTGGCCAGCGGGCGGCCTTCATAGCTGCGATCCATGAGTCCATCCTGCGAGCGGGCCCTTTGAAGCGCCCATGCGCTTGCTGTGCGCCCGCTGTGGATCCGCTAGCGCGGCAGCGCCTGTTGCAGCTCTGCCCGAAGCGCCGGGGTCAGGATCTCCCCCGCCTGTTTGACCAGGCGCACCATCTCGTAGCCGACCACGCCCAGATCGGCGTTGTTGTCCGTGAGCACGGCCAGCACCGAGCCGTCCTGGACGGTCATGGCCAGGAAGTAGCCCCGGGCCATCTCGATGACCGCCTGGCGCACCTCGTCGCCGTCGGCCAGATTGGAGACCACTCCTGCGATGCTGATCAGTCCCGAGGTGACGGCGGCGAACTGGTCGGCGGCCGCCCGGGACACCCCCTCCGACAGTGCGATGGGCATGCCGTCCGAAGACGCGACCATGGCGTGCTGGACCTCGGCGACCCGGCCGACGAAGGCGTTGATCAGCCAGTTCAGGTCCTCTGCGGGCTTGCTTAGCGCGGCGGTGTTCATTTCTTCCCCTCGCGGAATAAGAGATCGCCCGGGATCCGAACACTCGCACTTGTACCGGCCGAGCTGGACGAAAGGCTCACCCGGATCTGGTGCCGGGCGGCCAGATGGCTGACCACGACGAGCCCCATGCGCTCGCTGGCCGCGATACTCAAATCGGGCGGCATTTTCAACAGGGCGTTGGCCTCGAGCAACGCCCCCGGCGCAAGGCCGATGCCCTCATCGGTGATCTGCAACGTCGTCCCGATCTCGTCGGTCTCGCACGTGACGCAGACCGGCGAATCGGGTGGCGAGAAAGCCGTGGCATTGTCGAACAGCTCCGCCAGCAGATGGATGAGATCGGGCGCCGCGTGCCCGCTCACCGGCGTGCCGTCCTCGACATCGGACCGGATTCGCTGGTACGACTCGACCTCCGACAGTGCGGCGAGGACCACGCCGTCGAGCGGCACGCCCGGGTCGTCGTCATCGGCCCGCCTGCGCATCTGACCTCCCGCCAGCACCAGCAGGTTTTCGTCGTTGCGGCGCAGGCGCGCGGCCAGATGGTCCAGCTGGAACAGGGCGGCGAGGCGCTCGGGATCGCGCTCCTCCCGCTCCATCTCGTCGAGAATACGCAGCTGTCGCTCCACGAGGAGTCGACTCCGCCTCGCTAAATTGATGACGATCGCATTCATGACATCGCGTTCCTCATCAATCACGGCACATCACGCGCGGTACTTTACCGGTGACCCATTGAGCCGTTCAACTGTCCGTAGTGGAGGGTCAGCCGATTGCGCGACCGCCCTCCATTTGGCACAGTGCCTCGTGGCCGCGGGCGTCTCGCCTCGGTCCCTGCCGGGTGGGGCGGTCGGCTCGGGTCCGTGTGACCTCCTCTCGCGCCCGCCAGGCCGGGTTCGCGCCACAATTCCTTGTGTCTGGGGAGGTTTTCGCAATGATGGGTCCCTCGCACGCGCTTTCGGGCGCGGCGGTGTGGTTGGCCGGGTGCTGGGTCGCGAAGGAGGCCTTCGACTACGGACAGTCCGCAACGACCATCGCGATCGGCGCGGCCGTCTGCGCCGGCGGCGCGCTGCTCCCCGACCTCGACATGTCCGGCAAGGTCACGAAGAACCAGGGCGGGTCAACGGTTTCGCGCAGCTTCGGCGTGCTGTCCCTGTTCGTCGCCGAGGTGATCGAGAAGATATCACTTGGCGTCTATCACGCGACCAAGTTGAGCAAGGACCCGGATCGCGACAACGGGCACCGCACGCTCACCCACACGATCCCGTTCTGCCTGCTGATGGGCTTCGGCGCGACCTGGTTGTGCACCCAGTACGGCCGGTGGGCCGTGCTCGGCGTGCTTTTCTTCATGTTCGGCCTGGCCGTGCGCGGGCTGTTCCACCAGTGGGCCAAGCGGGTCGGCTGGGTTTTTGTGACCATCCTGTCGGCCGGTGCCGCCTATTTCGGCTGGCTCTACCTGCCGACAATCGATCGAGGATATCCGATGATCGGGGTGGCGGTCGGCGTCGGCTGCTTCGTGCACCTGATGGGCGACATCATCACCAAGGCCGGAGTGCCGATCCTGTGGCCGATCCCGACCGGGCGGCGCATGTGGCGCATGATCGGGCTGCCCGACACCATTTCGATCGAGGCGGGCAGCAAGATCGAAACGCGGGTGCTCAGCGTGCTGTTCACGCTGATCTCGCTCGCGGCAGGGGCCGGTTTGCTGGCGCCCGCTTTGATGAAGCGGCTCAATATCGAGCTTTGACTACTTCGCTTCCGAGTACGCGTCGACGACCGCGATATCCAGTGGAAAGCGCACCGGCGTCTCGCCGAACAGCAGCCGTGCGGCCTGCGGCGGGGCGTCGCTGAGCGCGGCCACCACCGCGTCCACTTCGGACACCGGGCAGTGCACGATCACCTCGTCATGCTGGAAGAACACCATGCGGGCGCGAAGGTCCCACAACGTGTCGCGCAGCAGCGCGAGCACCGTCGCCGCCCACTCGGCCGCGGTCGCCTGGATCACGAAGTTGCGGGTGAACCGCCCGCGGGCGCGGCCCGACGCGCCCTCGTCCTGCCAGCTGCGGTCCAAAGACGACGGTGTCGACGGCGGGCAGGTGCGGCCCAGCCACGACCGCACCAACCCGCCCGACTCGCCCGTGCGCGCCGCCGCCTCCACGTAGGCCCACGCCCTCGGATAGCTGCCGCGCAGCACGGCCAGCGCGGGCGCGGCGGCCCCGCCGGTCTGCCCATACATCGCG
>NZ_QJUG01000348.1 GCF_003426775.1 Allorhizocola rhizosphaerae | reverse complement strand
CGCCGGGCGGTGGCATCTGCTGCCGCCGCGCGACCTCGACCCCACGCGGCGGGCCGCGACGGTCGCCGACGCGCTGCTCGATCGGCACGGGGTCGTCACCCGCGGGGCCGTGATGGCCGAGGGGCACCCGGGCGGGTTCGCCTCGGTCTACACCGTGCTGTCGGCGCTCGAGGAGCGGGGCGCGGCGCGGCGGGGATACTTCGTGGAGGGCTTGGGCGCGGCCCAGTTCGCGCTGCCGGGTGCGGTGGATCGTCTGCGCGCCATGGCCGAGCCCGACTACGACAAGGAGTTCACCGGGCGGCCCGCCGACACCTCGCCCGCCGCGCCATCGGCGTTGCCGCCGACGCCCCCAACCGCGCCGCAGCTCACACAGCCGCCAAGGGAGAGCTCCAAGTCGAAGACGCGCGCGCTCGTGCTGGCCGCCACCGATCCGGCCAACCCCTACGGCGCGGCGCTTTCCTGGCCCGCGACCGATGACGGGCACCGGCCGGGGCGCAAGGCGGGCGCGCTGGTCGTGTTGGTCAACGGCGAGCTCGTGATGTATGTGGAGCGCGGCGGGCGCACCGTGAAGTCCTTTGTGGACGATGAGACCATCCTCACGGCAGCGGCCCACGAGCTCGCCGCCGCCGTCAAGCGCGGCGCCCTAGGGGTGCTCAGTGTCGAGCGCGCCGACGGCGACGCGGTAATCGGGAGTGTTCTGGGCAAAGCACTGGAAAACGCTGGGTTCAAAATCACGCCGCGCGGGTTACGGCTCAGGGCTTAATCGGGGTGGCATGACTGGCAAACCAATGGCAAGCTGCCGTTCATGACGGCAACCACCCAGGCCGAATTACTCCCCGCACGCCCCCGAGACCCATACGTAGACTTCCTGAGAGCACTGAGCCTGATGGTGGTGGTCCTGTGGCACTGGGCGTTCACGATTCTGGAGTGGCGCGTCGACGGCCCGCATGCGACCAGCCCGCTCGGCTTCACCAAGGGCCTGTGGCTTGCCACGTGGCTGTTTCAGGTGATGCCGCTGTTCTTTTTCATCGGGGGCTACGTGCATTTGCGCTCGTGGGAGCGGGCACAGTCCAGGGGCGTGACCATGCGGACGTTCGTGTGGCGGCGGATGCGCCAGCTGCTGCTGCCCGCGGGCGCCGTGCTGATCGCGTGGATCGCGCTGGGCACGCTGATCGGGGCCTATTTCAACCTCACCGGCGTCGGGCGCACGATCAAGCTCATCGTGAGCCCGTTGTGGTTTCTGGCCGTCTACCTCGGGTTGATCGCGCTGTTGCCGGTTTCGCTGTGGCTGCACCGCAAGGCCGGGCTGCTCGTGCTCATCTGGTTCGGCGGGCTCGCGATGCTCGTCGATGTGCTGCGGTTCCACAACCACATCGAGGTCATGGGCTGGGCAAACATGGTGCTGGTGTGGGGGCTGGCACACCAGGCCGGGTTCTTCTACCAAAAGATCGTTGACGCGCCCCGTCCCAACGACTGGGCGCTGCTGTGGACCGGGCTGTTCGGGTTGATCGGGCTGGTGGGCAGCGGGCTCTATCCCGGGAGCATGGTCGGGGTACCAGGAGAAAGGTTCTCGAATGTCGGTCCGCCAACGTTTGTGATCGTGGCGCTGCTGCTGTTCCAGGTCGGCACGGTCGAGCTGTTGCGGCCCAAAATGGCGGTGTGGCTCGAACGCCCCCGGTGGAAGCGGACCAACAAGCTCATCAATGATTTCGCGCTGCCGCTGTTCCTGGTGCACACCACCGGCATGGCGCTGTTCCTGTTCCTGGTGTGGCTGGTGTTCGGGCTCGACATGAAGGAACGAGCCAATGTCGACCTCGGCTGGTGGCTGACCAGGCCGTTGGCCATCATCGGGCCGCTGCTGTGCACCATCCCGGTGCTGTGGTTGTTCCGGCGGTTGCAAAAGGGTGGCAAACAGCCGGTCCTCGGTCCGAGCAAAGAGAGCGAGACGGCTATAGCCTCTTAGGCATGCCCGGGTTTGACTACATCTCGTTGACGACCGACTACGGTCTGTCGGATGGTTTCGTTGCTGCGTGCCACGGGGTGATCGCACGCGCGGCCCCCGCGGTGAAGGTCATCGACGTGACGCACCTGATCGCGCCGGGTGACGTGACGAGGGCGGCGGCGATTCTGGCCCAGACCGTGCCGCACCTGCCCCCGGCGGTCCACGTGGCCGTGGTCGACCCGGGCGTCGGCACATCGCGGCGCGCGGTGGCGCTCGACTGCCGCGCCGGCGGGGTGCTGGTCGGCCCGGACAACGGGGTTCTGATGTGGGCCGCGACGGTCCTCGGCGGGGTGGACACGGCCTACGAACTGTCCACTCCCGACGATGCCTCGCGTACGTTCCATGGGCGTGACGTCTTCGCCCCTGCGGCCGCCCGGATAGCCCTCGGTGCGGCACAGCTGACTCAGCAGATCGATCCGTCGACGCTCATCACGCTGCCGGATCCCGTTGTCGCGGTGGGCGACGGCTGGATCGAGGCCGAAGTCCTGACCATCGACCGGTTCGGCAACGTGCAGCTCGCCGCGTCCGCGGAGCTGCTGCGGCAGCTGCCCGACAGTGTGACCGTGGGCGGCTGCCGGGCGGTGCGCGGTGAGACCTTCGCCGACGCGGCCCACGGCGGCCTGGTCGTCTTCGGCGACTCCGCCGACCGCGTCGCCATCGCCGTCAACGGCGGCCGCGCGGCTGTCATGCTGGCCGTCACCCCGGGCGACATCCTGCGCATCAGCTGACATCAGCAAGCGCACCATCACTACAGCCGCTACAGCAGCCACTGCTCCAGCTCCTCACATCCAGGAGACATCCTGTGCATCGCTAGCGGTTCTCAAAGGCGCAGCGCGGCGAGGAATGCGCTGCGCGCGGCGCCACTCGGCGGCCGAGCCGAACCGCGCCGGGCGAGGCATCACCTCCGCGGCCAAGACGAACCGCGCCGCGCGAAGCGTCACCTCGCGACGGCCGAGATGAACCGCGCCGGGCGAAGCGTCACCTCGCGACGGCCGAGACGAACCGCGCCGCGGCGGAGCATCAGCCAAGCACGCCGAGAAGGGCCATGGCTGCGCTCGCAGCGAGCACCGCGCCCACCCAACCGAGTAACGTGCCCGGCTTCGTACCCTCGCGAAGACTCTCGCGAACAGCCTCGCGAAGGGTCTGAACGCCGAACGGGACCAGCACCGCCGCAAGGCCCGCAACGGCGACGATCGACAGCAGCGTGGTGCCCTTCAGCACGCCGAGCGGCAGCGCCGCCATCGTGGACAGCGCGACGGCGCGGGCCAGCCCGAAGACTCCAGCCCTCCAGGCGCCGACGGCCAGCACCACCCAGCCTGCCATGATCGCTAAGGACAGCGCGCTCACGATGTGGTACGCCCCATAGGAATCCGCCACCGCCTGGGTCGCGGCCGACAGGTCCTGCACCCGGACGAGCTGGAACGCGAGATGATCAACGCCCGCGTGGAAGGCACGGGCGAACAGGCCGAACGTGACCAACGCACCACCCCACGCGGCCAGCGCCGGCCGGGTGGCGCCGATTCGCTGGGCCAGAACGGCAACCCCGGGCCACAGCACGATGTTGCCCGCAAGGAACAGGCTGTAGGCGGCGAACATCGTCGTCGGGTCACTGGCATAGGCGGCGAGCTGGTCCGGGAAGAAAAAGTGGTGTCCGGCCCGCAGCAGGACCCCGGCGAGCATCAGCGCAGGACCGAGCACGAGGGCGGCACCGCCCAGCCAGCGACCGGGAAAACGTGATTCAGTCATGCCCAAACGATGGGCGTCCCGGTGGTCCGGCCGCGTCGGAGCAGGCTCCGAACCTGCCATCAGACCGTGGTCTGACGCCGCGCCACCGTCCGACTGGCTACTGTCTAGCGATGATCTCCCGCCGGTTGATCCTGCTCGACGCCGTGGCAGCGGTGGCGATCACCGGCGCCTATCTGTCGTTCGCGTCCTTCGACGGGTCGGATGGCTCCCCGGCCTTTGCCGGGCCGGCGTGGCTTGGGGCACTGGTCGCCGCCTGTGTGGGCTTGCCCATCGCCGTCCGGCGGCTCTGGCCGATTCCGGCTGCGGCGTTCGTGGCCCTGGGCTGCGCCGCCTCGTCACTGCTCGATATCACGCGCGAGCCGTTCGTGGCCTCCGCCCTGGCGCTTTATGCGGTGGGCGTCCTCGAACCGACCCGCCGCTCGATCCGAGCGGTCGCCGTGGCCTTGCCGATACTGACCGGAGGTCTGGTCGCCGGCACATACGTGATCACCCCATCGGAGACGCTGACGGACACCATCGTGCTCGCCATGGGTGTGTGGTTGATCGCCGGTGGCGGCTGGGCCGTGGGCATCGCCACACGACGCCGCCGCAAGACCGCCGAGCGCACCGCCGAGAGCGAACGCAAGAGGGCGGCGACCGAGGAACGCCTGCGGATAGCGCGGGAGATTCACGACATCGTGTCGCACAACCTCGGTGTCATCGCCGTGCAGGCCGGTGTCGCCAACCACGTCGCGGCCACACAGCCCGAAGCGGCCCAGGCGGCACTGCGCTCCATCGAGGCCACCAGCCGTGGCGCGCTGGCTGAGATGCGCCGTGTCCTCGGCGCACTGCGAGGCGAGGCGGAAAGCCCCGGCGATCGGCAGCCGACGCCGGGCCTCGGCGGGCTGGGCGAGCTCGCCGAGCGTGCCCGCGCCGCAGGTGCCGTCACCGACCTCGCCGTGGAGGTGGACGAGCCGCTCCCGGAAGGTGTGGAACTGGCCGTGTACCGCATCGTGCAGGAGGCGCTGACGAATGTGGTGAAGCACGCGGCACCCGCCCGGTGCTCGGTGCGTGTTCTCGCCGAGCGGGGAAAGGTCACGGTCGATGTGACCGACGACGGCCGCCCGACCCGCACCGCCGGCCCGGGTCACGGACTCATCGGCATCCGTGAGCGCGTCATGCTGTACCAAGGAAAATTCATCGCGGGACCGGACGCGAGCGGCGGGTTTACCGTCCACGCAACCATTCCCTATGGGGAAGGGGAAGACCGGTGACGATTCGCGTGCTTGTCACCGACGATCAGGCGCTCGTGCGCGGCAGCTTCCGCCTGCTGGTCGACTCGGCGCCCGACATGACCACCGTGGGCGAGGCAGCCACGGGAGCCGAAGCGGTGGTTCTCGCCCGCGCTGAACGGCCCGATGTGGTGCTCATGGACGTCCGGATGCCCGGCATGGACGGCATCGAGGCCACCCGCCTGATCGGTGCCGATCCACAGACCGGCGACGTCCGCGTACTGATTTTGACGACGTTCGATCTCGACGACTACGTGTATGCCGCGCTTCGCGCCGGTGCCAGTGGGTTCCTGCTCAAGGATGCTCCGCCGGCCGATCTCTTGGCGGGAATCAGGCATGTGGCCGCGGGCGAGGGATTGCTCGCCCCGACGGTCGCGCGTCGGCTCATCCAGGAGTTCAGCCGAGGTGCAGGGCCCGGGGGCGCACCGGTTCGGGGGCTGGATTCCCTGACCGATCGGGAACGGCAGGTTCTGCTGCTCATCGCCGACGGACTATCTAATGTGGAGCTCGCGGCACATCTTCACCTGAGCATGGCCACGGTCAAAACCCACATCGGGCGATTGCTGGCCAAGCTGAACGCACGCGACCGGGCGCAACTGGTCATCGCTGCGTATGAGAGCGGACTCGTCTCACCCCGCCATCGCTGAAGCCGGTCAGACGCCAACGACGCTCGCGGTCACACGACGAGCCGGGTCAGACGCCGACAACGTCGCGATCGCGGGACTGGCCGGGGTCAGACGCCGACAACCTCGCGGTCACACGGCAAGCCGGATCAAACGCCGACAACCTTGCGGTCACACGACGAGCCGGATCAGACGCCAACGACCTCGCGGTCACGCGACGGGCCGGAACCAGCGCCGCCGGGCCGCACGTTGCGCGCGCGCAGGGTGGTGCGCAGCGGTGTGTCGCGGCGCACGGTCACGGAGACCGGGCCGTCGGTCGCCCACACCTGCTCGGCCTTTGCGGCCGCCGCTGCAGGCACCGGCGCGCCGGGAGCCGGGGTTGCCACGGGCGCGGCCTGGTCGGCCAGGACGCCCTCGACCTGCTCG
>NZ_QJUG01000347.1 GCF_003426775.1 Allorhizocola rhizosphaerae | reverse complement strand
CCGTGGAATGCGGTATCAACCGGCTAAAGCGAAACCGGGCGGTGGCCACAAGGTTCGACAAACTGGCCGTGCGCTACGAAGCCGTCGTCCACATCGCCGCCATCAACGAATGGCTCTGATCCCACTTCTTAAACACGCCCTAGTTCGCGGATCGCCCGGCAAAGCGCGGCCATGCCGTCCGGGCCTGGACAACCTGCACAGTGGGACGACGTTCAGTCGGTGACCGACAGGCTGATCTTTGTCGGCTACCGTCGCCACCGACACCACCGCCGAGTTTAAGGTCAACTGGGTGCGCGAGAATCACACGATGGCCTTCTTCTGGCGCCGCCGCCCGCGGCCGATACCCGCGGCCGATGAGACGGACACCTTTTCCAGCGATCTTGCTCTGTCTGATCTGGACGCGGACGAGTTCGGTCGCGCGAGCTTTGCGCAGCGAGTCGCGGGCGTCATTCAGGACCGCACGGCCTCATCGGCGTTCGTCATCGGCGTATATGGACCGTGGGGGTCTGGGAAGACCACGGCGCTACGGTTCGTTGAAACACAGTTGAAAGCCATCGATGCTGAGCGGTTCCCGGTCGTGTGGTTCAACCCATGGCGGTATGGATCGGAGGAACTGCTGGTCCAGGGCCTGTTTGACACCCTCGCGGATACTCTCGCAACGTCCTTGCCCAGCGTGAGGGACAAGATCGGCAAGTGGTTGCAGGTAGCCGGAGGCGCGGCAGGTGGACTGACTCTTTCTGGCCATGGCGCGCAGGCCGGAATCGGCACTGGGCTGGCCGCGGCTGGACGGCTGCTGTCGCAACGAAGTCTTGAGCGTGATCGCGATCGTCTCAACGACGCTTTACGTGCGTCGGGCAAGCGGATCGTTGTCATGATCGATGACATAGATCGTCTGGACAAGGACGAGATTGTATCGATTTTGAGGGCGGTGAAGCTCGCTGCGGACTTCCACAACCTGGTCTATATCCTCGCGTTCGACCAGGTGAAGGTTGCTGCGGCCTTGGCCGACCGGTACCCGGGTCAGTCGGGTTCTGATTTTCTGGACAAGATGGTTCAATTGCCGCTGTCGCTGCCCAGAGTTGACCCGGCGATCGTCCGGCAGCGTCTGCTTCGCGATTTTGAGCTTCTATTGGGACGACATGGTGGCCCCGGTCTGACCCCACAGGGCTACTGGCGTCTCGTCTCCGCGCTGGACGCCTCAGTCCTTCCATGTGTCCGCACGGCCCGCGACCACACGCTATATCTCAACGCGGTCGAGTTCGCGGTGCCAGCGCATCACGGCGAGCTGAACGTAGTCGATGTTGTGTTGCTCGAGGCGCTTCGCATGTTCTACCCCGCCGCCTTCGAGATGGTGTCGCGCGGCAAGGAAGTCATCCTGAATCATGAAGCGTCAGCAGGCGGACGCGAAGGCGTGCTCCGCGAGCTTCTGGTCTCTGCCTCCGAGGACCACTCCGGTGGACCTAGCACTCCAGCACTCGGACTGCTCCAAACCTTGTTTCCCCAGTTCGACGCAGTCTTGGGAACGACATATCACGACGCGTCAGATGTCGAGTACTGGGTGCATGAGCGGCGCGTCTGCACAGACCGCTACTTCGACCGATTCTTCACATATGGCCTGCCAGCTGGAGACGTCGCGGACTCGGACATCGACGAATTGACCAATGCGCCGAATCCTGCCGAACTGCTCGGTTCACTACTGCGGACCGCTCAACCAGGCATCGTGATCGCGAAACTGCTAGACCGCATGGTATACATCCGATCAGAATTCGCGGCCGAGCTGGCCGAAGCCGTTGCAGACACCGCACCTCAGCTGCCCGCACTCACACATGGACAGGACCTAGCCAGTCCCCGTGCACGCGCCTCCGTACTGGCCGTTCGCCTTATCCTGCGGACCGCTGGTCCGCAGCGCAGGCAGGTCGCCGAACGCCTGCTGCTTTCCCCTGACTTCGAGTTCGCGACTCTCGTTTTGCGCTGGCTGCGTGCTGCATCTGAATCAACCGGAGGCGACCCGCTGCTGAGCGCCGCAGAAGTCGCACAGCTCGCTGATATTTTCGCCGACCGGCTTCTAGACATTGACCGCAGTCACGCAATCATCGACAGCAACTCGGCGACGGCGCCCGAAATGTATGCGCTGATGTTCCAGCGCGACACGGATCGAGCCAGCCGCCAACTCTCCGCGGCGACTAAAGATCGTCATCGGCTGGCGCGTCTTCTGCGGATGTTCATGCCAACCCTCACGTCCCTGGCCTCCGGAAGGCCGGTGGCCTTGACGTCCGCCATCGAACACGAGGCATTCTCCCGCATGCTGGATGTTGTGCCCTTGGCCTCACTCCTCGATGGGGTGAGCGGTCTGGCTGATCCAGGCGAGAACAGGACAGACGACACACTCATCAATCGGTTCATCGCATACACGGACCAGATCAGAGAGAAGACTGACGTTAGCGTTGCTCTGCCTGTGGTCAGGAGCGAAAGTCCACACCCTCTATCGAATTTTCAACCGGCCGGTGCTCTCGGAGGTGCAGAGCCCCACGACGCCGACTTTGTCGTCCGGGTGGCAATCCTGACTCCTGGCTCGGCGACACCACCACCGGTTCGGGAATCAGCGGTCTCACGGATCATCGGACACCAACGCGAAACCGAATTGATCAAACTGGTGGAGGCCGCCCCGATCACCCCATGGCTTACTGCCCACATGGGGGCCTTCGGTGCGGCGGCCGTTATGCCGTGGACCGTTACCGAGATCCGAGGCGATGACTTCACGAGCTTAACCAGCGAAATCGTCGATCCGAACGGAAACGTCGCCGTGCGCGCGAAGGCCAGCATTACTACCGGTATCAGCGACGGGCCCAGCCCTCCTCGCCACAGCCTGCTCTTGATCCTCGACGTGAGCTTTGCGCTACTCAACCGCGATGCCGGCAGAAAGCACATAGCCACTCGCAACGACACCTCGCCGATCCCAGCTCCGGCAGCACTCAAGATTGCCGAGCTGGTTAATGTCGTCCACGCCGGGTTCGGCATCTTCGAGACAACTTGGGAGGCGGCTCAATTACTTCTTCCGCCAGTGTCACCGCGGGCAGCGATAGGTGTCTGGCTCGCGTCCCGCAACGGCCTTGACCGGGTCATCGACACTTCTCACCTTCGCGTGCTCGGCAACATATCAGTGAGTGAGGAACGCCTCTACATATACCGGCAGTTGGCGGCATCGACGACGATCGGCGAAGCTTCGGTAGAGCAGGAAAGTACGCGTGATCTTGCCATTGCTGTAGTCGCGCGAATGTTGAACAGCCTCAACCGTCGCGGATTCGAAGCGGAGCTCGCCGCCCTACGGAGTAGTCCGGAACCGGCCAATCTTCAAGGCGAGCCAGAGTAGACGTTCACCCGTTAGCTGTCCGAGCCTACGTTTAGCAGTTCACGAAGGCGAGGCCTGGGCCCGCGTTTCCAGTGGGTGTCGAGGGCTTGCGCTACGAGCGTGGCGGTGCCGGCAGCCCAGCGCTCTTTGGTGGTAGCCAGGACGATTTCGTCAGCTGTCAAGATGTGTGCGGCCTCAGCGAGTCGTTTGGCTGCTTCCTGGGTTCCGTGTTCGGCTTTGAGGATTCCGTTTGATTTGGCTTCACCGACGATGATGCGGCCGTCAACGATGAGGCAGAGGTCTAGTTCGATGGAGTCGGAATCGGTGACGACGCTGAATTCCGATGTCCAGAGGACTGAGCGCGCGTCTTTGCCTAGTTCGGCTGCCGCGAGGATCGGCAAGTAGCCGTGCTGGTTCAGCAGATTGCGGACGACCTGGTCTAGGGCGTAGTAGATGTGCGGCTCTGGGTCCTCTTTGTACCATCGGCCGTGTGTTAGTGGGCTGACGTGTTCGCAGGCTTGGCAGGTGAATGTCGGTCCCACGTGCTCGATCCGGTAGAACGCTTCCCACCGGCAACGCGCGCAGCTCAGGAGAAAACCGCGCTTCACAACATTGATGAGGAGAAGGCGATCCATCAGCTGCCTTGCCTCGCCTGCCTCCAGATTCAGACCATTGATGATGTCTTCGAGTGAGGTGAAGCCCTCGCTACGGATCGCGTAACCGATCCCGTATGTCAAGGGTCAGGACGAAGTCCTGTCCGATGGTCTTGTGACGTCCTGGTGGGCGGACAGCAGAATCCCATGCTGGTGGCCAGGTGACCTCCGGTGGGGTTAGGTTAGGGCTTTCACCCCCTTGCCGGCGAGGGCCTGCTGGAGTCGGTGTGAGTCGCCCTGGGTGGTGATCAGGTGGGCGTGGTGGAGGAGCCGGTCGACCGTTGCGGTGGCAAGGGTTTTGGGCATGATGGTGTCGAAGCCGGAGGGGTGGATGTTGCTGGTGACGGCGATGGATCGGCGTTCGTAGGCGGCGTCGATGATGCGGTAGAACGCTTCGGCGGCGTCCTGGCCTGCGGGTAGCATGCCGATGTCGTCGACCACGATCAGGTCGCAGCGGCAGATCCGGGCGACGGTGCGGGCGATCGAGGCGTCGGCCTTGGCCCGGCCGATGGTGGCGGTCAGGGTTTCCAGGGTGAACCAGGCGACTTTGAGGTCGGCGTCGATTGCGGTGTGCGCCAACGCTTCTACGAAGTGTGACTTGCCGGTGCCGGAGGGTCCGGCGACGGCGAGGTTCTCGGCTCGGCCGATCCATTCCAGTGTGGACAGTGCCTGCTGGGTAGGGGCGGGGATCGACGACTCGCCGGGCCGCCAGGTGGCAAACGTTTTGCCGGCAGGGAAGTTGGCGGTTTTGCGCCGCATTCGCCTGGTGGCAGCGTCGCGGCCGATGACCTCTTCAGTGAGCAGCACTCGTAGGACCTCGGCCGGGTCCCAGCGTTGCGCCTTGGCGGTGGCGATGACGTCGGGTGCGGCGGCGCGCAGGTAGGGCAACCGCATACGGCGCAGCAACTTTTCCAGCTCGCCGGGAAGGGGCGGCGGGGTCG
The DNA here is from genome assembly GCF_003426775.1 of Allorhizocola rhizosphaerae. Classification (GTDB taxonomy): domain Bacteria; phylum Actinomycetota; class Actinomycetes; order Mycobacteriales; family Micromonosporaceae; genus Allorhizocola; species Allorhizocola rhizosphaerae. The sequence continues at coordinate 1,270 of NZ_QJUG01000347.1, read as the reverse complement.
GCGTTGACGCCCGGCGGTTTGCGGGGCCTGGCTGCGGTCGTATCCATCATCGTGTCGATCGTCGTGGTGTCCATTGCGGTGGTGGTGGTCATGCGCCGAATCTCTTCCATGAGCTGGTTCCGGGTTGGGCCGAATGGGTCTCGTCGGCGCGGACCAGGTCGCCGGCCTCGCCGTGCAGGGCGAGGTGGTCCAGGATCGAGCCGAGGTCGTGTTCGTCGAAGCGACCCGCGGCCGCAGCCAGGCCAAGGGCCTGGTCGACCTTGCCTGCACCCATGACCGCGGCGAACTCGACCGCGCGGGCCATCTTGGCCCGTACCCGGGTGGTGCCGGTGGCGGCGGCCTCGATGAGCCACTGGTGGGCGCCGTCGCCGATGGCCAGAAAGTCGGTCTCGGCCTTGGTCCGTGGGCGTGGGCGGGGCGGCCGGGGATGGTTGCCGCCCGGGTGGTGGGGGTAGTGCTCGTCGAGGATGCGCGGGTTACCCGGGGTGGACAGGGGATGTCGGGCGATCTCGGTGATGCCGGCCGGGGTCACCCTGGTGGCGCATGTTCCGGCGGCAAGGCCTGGCCGGGCAGGAACTCGTCAGCACCCACGACATCGCCGTGGCCACCGAAGTAGCCACCGCGCAGCTCAACGCCAAAGCCAAACCCTGGATCTGGGGACGACCCCCACCACCCAAAACGCATCTACCGACGCAGGTTCACCTACCACCTGTAACGACACCCGATTGAGGAACTGCGCACTAGGCGTCGTCGTGTTCCCGGCGCGAGGTCGGGGCGGCCCGGTCGGCGTAGAAGGCGGAGCGGGAGACCTTGAGCAGCACACAGGCGCGTTTCACGTTGTGCTGCTGCGACTTTTCCGCCTCGATGAACGGGTACACGTTCACCGGGTCTCCTTCGCGAAGAAAGCCGTGGCCCGTTTGAGAATCTCCACATGCTCGGCAAGGCGCCGGTTCTCCCGCCGCAACCGGGTCAGTTCCTCACGCTCCGCGCTGGTCAAACCGTCCGTACGCACGCCCGTGTCGAGGTCTGCCTGGCGTACCCAGTCCCGGACCGCGGTCTCGGTCAAATCGAAATCCTTGGCGACCTGACCGACCGAACGGTCACCGCGCCGGCACACCTCGACGATCTGTTCCGCCCCGGGTTTGATGGAGACATCGAACACCCGGAGGATTGGCTGTTATGGCGGCACCGAAGAAGTACCCGGACGAGTTGCGCGAGCGCGCCACGCGTCTGGTGATTGAGGCGCGTAGAGACCCGCAAGCAGGGCCTG
>NZ_QJUG01000346.1 GCF_003426775.1 Allorhizocola rhizosphaerae | reverse complement strand
TATGGCGAGGAGATCGCCGATCTGCTGCGCCACTCCCCCACCCCCGCCCGCGACCTGGCCAACGTGGCGTGGACCGCCATGACCGAACCCGGAGACACCCCCACCATGACAAACTTTGGCCGCGCCGCGGCACTCGTCGGCACCCCGTTCGCGGTCGTCATCGCCTGGGCCGCCGCCATGAGCACAGGGCACGCCCTGACGCAGGGCCGCGAATTCGTCCTCCCGTTCCTCCTGCCCGCAGCGATCGTCATCCCGCTCGCCGCCTGGGTGGCGTGGTTGTCCGCCCGCCGCAGCCGCCTCGCCCGCCCCGCCATCACCGTGCCCGCCGGCCTCGCGGCGGGCATGCTGGTGATCGCCTATATCCCGGGGGCGGGCATCATCGTCGGCGAGTGGTGGCAGGGCACGACCGTGGCGGTCGTGCTGTGGTTCGCCGGGATGGTCCTGATTGGACGGCTCAGGGCGCCCTGGCCAGCAAAGGTTTTGCTCGCGCTGGTCGTGCTCGAAGTGGCGATCATCGCCTACGTCGGGATCGTCCTGCCGCGCGACATGGCGCCGTGGAGCGAGGCCCTAATGTGGTACCCGTTCGGCTTCGTGGGCATCGACGGCGGCACCTACAGCTTGATGCCCCAGACGGTGCTGCTGCACGATCAGCTCAAGCTCCTGCCGCACGCGCTGACCGTGCTGACCGTCGTGACGCTGGTGCGCTCCTACGCGGCCGCGTCCGACAGCAGCGCGGCCAGCCTGCGCACGCCCTCGTCGATCTCGGCCGCCGACAGATAGCTGCTGGCCAGCCGGATCGCGTGCTCGCCGCCGCCCTCCGGATAGAAGAAGCTCATCGGCGTCCACAGCACACCATAGGCCGCCGCCGACTTCTCCAGCAGCGCGATATCGGCGAGCACGGGCACCTTCACGACCGCGAAGAACCCGCCCGCGGGCGTGTTCCAGGTGACGGACGGCGGCATGTGCGTCGCGAGCGAGTCGAGCAGCGCGAGCAGATTGGACCGGTAGAACTCCACTTTGGACGCGTTCAGCGCGCGCAGGCTGCAGTCTGCCTCCAGCAGCATGCCACCGACGACGGCCTGGCTGATGGGCGAGGTGTTGACGGTGAGCATGCTCTTGATGGCCGAAAGCTCGTCGGCCAGCAGCGTGCGCCGCCCGGCCGCGTCGACGACCTCCTGGTCGGCGACGAAGAACCCGACCCGCGCCCCGGGGAAGCACGACTTGGCGAACGACCCGAGATAGATGACATCCCTATTGGTGTCAAGGGCTTTCAGCCTCGGCCGTGCGCGATCGTCCAATCCGAACAGTCCATACGGGTCGTCTTCGAGGATCAGCAGCCGCGACTCCCTTGCCACCTCAAGCAACCGGTGCCGGGTCGGCACATCGAGACAGTCCCCGCGGGGGTTGGAAAAGTCTGGCACCAGATAGAGCGCGCGTGGGTTCTTGCCCGCACTGCGGACGGCGGCTGCCACACGCGCCACGCTTTCAGGGTCAAAACCGTTGTCACTTGGTACCGGGACAACCTCCACGCCGAGCAGGCGGGCCGCACCGGTGATCCCCACGTAGCACGGCGAGGCGGCAAGCAGCACGTCATCCGAGCCCGCGCAGATGCCGCGCAGCACGATGACCATCGCCTCCTGGCACCCGGCCGTCACCCCGATGGACTCGGGCGGCACGTCGATCCCCTCGTCGCCGGCGAGCATGCGCGCGATGAGCCCATGGATCTGGCCGTTGGTGCGGCCGTACTGCATGAGCGCCCGCCTCGGGTCGACCCCTTGCGCGTCCAGATAGGACGCGTAGTTGGCCAGGTACCGTGAAATGTCAGTGGTTTGGTAGAACCCCTCATAGGGCCGGCCGGCCGCCAGGGAGATGGCGTCGGGGAAACGCCCGGCGATTTCGTTGAGGAAGTTCATCGAGCTGGCGACGGGATCGCTCACCGAAGCGTGCATCGCCTCACGGATCAGCTCCACAGCGCACCCCGATCGATCCTCGCCAGGGTCGGACGGCCCGCAAGCGCCATCGTGTTCTCCAGTTCGGTTTGCAGCAGGGTCAACAGGTCCGGCACGCGCTCGGTCGCCAGCGCCCACAGCATGGGCCGGCCGACGAACACAGCACTGGCCCCGAGAGCAAGCGCCACAAAGACATCCCGCCCGGTGCGCACGCCACTGTCCAAATAGACCGGACATCGCCCGTTCACCGCCGCGACCACCTCCGGTAGCGCGCGCAGGCTCGGCACGGCCCCGTCGAGCTGGCGCCCGCCGTGGTTGGACACGATGACCGCGTCGGCGCCGTGCTCGACCGCGAGTGCCGCATCCTCGGCCGTGAGCACACCCTTGAGCACCAGCGGGAGCTCGGACAGGCCCTTGAGCCAGGCGAGATCGGCCCACGTGACGGTCTGGTCGAAGGTGAGCGCGGCGTGCGCGGCGATCCCGTCGGCCTGATAGGTCGACTCCATCAGCTGCTCTTCGATGTTGGCAGCCTTGATGTGCGGCGGGATGCCGAAGCCGTTGCGGATGTCGCGCAGGCGCCGGCCGATGCGCGGCGCGTCGACGGTCAGCACGATCGCCCGGTAGCCCAGATCCTGGGCCCGCTTCACCAGCCCGGCCAGCACGTCGCGGCGCTGCAGCCAGTACAGCTGCAGCCACAGCGGACCGGTCGCGGCGCCGGCGATGTCGTCCAGCGTGCGGCTGGCGAAGAAGCTCACGATCATCGGCGTGCCGTCGAGCGCCTGGGCCGTGGCGACCTCACCCGCCTGGTGGACCATTTGGTGGTACGCGATCGGGGCCAGGCCGATGGGCGCAGGCACACGATCGCCGAGCATGCGTGCCGAAGTGTCGCAAATAGACACATCAATCAGGACTCTTGGCCTTATAAGGGCGCTGTCGAAGAGTTGACGGTTCGCGTCCAGGGTCAGCTCGGCCCCGCTGCCACCCTCGATGAAATCCCACACGTGGGGCTGGACAGCGGCGCGCGCAGCCGCGGCAAAGTCCAAGACGGAGACCATCGACACGGATCACATCTTAAACATTCGACTTCCGTCGAGTGTTGTACTCCCGTCAAGAACGGTTACGCTCTTCGGCGCGGGGTCCCCACAAAGGTCATACCCGTGAGGAGGTGTGCGATGGCGGAAGTCGAGAAGGAAGTCTCCCGTGAGGTTGAGAAGCGGGAGGTCGAGGTCGGTCTGTAGCCGACGACACCCGGCCGGGGTGCTCAACTTGGGGCACCCCGGCTTTTGGCGCGCCGCGCGCATGGGAAAGCTTGGGGCATGACGCTCAAGAAATGGGTCGACGGGTATGTGCGCGCCTGGCGCACCAACGACCCGGCGGACATCCGGGCCCTGTTCACCGACGACGCCGAGTACTACACGGCCCCGTTCCGCCCGCCGTGGCGCGGTGTCGACGCCATCGTCGAGGGCTGGCTGGACCGGCAGGACGAGCCGGGCGAGTACTCGTTCGACTGGGAGCCGGTCGTGGACGGCGATGAGCTGGGCATCCTGCGAGGCGTGACGACGTACCCGGATGAGACCTTCAGCAACCTGTGGGTGATCCGGTTCGCGCCCGACGGACGGGCCACCGAGTTCACCGAGTGGTTCATGGAGCACTCGAGATCCACCGAGAGCTGATTGGCCCTCGACGCCCGGGGCGTGTGCGGCAAGAGTCAAGGCCATGGTCAACACAGGCTGGGCGGACGCTGGAAGTCCGATTGGGGCTCGCCGCCCATGAGCACGGCGGCTGTCCTTGGCATCGCGCTCGTGGCGCTGGGCCTCGTGCTCACGCCCGGCCCCAACATGATCTACCTGGTCTCCCGGACCCTGTCGCAGGGCCGGGCGGCCGGCCTGGTGTCGCTGCTCGGTGTGGCCGCAGGCTTCCTCGTGTACCTGGCTGGGACGGCCCTTGGCCTGACCGCGCTGTTCGCCACGGTCCCGGTGCTCTACCAGGCACTGAAGATCTTCGGTGCGCTCTATCTCCTGTGGCTCGCCTGGCAGTCGCTGCGCAAGAACGGCTCGGTGTTCGCCCCGCAGGAACTCGCGCCCGATCCGCGCCGCCGACTGTTCGCCATGGGCATGGTCACCAGCCTGCTCAACCCGAAGATCGCCGTGCTGTACCTATCGCTGCTGCCCCAGTTCATCGACCCGGCCCGAGGAAGCGTGGCCGGGCAGGGCCTGATCCTCGGGCTGGTGCAGATCGCGATCGCGCTGAGCGTGAACTTCCTGATCGTGCTCAGCGCCGGGCACATCTCGGGGTGGCTGGCCAAGCGACCCACGTGGATGCGGATTCAGCGCTGGTTCATGGCCACCGTGCTGGGGGCGCTGGCAGTGCGCATGCTCGCCGACCGCTCCATCGCGGCCCGATAGAGCGGGCCTTCGAACACGCTGTGCGGCAGCGCGCCGAGGGCCGTCCGCAGCGTGCGCACGGTGATTCCGGCCGTGATGTCCGTTGTGGACAGTCCGGGCGCTCCGTACATGCGCCGGGCCCATGCGGGCATCAGGCCGAACGCGGTCGCGGCGGCACCCGTGTAGGCCACGCGCACCGGGGACAGCGTCAGGTACCACGGCAGGGGCGGTACCCAAAGGAAGGCAAGGGTTTCGGCGGCATCCTTGGTCATGGCGAGCTCCGGGCGCACGCGACGGTAGTAGTCGCGCAACTGGGCTTGCGTGCCCGGCACAGTGGACGGGTCGAGCCCGACCAGCTCGGCCGCGCGGCGCTGCTCGGACAGATAGGTGTCCACCTCGGCGTCGGTGAGCTTGAGGCCCGCCCGGCGGGCAGTGTCCACAAAGGACTCGACCTCGGTCACGTGCACCCAGAGAAGCAGATCCGGTTCGTCCACGCCGAGGCGTGCGTGGATCGCCCGCACCCGGGCGCCGGCCGCCCGCGCCTGCTCGGTGGTCCCGTAGATCACCGTGGCGACATAGTTGATCGTGCGCATCAGCCGGCCCCACGGGTCGCGCTTGTAGCCGGAGTTGCGAAGCACACCCGCCAGCGCACGGGGGTGCAGCGACTGCAGGAACAGCGCTCGCAGCCCGGCCAGCATCAGGATCGGCTCGGCGTGCACCCGCCAGGTCACCGAGCCCGGCCCGAACAGGCCAAGGTCGCTCATGCTTCCCAGACTAACCACTTCACCACGGGCAGCAGGTCTGCGGGTTGGGCAGAGTGTCGTGCAGGTAGATGATCGCCCACGTCGAAACCGTCGCCGCGCCCGCGAACACCCACGACAGGCGTCGGCGCCCCGACGCGACCGCCCAGCCCAGAGCGCCGAGGCAGACGATGAGGGCCCCGGCGGGTACCAGATGCGCAAGCCAATACTCCAAGTAGTCCCACAGGATTCCGGTGCGCAGGACGTAGTAGACGGCCAGCAGGATGCCGGTGAACCAACTCACGGCCCCGCCGGACACCCGCCAGAACAGCTGCCCTCGGCTGAACAACGCCGTGACGGCAAAGAGGATGAACCCGGCCGCGTAAAGCTCCGGCCTGGTCAAGAGCGCCGGCACCACAAGGATGAAGTAGCATACGAGCAGCAGCTGCATGGAACCGGCGATCCCCACGATCCGCACGACATTGAAGAACCCCAAGGGCTTCTCCGGCATTTGCTTGGCTGCCTCCGCGCTCATCCGTCCAGTATGGGCAGCGAGCCGACACTGCTGTGAAGGTCCCGGGGAGATCGTGTGCACGATCTGCGGGTGATCGCTGACCTGACACGGCGGGCATTGGCAGAGTCCGACCTGGTGACGATCCCGGTGGCGTTCGCCGAACCCGGGTGGCCGGGCGAGAACGTGTTGAACGCATCCATCGATGGGAAGTGAGCGGGCTGGAGCGTTACCCCATCCGGTCGGCGAGGTCGTGCAGGGTGATGGGCTGGGCGATCGGGCGGTTGGCGAAGGCGAGCAGGTCGGCTGCAGTGACCGGGCGCTCGTGCGCGGAGGCGACGAGGTGGGCGACTGCGTGCCCGCACACCCGGCCCTGGCACCAGCCCATGCCCGCCCGCGTCATCAGCTTCGCGCCTCTCCCGTCCACAACACCCAATTCTGCGCATGCCCGGCGGATCGCGGTCGATTTCACGTCTTCACACCTGCAAACCAAGACGTCCTCCGGCACGCCGGGCTCGACCCGGTGGATTGCCGCCATCGCGGAGGCGAAGCGGCGCAACGACTCGCGCCGCCGCAGCAGGCTGACCGGAAGCGCGCGGTCGGCCGCGGCCAGCCCGGCGAGGCGGCCCTCGACGAGCGCGAGTGCCGCGCCGCCGACGCCCGTGACCTCGCCCG
>NZ_QJUG01000345.1 GCF_003426775.1 Allorhizocola rhizosphaerae | reverse complement strand
GGCCCGCCGCCCCCGCCACCTGGGCGCATGGGACCACCGCCACACCAGCAGCCGCACGGCCGGCCGGTGATGCCGCCACCGCCGCCGGGCCAGCGGCCGCCCATGCCGCCACCTCCGCCGCCCGGTCAGCAGATGCCGCACAACGGTCCCCAGATGGGCCCGCAAGCGGGCCCGCAGATGGGTCCACAGTTGCCGCACAATGCGCCCGTGACGGCGATGCCCGGTCAGCAGATGCCGCACAACGCGCCGGTCACGGCCATGCCCAATGCCCCGGTGACCGCGATGCCGAACGCGCCCGTGACGGGTGTGCCGGTGACGGGCATCCCGACCTCGCCGGCCGTGGCCACGCCCGACACGGTCATGCCCGTGGCGCAGAGCGCGGCCGGTGCCGCGACCGCGCTGACCGCGCCGACGATGATGCACCCGGTCGTGGTCAAGCTGGGCGCGCCCGCCCCCGCGCCGCTGGAGGTCGAGGAGGAGCCTTCGCCTGAAGCCTCGCTTGAGGAGAGCGGGCCCGATCCGGAGCAGGTGCTCGCGGCCAAAGAATGGCACTTCCATCACGAGACGCTGCGCGAGCTGGTCGACAACCCCGACGAGCTGCGCGAGATCCGCGACAAGCTGACCGAGAAGCTGACCCCCGCGACGGATAACGCGACCCGGGCGCGGCTGCTGAGCCTGCGCGCGGTTGTGTCGCGGATCCTGGGCGATCTGACCAAGGCGCTCTCGGACGGCAAGATGGCGCTCGTGCACGCCGAGGCGACCGGTGAGCTGCGGCGCATCGCGATCGCCAAGGCACGGCTGGCGCATGTGCTGCAGTGGCGCGGCGACTTCGCGGAGGCCGACCGGCTGTTCGCCGAGGCCAACTCCACGGAGCTGCCCGACCGGCTGCGCGCGACCCTGCACGAGCACGCCGGGCGGTCCTGTCTGGACCAGGGGCGTTACATCGAGGCGTTCAACCACTTCGAAGCCGCGCTGGAGCTGCGCAAGGTCGAAGACCCGGAGCTGATCGCGCGCACCGAGATGGCGCTCGACGCGGTCTCACTGAAGATCGCCGAGAACGGCATGGGGCCCTATCCCCGTACCAAAGAAGAGATTTTGCAAATCAAGAAGCCCCCGTCGCCGAAGTTCGACGAGCGCAAGCAGTGCTGGGGGTTCGTCGACTCCGACGGGCAGCAGGTGATCAAGCCCGCGTTCGCCGACGTGCAGCCGTTCCGGGACGGGGTGGCCTGGGTGCGCCGACGCGAGACGCCGAACTGGGAGCTGATCGACGAGGCGGGCAAGCGGCAGATCGACGCGTCGGTCGGGCTGCTCGGCGTCGGCTCGTTCTCCGACGGGCTCGCGTGGGTGTCCAAGGACGGCAACGGCGGCTGGATCGCCATCGACAAGTTCGGCAAGGTGGCCATCTCGACCGGGTTCGAGGATGTGCGGCCGTTCCGGCGCGGGCTCGCGGCGGTGCGCCGGGGTGGCTGGGGCGCGGTGGACAAGCAGGGGCGGGTGGTCGTGCCGTTCCAGTTCACCGGGTTCGCCACGGCCCTGACCGACGGGCGCTACATCGACGGCTTCTCCGATGAGGGACTGGCCATCGTGGACGCGGGTGGCCGCAAGGGCATCGTCGAGCGGGGTGGCAAGATGATCGTGCCGCCGGTGCACCCGGCTTTGGTGATCCACCCGGTGGCGTTCCTGGTTGCTTCGCCAGAGGGGCGTTGGGGCGCATTGGATCGCAAGGGCCGGCCGTTCATCGATCCGCTGCTGCCCAGCCGCCAGGCGGTGATGGAGGAGCTCGACCGCCTGCTGGCCGACACCAAGCCGGTGTTGTAGTGCGTGCTGGAGCGGGTGCTCTGATGTGGTTCGTGCAGCCGCTGTATGTGGTGTCGGAGTTCGTCACGGCAGCCAAGGTGACCGCGCCATACAGCTTCGTGGACAACACCATCAGCGATCTCAGCGCGGCGACATGCACGACCGTGGACTATCCACACGGGCCGGTGCCGGTCTGCTCGCCCTGGCACGGCCTGATGAACGCGTCCTTCGTGGTCTTCGGCCTGCTGCTGCTCGTGGGCGCGGTCCTGCTGCGCCGCACGTTGCCCTCCGGCGTCGCGGCCACGGTTTCCGTCGTGCTCTGGGTGGTATCGGGTTTGAGCTCTATCGGGACCGGCCTGGTCCCGCTCGATCGCGACCTGGCACTGCACTCGCTGCTGTCGCTGCCCGTGTTCCTCGCCCAGCCAGTGGCGATCATCACGCTGGGGGTGGCGTTGCGCGGCCGTCAACGCGCGCTTGCTTTGGTGGTCGGGGTCGTGTCGCTCGTTGGCACTGTGGCCTTTCTGGCCCTGACGGGCAGTGCCGAGTTCGGTGGGCTGGCCGAGCGGCTCGCGCTGTGGCCCGGCTATCTGTGGCTGCCGGTCGCAGCATGGTCACTGGCAGCCGACAGAAGCCGGATAGGGTTGCGCCATGGAGTTTAGGCACCTTGGCCGATCAGGCATGCTCGTCAGCGAGATCTCGTACGGAAACTGGATCACCCATGGTTCGCAGGTTGAGGAGGATGCGGCGCACGCCTGCGTCAAGGCGGCGCTCGACAGCGGCATCACGACCTTCGACACGGCAGACGTCTACGCCGGCACGCGCGCCGAGGCTGTGCTCGGGCGGGCGCTGAAGGGCGAGCGCCGGGAGGGGCTGGAGATCTTCACGAAGGTCTTCTGGCCCACCGGGCTGGGGCGCAACGACCGTGGGCTGTCCCGCAAGCACATCATGGAGTCCATCAACGGCTCGCTGAAGCGGCTGCAGACGGACTATGTGGACCTTTATCAAGCGCACCGCTACGACTACTCCACCCCGCTGGAGGAGACGATGGTCGCGTTCGCGGACATTGTCCACAGTGGAAAGGCGCACTATATCGGCGTGTCCGAGTGGAAGGCTTCGGAGATCCGGGCCGCGCACGCGCTCGCCACCGAGCTGAAGGTGCCGCTGGTGTCCAGCCAGCCGCAATACTCGATGCTCTGGCGGGTCATCGAGGCCGAGGTGGTCCCCACGTGTGAGGAGCTCGGCATTGGCCAGATCGTGTGGTCGCCGCTGGCGCAGGGCGTGCTCACGGGCAAATATCTTCCGGGCCAGCCCCCGCCCGCCGGCTCGCGCGCGACCGACGAGAAGTCGGGCGCCGGCTTCGTCGCGCACTGGCTGTCCGAGGAGACCCTGACCCGGGTGCAGCAGCTGCGCCCGCTGGCCGAGCAGGCCGGGCTGACCATGGCCCAGCTTGCCGTGGCCTGGGTGCTGCAGAACCCCAACGTCTCGTCGGCCATCATCGGCGCAACCCGCCCGGAGCAGGTCCACGACAACGTGAAGGCCAGCGGGGTCAAGCTTGAGGCCGGCCTGCTGAAGAAGATCGACGAAATCGTGGACCCGATCACCGAGCGCGATCCGGCCAAGACGGTCTCCCCGGCCAAGCGCCCGTAGCGGCTCTTGATCGTTGTCACGCCCTGGGCATTGCGTTGATCCAAGTCACGCCTGGGGTGCCAGAAAGCGCTTCCGCACTCCAGGCGTGACATCGATCAAGCCTTCGCTCAGCGCGTGGCAACGATCCAGCTCTCGCTCACCGCGTGGCAACAATCCAGCCGTCGCTCAGCGCGTGGCAACAATCCAGCTCTCGCTCAGCGCGTGGCAACAATCCAGCCGTCGCTCAGCGCGTGGCAACAATCCAGCCTCAGCGGCCGGCGGCGTGGCGATCAAGGCGCTCGCCGTGGGAATGGCCGCCCGGCCGGGTATACGCGCCACCACGTCGTTGATCATGAAGTTGGCATCGCGACGCGCCGTCGAGCATGGACGTAAGTTCATAATCAACGCTGGAGGGCGAGGGCGGTGTCTTCCTCGGTGAGGTCGGCGTTGATTGCTACGGCGGCCGTGACGCCCAAGGCGGCCGACTGCATGAGACCGGCCTTGACGTCGTCGGCGTTGCCCGCGAACCAGATCCCGCTGGTGTCGTCACCGTCCACAAGGGAGCGGCGCGGCTCGAATTGGGGCTCCACGACGATGGCACGCCGCGCGATCACCTCGCCGGAGCGCAGGCGCACGCCGCTGAGGCGGTCGTTGGTGACCTCGATGCTCACGACCTCGCCCGCGACCACGGTGATGCCGCGCGCCTCCAGCCGCTTGTCGTCCACCGGCGGCTGGGTGTGCTGGAACAGCACGATGTCCGGGCTCCATTGCCGCCACATCAAGGCGACCTCGACCGCACGCGGCCCGGTGGCGAGCACGCCGAGCGGCTGGTCGCGCAGGTCCCACCCGAAGCAGTAGGGGCAGTGCACGACATCGCGTCCCCAGCGCTCACTCAATCCCGGCACATCCGGCAGCACGTCGTCCAGGCCCGTGGCGACGAGGACGCGGCGTGCCTCGTGTTCGGTCCCGTCGGCGAGCGCCACGCGGAAACGCCCATCCGGCAGGCGTTTGACCGCGGTCACCGTGCCGTCGACGACCTGCGCGCCATACCCGCGAACCTCCAGCCGGCCGATCTTCAACAGTTCGCGCGGCGGGATGCCGTCGCGCGTGAGATATCCGTGGGTGTGCGCGGCGGGCGCGTTCCTGGGCTCCCCCGCGTCCACGACGAGCACCGAACGGCGCGCCCTGGCCAGTGCCAAGGCCCCGGCCAGCCCGGACACGCCGCCCCCGATCACTACAACATCGTTGGTCATACGGGCGAGTCTGCGTGGTACCGGATGGGATCGGCAAGGAAACTTGCTGTTATGGCAAACGAGCTGCACACCGTGTTGAACGCGGTCGGGCCGAGGCTGCGCGCGCTGCGCAGGCAGCGCGGCACCACGCTGGAGCAACTGGCCGAGACCACGGGCATCTCGGTCAGCACACTGTCGCGATTGGAGTCAGGCGGGCGCAGGCCCACCCTCGAACTGCTGCTCCCGCTGGCGCGGGCCTATCAGGTGCCGCTGGACGAGCTCGTGGGCGCGCCCCAGACGGGTGATCCGCGCGTGCACCCACGCCCGGTCAAGCGCGGCGGCTCGACCTGGGTGCCGCTTACCCGCGACCCGGGCGGGATCCGGGTGTTCAAGCAGATCATGCCCGCCTCACCGGTGAAGCACCTGGAGCTCAAGACGCACGAAGGCTACGAATGGGTGTATGTGATCAGCGGGCGCCTGCGGCTCGTGCTCGGCGACAGCGAGTTCGTGGTCGAGGCGGGCGAGGCGGCCGAGTTCGACTGCCGCATCCCGCACGCTCTGGCCAACGCGGGCCCGCAACCGCTGGAGCTGCTGAACATTTTCGGCCCGCAGGGTGAGCGCGTCCACCTGCGGGCAAGAGCGACCAAACCCGCGGACCGCCGGCGGCGTCTGGACTGAGCGATCTTGGGGTGGGGGCCCCAAGATCGGGACGGAAGACGCCGCCACCAAGGGCGGTCCGCCCGCGACTTGCTTTAGCAGGAGCAAAGAATTAGGGCTTGAGGGACATCTTGTACTCGACGCGGTCGTCCTCGACCAGCACGGCCGTCGCGATGCCCGAGCCCAGCAGGTCGCGCCAGGTCTGGCCCAGCCACGACTCGGCGTCGGCCTGGCTGGTGAAGTCTTCCCGCGGCCCGTCCACAGGTTTGCCGTTTTCTGCTTCATACCGCCAACGCCATGTCATGTGGATCAGATTAGACGCTAACCTCTGGAGCATGGTCGGAGGGAAGGTCTTGGTGCTGGGCGGGATTCGCTCGGGCAAGAGCGCTTATGCGGAGTCTCTGCTGGACGAGGCGGAGCGCGTGCGATATGTGGCGACCGCCGCGGCGGACGAGGGCGACGCCGCGTTCGCCGAGCGCATCGCGGCCCACCGCTTCCGCCGGCCCGCGTCGTGGGAGACGGTCGAGACCGGCGGCGAGCCGGGCGGGCTGATCGAGACGATCAGCGCGGCCGACGTGCCCCTGCTGGTCGACGACCTGGGCGGCTGGGCCGCCGGGCTGCTGGGGCGCACGGACGCGGGCGAGCTCGTGGCCCAGCTCGCCGAAGCGATCGAGCGCAGCAATGTCGGCGTCGTGCTCGTGAGCCCGGAGGTGGGGCTGTCGGTGGTGCCGCCGACCGAGGCGGGCGTGGAGTTCGCCGATCTGGTTGGCCGGCTCAACCAGGCCGTGGCAAGGGTGTGCGACACCGTGACCCTCATCGTGGCGGGCCAGCCAACTGTGTTGAAGAAGGGAAGGCCCGCGCCTGCGCCCAAGAAGGTCGTCCAGCAGGAGGCGCTGACCGAGCAGACCCAGCAGCTGCCGATCGTGCAGACCGGGCTGACGGTGATCGCCCCGGGGATGGACCTG
>NZ_QJUG01000344.1 GCF_003426775.1 Allorhizocola rhizosphaerae | reverse complement strand
GCGGGCGGCGTGTGACGGCCGAGGCGGCCGCGGTCACCCAGCTGGCCGAGGCGTGCGCGCGGCTGCCGCTGGCGCTGCGGATCGCGGCCGCCGACCTGTCCAGCCGTCCACATGAGACGGTCACCGACTACGTGGCCCGGCTGCGTCGCGACAACGGCCTGGACACGCTGGCGGTGCGCGACGATGAGCAGATGGCCGTGCGGGCGGCCTTCGAGGTGTCCTATCGTGCGCTGCCGGCCTCGGCCCGGCGCATGTTCCGATGCTTCGGTCTGGTACCGGGCGCGGAGATCACGGCCGAGTCCGGCGCGGCGATGCTCGGCGTCACCCGCGACGGGGCGGCGAGCCTGCTGGCCCGGCTGGCCGACGCCCATCTCGTTGCCGAGCGCGAGCCGGGCCGGTTCGGCTGCCACGACCTGTTGCGGCTCTACGCCACCGAGCTGGCGCAGGGTCCCGAAGGCGAGACCGTGCTGCACCGGCTGCTGGGCTGGTACCTGTCCACAGCGGACGTTGCCGCCCAACGCCTGTACCCGCAGCGGGCCCGGATGCCGCTGCCCGAATCGCTGGTGCTGCCCGCCCCGCTGGAGCTGTCCGACCACGCCGACGCGCGGGCCTGGCTCGACGCCGAACGGTCCAACCTCACCGAGTCGATCCGCTACGCGAGCGAGCACGGGCCGCTGGTGTTCGCATACACGCTCGCCGACACGCTGCACGGCTACTACTGGCTGTGCATGCGGACTGTCGAATGGGCCGTCGCCGCGCACGCCGCCCTGTCCGCGGCGCAGGCCGACCGCAACGAGCAGGCCGAGGCGGCCGGGCACCTGAGCCTGGGCAGGCTGCATTGGCGTCTTGAGCGATTCGACGACGCGATCCAGGAGCTACATCTCGCGATCGACTGCGCCCGGCGGGCGCACTGGGCCGAGGGCGAGTCGGGCGCGCTGGGCGCGCTCGGCCCGGTGTATCGCATGACCGGGCGGCTCCGGGCCGCGCGAGCCACGCTGGAGCAGGCGCTGGAGCTCGCCCGGCGCACCGGTTGGACCGGCGGCGAGGCGGTCAACCTGAACAACCTCTCGATCGTTGCGACAGATCTGGGCCTGCTCGATGAGGCCGTCGATTATTGCCATGCGTCGTTGATACTGGCCCGCAAGAACCGGGCGGTCGGCAGCCAGGCACTGGTCCTGCACAACCTCGGCGCCGCGCTGTACTGGATGGGCCGGCTCGACGAGGCGCGGGAGCGGCTGACGGAGGCGCTGCAACTGCACATCGAGACCGGCAGCCGGGGACAGGCCACGACGCTCAACGTGCTGGCCCGCATCCACCGCGACCGGTGCGAGCGCGACAAGGCCGATGACCTGGCGAAGGCGGCGCTCGCGCTGTCGCGCGAGCCACCGGAGCCACGGCTTGAGGCGAGCGTGCTGCACACCATCGGGTCGCTGCACGGCAGCGTGGATACGCTGATGGAGGCGCTTGCGCTGGCGCGTGGCGCGGGCGACCGGTTCACCGAGGCGCACGTGCTGATCGACCTGGCCGGGCTGGGCGCGGGTGACCCGCGTGCGCTGCTCGCGCAGGCGCAGGCGATCGCGCGGGCCTGCGAATACGGCGTTTTGCAGAGGCTGTGCTCAGACGCGCTGTCGGGCAAAGGCGGCGTCGACCACGCGACGCTCCAGGTCCACCAGTAACTGTCCGATGTGGACCCCGGACAGGGCGCGGCTGTCGGCGAGCACGGTCACGGTCAGCGGGCCCGTGGCCGGCTCGACCCGCAGGCAGAACCGGCAGTTGAGCGGCGCATGCGGCGAGACCGTCAGCGCGCTGTCTGGCAGCGCGGCGCGGATCGCGGCCTCGTCGGGCAGTGCGGCCGGGGGGCCAGGCTCGGTGTCCATAGTGGAGCGCATGTCGTTGAAGCAGCAGAACGGGTTGACCACGGCAGCCCGCTCCCGGTGTATCTCGGCGAGCGCGGTGTCGAGCATGTCCTGGTCGTAGTAGGCGCGCCGGTAACAGCGCAGCGCGGCCCGCCACGTGCGCTCCACCAGTTGGTCGAACCCTGGGTCGTCGGCCAGATCGACGACCAGCAGGCCGTTTTGCCCGAGCATCCCGACGACGTCGGCGTGGCCCTCCTGGAACCGGTTGCTCACCAGGGTGTGCATGGCGCAGATCGAGTTTCCCGCGCGGGCGCCGATGAGCCCGGCGGTCGCGGCCAGCAGCACGGTGGTCGTGCTGACCCGCTGCCGCGCGGCGACCACGCGGGCCGCGCCGTCGAGGGCGTGGGAGGTCAGCGTGGCCTGGTGATGCGGCGGGTCGGGATGGTCACCCTCGACGGCGAACATCGTGGCCGGGATCGACCGGTGCTGGCCGGCCCAATAGTCCACGGCGCGGCGGGATTGCTCCTGGCCCTCGGTCTGCTGCCAGCGGGCCAGGTCCAGTGGGTGCCGGCGGGGCGTTGGCGGCTGCGCACCGCGCAGCATCAGCCGGATGTCTCGCGCGACCACCTCGGCTCCCTGCCAGTCCGTGGCGACGTGGCAGAAGATGAGGACGATCCGGTGCACCTGACCGTCGACCGCCACCAAACCGGTGCGCATGGGGAATTCTTGTGGGTACGCGAACGCCCCCGCCGACAGCCGTGCGCGCAGTTCCGCGACGGCACCCGCCACCGCATTGGCATCGCCCACCTCCGTCACCTCCACCGGCAGCCGCCCGATGGACACCACCGTCTGCATTGGACGCGCGTCTATGGTCGTGCGCAGCGCCTCATGCCGCTCGACCAGCCGCGCCAGCACGTCGACCACGCGCGGCACGGTGGCGGGCGGGCGCCTGGGCGCGGCGACCACCATCGGGATGTTGAAGTGGCCCGGTGGGTTGCGCCCCATGGCCTTCCACATGCTCAGCTGACCCCACGTCAGGGCACCGCTGCCGGACCGCTCCCCGGCGAATTCGACATGCACGCGGTACCGCTCAGACTCACGCATGCGCAAGTTTAGGCTTTCCGGCCGGGCGTTCCGGAATAGTGATCCGGGGGGTAAAGATCGCGCGGCGTCGGCGAGTTTTAGCGGCAGGCGGTCGAGGCTCCCCCCGATCCGTTCGCGTGGGTCATGCGCGCGGGGGTGGGTCGGCGTCGGTACCATGCTAAGAGTGATCAGATTCGGCGTGTTGGGGCCGCTTGAGATCGACTGTGAGGGCAGGGCGATCGCGATCCCCGCTGGCAAGCAGCGGATCGCGCTCGCGGCGCTGCTGCTCAACGCCAACCGGTTCGTGTCGCCTGATCACCTGATCGAGCGCATGTGGGACGGCGGCGTCCCGCACGACACCCGCTCGACGCTGCACACCCATATTGCCCGGCTGCGCCAGGCGCTCGGCCCGCACGGCGAGGACCTGACCGGCACGCACAACGGCGGCTACATCCTGCATGCCAGCCCCCGATTCGCTTGACCTGCTTCGCTTCCGGGAGCTTCTCGGGCGCGCGGCGGAGTCCGGCGAACCGGAGTCCGAGGGAGCCCTGCGTTCAGGGCCAGCGGACAACAAGAGGCTGCAAAGGGTCGTTCGTGTTCAGCACCACCGTCGCGGTGCCGATGGGGTGTGCGTCGGCGCGATACAGCTCTTGACCGGGCAAGTAGCGGCGCCGGTATCGTTGTTCGACCGCTTCCACCGACCCGAACAGTTCCAGGTCGCGCAATCGCGCCCGGTGCAACGTCACTTCGGGATCCACGTGCAGGTAGATCGACATGTCCCAGAAGTCGCGTAACTTCGGGCGCAGCATGAACACGCCGTCGAACAGCAACACCGCCCCCGGTGGCGCCTGCTGCCTCGCCGCATGGCTGGCGCGTTCGGTCCGATAGTCAAACACGGCAGGCAGATAGCGGCCATCGCCGCCAGGGCCGAGCGGACGCAGCACAGCTTCGGCGACCGTCTCGTAGTCGAACGAGTCGTGGTAGTAGCCCTCTGCAGACAGTGGACCGCGCTGGTGCCGGATCGCCTGGGGCAGGTGGAATCGATCGATGGACAGCCGGATGACCGGCCGATGCCGCCCGAGCCGGTCGGCCAGCTCATCGGCCAGTGTGGTTTTGCCCGCCGCGTCCGGGCCGTCGACACAGACCCGCAGAGTGTGTGCTGCGGCCCGCCGCGCCAGCTCGTCGCTGAGGGCGGCAACAACATGATCGCGCACATGGGACATCTACCGCAGGTTACTGCCCATGCCTGAAGCCACGCGCTGCGCCGCGCCCGAATCTCCCGCACGCCACGCGCTGCGCCGCGCCCGAATCTCCCGCACGCCACGCGCTGCGCCGCGCCGCAATCTCCCGCACGCACGCGGTCCACATCGGAGTCCGCGTCGGCCCGCCTGCTGTCCGGCGTGGGCACCGCCTTCGGCGTGCAGAAGGTCGGCTCCACCTACCTCCTCGTGACGCAGGAGTCGAACCTCGTCTTCAACCCGGCCGTGGTCGCCTACACGTCCGCGTCGCCGTCCGGCCCGTGGACGGGACCGCTGCACCCGTTCACCGCGCCGCAGCCGCAGCCGGGCCGGGCCATCATCACCTACGACACCCGCTTTCACGCGGAACTGGCAACGTCCGGGAAAATCCTTGTCTCTTATAACGTCAATTCTCTGGTACCCGATGAGGTCTACGCCGACGCGCGGATCTACCGGCCCCGCTTCGTGGACGTGGCCTGGCCGCTTCCGGTGCCCGACCCGACCCGGGTCCCGCCCGCGCCCACCGGGCTGACCGCGGCACCCGACCCCACCGAGGGCACGATAAACCTTGCGTGGCAACCGGTTCGGGAGCCTCCCGCTATTGGGTGTATCAGCGCAACGGGTCGGCGGGGGAGTCGTGGCGACCGCTGCCGGGCGTCGCGGGATGCTGCCAGCTTGAGGCCCAATACCTGAACAACGGCGACTGGTATGAGTTCAAGGTCGCGGCGACGAACGCCTCCGGCGAGAGCGGGACGTCCAACGCGGTCTCGGCGCGGCCGTTGCCGCCGCTGCCCGCGCCGCCATGCGGCCGGCATGCGTTCGGGCTGGACTTGCCGTGCGAGCACAGCCCGTACTATCAGATAGTCTGTTTCGGCTTCTCGCCCGGCGGTTCCGTCCCGATGACGATCGGCGACGTGCTGTTCTACCCGAACACCAAGGACGGCTTCTACGCCAAGCTGGAGTGCGAATCCTACCGGCGCCTGGCCATGCTCGACCGGGGATACACGATGAGCACCATCGAGTGGCAGGGTCCGCACCTGCTGTGGCATGAGCTGGTGCACTCCTATCAATGGGCGAGGTTCAGATACTGGTGGGAGTTCGCCGCCCTCTACCTGGCCGACCACATGTATTGGGAGCGGGAGGCCAACCTCTACTGGGGCGGCTATGCCAGCCTGCCCAATGTCGGCTGGTGTGACTACTGAGATGCCCAGTGGGTACCTGTCCGGCGTGCAGATAGCGGTCATCAGAGCACCATCCGGGCTGGGGCTGCGGCGCAGTGGGGTCGAGCGCCTGCCCGAGGCGCTGGAGGCGGCGGGCCTGCTGGACGGGCTTCCCGTCGCGGGCACGACCCTGGTCGAGCCGCCGTCCTACCACGGCTTGGGGCTTGCCCGGCGGAGCGGGCGGAGTGTTACGGGGAAGGCCCGTGCCGCCCCGGAGCGCGAGCCGTCCGGAGTGTTGAACGCGCGGGCGCTCGGCGAGTATTCGCGCACGCTCGCCGACGCGGTGCAGGACGCGTTGGCGCGCAAGTAGTTCGCCCTGGTGCAGTTCGGCCAGCGTGACCGGGAGCAGACTCTGCGCTACGGCAGCCCGCAGATTCAGGACACGGCGATCCGCGTCGTCGACTTCGCGTCGATCCGCCGATGGGCGCGGTCGAGGCTGCCCGCCGCGCCCGGCCGAACCGGGACTTTTGGATCTATCTCGACGCGGACGTCATCGACGACGAGCAGATGCCCGCGGTCGACTATCGCCTGCCGGGCGGCCTGTCGCCCACCGAGGTCGGCGCGGCACTCGGTGTGCTGCTGGCCTCGGGCGGCGCGGTGGGACTGAGCGTGGCCTTTTCAACCCGGCGCTCGATCCCACCGGCGCGGTGGCCGCGCGGCTGGCGGCGTGCCGGCGCGGTGCCCTTCAGCTATGCGATTTTGACTAGGCGGCGCGGCCGATCTGGTAACCGAGGCTGCGCAGCCGGCGGGCCCAGTGCGTCACCGTGTGCTGCGGAACGTCGAAGTGCTCGGCCAGACCGGAAACTGTGCCGACCTCGCGGTAGGCGCGCATCACCTCGTCGGGGTCCGGCATGCGGCGGTATTCGCGCCCGCTGGACACGTTGGCCGCGGCCTTGCGCTTGCGGGTGCGCGCGGCGGCCGTGGTCGCGGCGGCACGCCGGCGG
>NZ_QJUG01000343.1 GCF_003426775.1 Allorhizocola rhizosphaerae | reverse complement strand
CCGCACCGACCCCGACCACGCCGCGCTACAACTGGCCAACCTCGTCTTCGGCGGATACTTCTCGTCGCGTTGGGTGGAAAACATCCGCGAGGACAAGGGATACACCTACGGGCCGCACTCGATGATCGAGCACTCGGTGGCCGGCTCGGCCATGGTGGTTTCGGCGGAGGTCGCCACCGAGGTGACCGCGCCCGCGCTTGTCGAGACCTACTACGAGTTGGGCCGCATGGCCTCGCTGCCGCCCGCCGAGGCCGAGTTGGAGCAGGCCCGGCAATACGCGCTCGGCACGCTCCAATTGGGAATGTCCACTCAGGCCGGTCTGGCCGGGCTTGCCAGCACCTACGCCGGGTTCGGGCTGCGGCTGGACTACCTGGCCGAGCACTCGGCGCGGCTGGCGGCGGCGACCGCCGAAGACGTGCACCGGGTGGCGCGTCAGCACCTGGCCCCGGCCAGGGCGGTCAGCGTGGTGCTTGGCGACGCGTCGAAGATCGCCGATGAGGTGTCGGCCATCGTCGCCGTGGATCGATGACCTCGCCCGGCAACTGGGCCACGGTGGTGGCCGCGTGACCGATACGGGAGTGTGGCCGCCGCTTGACCGGGCGGCCCACCGCCGCAGCGACCCTCAATGGCTCGCCGAGGCGTGGGAGCGCGCGTTTGTCGTGGTGATCGCGCCGGACGGGCGGTCGCTCATCGGGCCCGCCGGGCTGGTGCTGTTTAAAGCCGCGGGCATCGAGGGCGAGCGCCTGTTCCTGGGCGTCGACGACACGGGCACGCCCTATTTCGCCGTTGCGGTCGAGCCGCCGCCGGTCGACGATGCCGCGCTCAAGCACCTGTGGGAGGTGGGCGCCGACCTCAACCCGCGGCACGCCCGCCTGTTCGCCCAGGCCCTCGGGCTCATCCAGTGGCACAACGACTATCGATTCTCGCCGATGACCGGTGAGCCGACCGTCATGGAGCAGGCCGGCTGGGTGCGGCGGGAGGCCAACGGGGAGCTGCACTTCCCGCGCACCGACCCGGCCGTGATCATGCTGGTGCACGATGGCGTTGCCGGGCCGCAGGGGCGCGCTCTGCTGGGTTCCGGCGTGCTGTGGGTGCCGACCCAGGGCATCCGGCGCTACTCCACACTGGCCGGGTTTGTGGAGCCGGGCGAGACCGCCGAGGCGGCGGTGGCGCGCGAGGTGCTGGAGGAGGCCGGGGTCCACGTGACCCAGATGAAATACTTCGGCAGCCAGCCGCACCCGTATCCACGATCGCTCATGCTCGGCTTCTTCGCCCTGGCCAACCCGGATGAGCCGGTGTCCATCGACCCCGGCGAGCTCGCTGACGCGCGATGGTTCACGCGGGCGGAGATCGCGGCCGTGGCCGAGCGGACCTCAGACGCCTTCCGCCTGCCCAACCGGAGCTCGATCGCCTATCGCCTAATCACGCGCTGGCTCGCGGGCGAGTCCTGACGGCCGGTCGGCCCTCGACGACGTCGCGCTCGTCCAGCTCGGCCACATCCACCCGGCCCGTGCGGCAAGGCGCTACACACGAGCCCTCAGGCGAGCTCGGTGGCGGGCAGCCGGGGCGTGCTGAGCGCGCGGCCGAGCCACAGGTAGGTGACCGAGAGTCCACAAACGACGGCCATCGCGGCGAACAGCAGGCGGAACGGCAGCTGCTCGACGAGCACGGCGCCGAGCGCGATCGCCAGCGCCTGCGGCCCGCTCAGCAGGGCATCCATGGCGGCCGACACCCGGCCGACGATCTCATTGGGCGTGACCCGTTGCATGAGCGTCATCAGGCCGACGATCGCCCATGGCAGGCCGATGCCACCGACCACAGCCGACGGGAACACCAACCACACGCTCGGGAAGACGCTCGTCACCAGCATGGGCAGAAACAGGCCGACGCCAAGCGCGACCGTGCTGATCTCGCCGAGCCGGCGCACCACCCGCGCGGCCGTGACCCCGCCGATGATCCCGCCGACCCCCTGCACGCTCACGATCACCGCGAGGAACTCGGGCCGGCGGTGCAGGCCCTGGTCGACGAGCGCAAAGAACAGCGATTCGCTGAATCCCAGCGCCACGATCACGACGATGCAGCCGAGCACGGCGCGGCGCAGCGAAGCGGTCCGTGTCAGGTGCCTGATCCCGACCACAACCTCGCTCAGCCAACGCTTTTCGGGCGGCGCGGGCTTTTCCTCCGGTACCCGCAGAAAAGAAATGATTATGGAAGCGAGCACGAAGCCGACCATGCCGACGGTCGCGAGCCCCCACCCCTTCGTCGCGGCATATAGGCCGGCGCCCATCAGTGGGGCGACCAGCCGCAGTCCCTGCTTGACGGTCTGCAGGGCGCCGTTGGCCTCCGCCAGCAGCTCATCCGGCACGACCTCTTTGATCAGCCCGTTGAGCGCGCTGCTGACCGCGATGTAGGACAGTCCATAGCCTACGGCGACCGCGTAGAGGATCCACAGGTCGCCGCGATCGCGGATGAGCAGCAGCGGGCTCAACCCGGCCGCCGAGACGATCAGCGCGGTGACCAGGAACGGGCGCCTGCGAAACCGGTCCACGACATAGCCGATCATCGGTGCGAACGCCATCGGCGCGATCACCGCGAGGATCGCGGCGCCCGCCATGCCATCGGAGCCGGTGAGATCCTTCGCCCAGATCGCGAGGGCGAGCAGCAGCATGGATTCCGAGGTCATGCTGAAGAACAGCCCGCCGAAGAGCAGCCGGAAGTCGCGCCTTTTCAAAATCCTTTTCATCAGGGGGTACCTCTTAAGCGTCAGCGGGACGGGACGCCCCAGGCGATGAACCGGATGGGCCGGGCGCCCTCGGGCCGGGTCGAGGGATCGGTGAGCCGGTCGAGGTGGCGCAGGATCAGCGCGTGGATCTGCTGATGGATCTCGTCGAGCTCGTCGGCGGTCAGCCAGGCCATCGACTGCATCGTGAAGGCCGCGCTCTGCCACTGCGCCGGCTCGGCGGCGCGCCGCTCGTCCCAGGCGTTGCGCTCGGCGAGCTCGAACCCGAGCACGGTGTTGGTCAGCTCGTTGCCCGCCGACAGCAGCTCGGAGGAGTCACCGGGCTCGCCCCAGCGGTTGCCCACCGGCACCCAGCGCCACGGGCGGTTGCGGCCCTTGGTCTCCAGGTCGTCGGCCTCTTCGATGAAGCCGAACTTGGCGAGCTGGCGCAGGTGCCATGAGCAGTTGGCGGGGGTGTCGGCGATCCGGTCGGCCAGCTCGGTGGCTGTCGCCGGTCCGTGCACCACCAGCGCGTTGACCAGCTTGATCCGCACCGGATGGGCCAGCGCGCGCAGCATGCGTGGATCGGTGATCTCCCGTGTGGGCCACTCGGACATGAGTCAAAGCATATCTTTCGAAAGACTTCTTTTGTCAATCGAGTCGGCGTGTCACGCACCGGGCCTGTCCGATTTCACCTAATCTGTTCATACGTGCCCCCGAGTTCGAGCCCTATCGTGCGCCGTCAACGCTTGGGAGCAGAGCTTCGCCGCCTGCGCGCCTGCCTCGGCCTGACCGGCGATCAGGTCATCGCGTCCGTCGGCTGGCCGGCGAAATCGAAACTGTCGCGGCTGGAGAACGGGCGCAGCCGGCCCGACCTCGGCGACGTGCTCGACCTGCTGGACCTGTATCGGGTGGACGAGTGTGACCGGGACCGGCTGGTCGCCATCGCCCGCGACGCGGCCAACACGGGATGGCTGCGCGAATACCCGGTCATGACCACGCGGCAGCGAAACTACGCGGAACTGGAGACGGGGTGCGACCGGATCGCCGAATACGCGGCCGTCATCGTGCCCGGACTGTTACAGACGCCCGAGTACGCGCGGCTGCGGCTGCAGTCGTCGCAGCGGCTCGCGTCGTCCAACGCGTCGTCCAATATGGAGGCTGAGGTGGCCGCGCTGATGGCGCGCCAGACGATCCTCACCCGGCCGTCCAATGCGCCCGACTACGAGGCCGTCGTCGATGAGAACGCGCTGCTCAACCGGGGAGCGCCGGCCACGGCGCGGGCCGAGCAGATCGCCCGGCTGGCGCACCTCGCTTCGCTACCGAACGTGACCATCCGGGTACTTCGGTGCGAGTCGGTGATCGATTCGTTTTACCTACCATACACAGGATTTTCTATCTATCACTTTCCCGACCCAGATGACCCGGAAACCATCGCGGTCGAGACCCTCGGTCGTGAGCTGGTATTCAGTGATCGTGAGTGTGTGAAGCAATATACGCAGGTCTTTGAATGGATCAGCGAGTCCGCATTGGACGCCAAGGAATCCAAGGCTTGGCTAAGCGAACAACTGTACTGATCATTGCTCACACTGAGTCACCCGAACGGGCGGCGCTGTCCGACGTTCGTCGAGTCTTTCTTGATTCCGGAACTGGAGGTGTTCCAGCATTGGCACAAAGCCACAGTGGAAATTCCAGGGATGGATCTCTAGGCCATGCGATATCTCATCGTCCGGACGGAGGTACGACCGTTCGCGCCCGAAGACGTGGTGGCCTCCTTCAGCGAGGACGCACCACTGCGCGATGAGAGCATCGCACCTGAACAGAGACGTCAAGTAGCCGAGGCCGACAATCTGGACTCGGCTTTGCAATTGGCCAAGGCGCTCGCGTCCGTCGGCGCCGTGCGCTCGGGGCGCCAGCGGGTGAAGGTGGTCCGCCTCGACGCCCCGAAGTGGCTCAACTGAGCTTGGCCTTGACCTGATTGATGTTGGGGTTGGTCATCGCCGTGCCGTCGGGGAACCGCACGGTCGGCACCGTCTGATTGCCACCGTTGACGCTCATCACATATTCGGCGGCGGCAAGATCCTGCTCGATGTCCACCACGGTGTAGGGGATGCCCTCGCGGTCAAGCTGAGTCCGGAGCCTGTGGCAGTAACCACACCATGTCGTCGAATACATCGTCAGCACACTCACGACCTTAACAACGCCGCGCGGGGGCGGAAAAAGTCCGATGTGCCACTCGCCACACGTCGCGTTTTCCACAGGCTGGTTTTGGCTCCAACCGCAGCTGGCGCTGGGCGTTTACCCGGTTGGGTGGCGCTGGGCGGTCCTCAGCAGTATCGCGCCCGGCGTTTTATCCACAGGCCGACGCTCGGTGCCGGGCGACCGTCCGCCCCGGGTGGAATGATGGCGAGCTGTGACAGCTGGGTCAGTCTTGCGCGGTCTCGACGACGAACAGCGGGCGGCCGTGACCGCACCCGCCGGTCCGGTCTGCATTCTCGCGGGCGCGGGCACGGGCAAAACCCGGGCGATCACGCATCGCATCGCCCATCGGGTGCTGACCGGGCAGATCCAGGCGCGCCACGTGTTGGCCGTCACGTTCACCGCGCGGGCAGCGGCCCAGCTGCGGGAACGACTGGCCAAACTGGAGGCTCAGGGGGTTCAGGCGCGCACGTTTCACGCGGCCGCGCTCCGTCAGCTCAGGTTTTTCGCGCCACGCCTGCTCCGTGGGCGCGACGTCCCCGAGCTGATCGAGAGCAAGACCCGGTTCGTGATGCTGGCCGCGGCCAAGGCCAAGGTGCGGGCCGACCGGATCGCGGCGCGCGACCTCGCCGGCGAGATCGAGTGGGCGAAATCGTCGCTTGTGGAGCCTTCCGAATATGAGGTGGCCGCGGCCAAGGCCGGCCGCGAGACCCCGCTGGAGCCGGCCCAGGTGGCATCGGTGTTCGCCGAATACGAGCGGGCCAAGCGTTCCGCCGGGGTGATCGACTTTGAGGACCTGCTGCGTGCCATGTGCTGGGGCATCGAGGAGCACTCCGACGTGGCCGAGCAGATCCGCGCGCAATACCGGCACTTCGTCGTCGACGAATACCAAGACGTCAACCCGTTGCAGCAGCGCCTGCTCGACGCGTGGCTGGGCGGGCGCACGGATCTGACCGTCGTGGGCGACGCCGCGCAGACCATCTACTCGTTCACCGGGGCCACATCGTCCTATCTGGTCGATTTCCCGCGGCAGCACCGGGGCGCGGTCGTGGTCCGGCTGGTGCGCGACTACCGCTCGACGCCGCAGGTGGTCGGCCTGGCCAATGCGGTCATCGGGCAGGCCCGGGGCGCGAGCTCTCGGCTGCGGCTCGATCTGATCGGCCAGCGACCGCCCGGGCCCGAGCCCGACGTGCGGGTCTTCCCGGACGAGATCGCCGAGGCGACGGCGGTCGCGCGGCGGTGCGCCGAGCTGATCGCGGCGGGCACGCCCGCCTCGGAGATCGCGGTGCTGTTCCGGACCAACGCCCAGTCGGAGACCTACGAGGGTGCGCTTTCAGAAGCCCAAGTGCCTTATGTGGTACGGGGTGGAGAGCGGTTTTTCGATCGAGCCGAGATCAAGCAGGCGCGTGCCGGGTTGCGCACCGCGGCCCGAGCGTCCGGTGCGGACGACGATCTGGTCAACCAGGTGAGCGACATCCTGCGCGGGCTCGGCTGGGAGCCGGAGCGGCCGCCCGCGGGCGGCGCCGCGCGGGAGCGGTGGGAGTCGCTGG
>NZ_QJUG01000342.1 GCF_003426775.1 Allorhizocola rhizosphaerae | reverse complement strand
TCGGGCGACCCCGGTTTCGCCGAGCTGGTCGAGCGGGTGCGCGACGCCGACCTGGCCGCGTTCGCCCATCAGGACCTGCCGTTCGACCTGCTGGTGGAGCACCTCAACCCGGCGCGTTCGCTGTCGTGCCACCCACTGTTCCAGGTGATGCTCACGGTCGACAAGGACGGCGACGACGCCCTCGCGCTGGGCGACATCCCCGGGCGGGTCCAGCCGTCCGTGTTGGACGCCGCCAAGTTCGATCTTTCGTTCTCGTGCACCGAGACCCGCGATGCCGGGCTCAACGTGCTCGTGCAGTACTCGGCCGACCTGTTCGACAAGGCGACCGCCCAGCTCGTGCTCGACCTGTACCTGCGCGTGTTGCGGGCTGCCGCCTATGACGAGCCGATGCCCGAGGCTCCCGAGCTTGCCCGAAAGTCGACCATGAAGTTGGCGTCCCGACACGCCGTCGAACATGGACGTAAGCTCATGATCGACGGGAAGGGTGGCGATGCGAAAGAGGCGGCGAGGGCTTCCGAGGTGTTCTCGGCGCGGGCGGATGTGCTGTGTGGGCTGTTTGCGGAAGTTCTTGGGCGCGAACGGATTGGTCCCGACGACAACTTCTTCGAGAACGGTGGGCATTCGCTTCTGGCAGTGCGGTTGGTGAGTCGCATTCGGGTCGTGCTGGGTGTGGAGGTCGGCATTCGGGACGTGTTCCAGACCCCGACCGTGGCCGGGCTCGACCGCCGCATCGGTGAGCTCGTCGGGTCCGGGGTGCGGCCCGCGCTCGTCCCGGTTGAGCGGACCGGCGTGGTGCCGCTGTCGTTCGCGCAGCGGCGGTTGTGGTTCCTGGCGCAGTGGGAGGCGTCGCGCGCCTACAACCTGCCGATCGTGATGCGGCTGCGCGAGCCCGCCGACCGGGCCGCGCTCGCGGCCGCCTTCGCCGATGTCGTGGGCCGGCACGAGGTCCTGCGCACCACCTACTCCACAGTGGACGGGCGGCCGTGGCAGACCATCCTGCCCGACGCCCGGCCCGAGCTGAGGGTTGTCTCCACCGCGCCAGACCGGCTTGAGGCCGCGATTGAGGCCGAAATCGGGCATGTGTTCGACCTGTCCAGCGAGATCCCGCTGCGCATGTCACTGCTCAATGTGGACGGTGGCGAGCAGGTGCTCATCGTGCTGCTGCACCACATCGCGGGCGACGGGTGGTCGCTGGCACCCCTGCTGGCCGACCTGTCCACCGCTTACGCGGCAAGGTGTGCGGGGCACACGCCCGATTGGGAGCCGTTGCCAGTGCAGTATGCGGATTATGCGCTGTGGCAACAACAACTGCTCGGTGAGGCGTCCAACCCGGACAGTCTGCTCTCACAGCAGCTTGCCTTCTGGCGCGAGGCGCTGTCGGGTGCACCGCAGGTGCTGGACCTACCCACGGATCGCCCTCGACCGGCGGTCGCGAGCCACCGCGGTGATCTGGTGAAGTTCACCCTTCCGGCCGGGCTGCATGAGCTGGCTCGTGAGACCGGCGCGACCCTGTTCATGGTCGTGCAGGCCGCGTTCGCGGCGCTGTTGTCCCGGCTCGGAGCGGGGCACGACATACCCATCGGGACGGTCGTCGCCGGCCGGGCCGACGAGGCGCTCAACGATCTGGTCGGGTTCTTCGTCAACACGCTTGTCATGCGCACCGACGTCTCCGGCAATCCCAGCTTTGTCGAGCTTGTCGAGCGCGTGCGCGATGCCGACCTGGCCGCGTACGCCAACCAGGACCTGCCGTTCGAGCGCCTGGTGGAGGAGCTTCGGCCCGCCCGGTCTTCGGCACACCACCCGCTGGTGCAGGTCATGCTCGTGCTCCAGAACAACGCCGACGCCGATGTCGACGGCTCCAGCATCCAGGGCGACGACATCGAGCTCACGACCGGCGTGGCCAAGTTCGACCTGACGCTGGCGCTCAAGGAGGAGCCAAGCTTCATCCGCGGCGTACTCGAATACGCCACCGATCTGTTCGACCGCGCCACGATCGAAGCGCTCACCGCTCGCCTGACCCGGCTCGTGCAGGCCGTGCTGACCGACCCCACCCAACCCATCGCCGACATCGACCTGCTGACCCCGGCCGAGCACAGCCAGATCGCGGCGTACAACGACACCACCGTCGAAGGCCTGCCGACCGCCTGCGTGCACGAGCTGTTCGAACAGCAGGTGCGCCGCGCACCCGACCGGGTCGCCATCACCTATGAGGACGAGCGCCTGACCTATGCCGAACTCAACCGGCGTGCCAACGCGTTGGCCCACCGGCTGATCGCCACCGGCGTGCGGCCCGAGTCGGCGGTCGGCGTGCTCATGGAGCGCTCAGCGAACCTGATCGTCGCGACCCTGGCCGTGCTCAAGTGCGGCGCCGCATACGTGCCGATCGACGCGAAGCTGCCCAACTCGCGCGTACGCATGATCATGGAGGAGACCGGCGCGGCGACGCTCGTGACCGATGAGTCCTATCGCGACAGTGACGCCGTGCGGGCCGAACGCGAGGCGCAGACCCGCATCGTGCTGGCGGCCGCGGAGTCCGGAGTGGACGGTCCCGACACCGATCCGGGCATCCCGCTCAGTGAGCACGCACTGATGTATGTCATGTTCACCTCCGGCTCCACCGGTCGGCCCAAGGGCGTGGGCGTGACCCACCGCAACGTCGTGCAGCTGGCGATCGATCGGTGCTGGAATGAAGAGAACCATCGCCGCATGCTGGTCCACTCGGCTTACGGCTTCGACGCCTCCACCTATGAGATTTGGGTACCGCTGCTGCGCGGCACGGAGTTGGTCGTCGCCTCCGGAGACGGCGCGGACGTGCGGCACATGGCCCGTACCATAGAAAAATATGGCGTCACGGCGGCCTACTTCACCATCGGCCTGTTCCACATTATGGCCGACGAAGGGCTGGATGCGTTGCGCATGCTGCGTGAGGTGTGGACCGGTGGCGATGTCGCGTCCCCGGCGGCGCTCCAACGCGTGCTGGAGCACTGCCCCGACACGGTCGTGGTGCACAGCTACGGCCCGACCGAGACCACGTTCGCCTCACACCACCAACGATTCGAGACCTCACAACGGGTACTGGATGGAGTCTATTTAGGACGTTTGCTGGATAACACGCGCGGTTATGTCCTCGATGAGCGCCTGCACCCCGTGCCGCCGGGTGGCACAGGCGAGCTTTACATCGCGGGTGAGCAGGTGGCGCGCGGCTACGTCGGGCGGGCCGGGCTCACCGCCGAGCGCTTCGTCGCCGACCCGTTCGGCGCGGACGGCGGGCGCATGTATCGCACAGGTGACCTGGTCACCTGGACCCCGGACGGCGAGATCCGGTTCCTCGGGCGCGCCGACGGCCAGGTGAAACTGCGCGGATTCCGGATCGAGCTGGTCGAGATCGAGACCGTGCTCGGCGCGCAGCCGTCCGTCGGGCAGGTGGCCGTGATCGTGCGCGAGGACCGTCCGGGCGACAAGCGGCTCGTGGCCTACGTCGTCCCGGCCGGGGAGTCCACTGTGGACGCGCCCGCGCTGCGCGCGGCGGCGGCGCAGGCCCTGCCCGAATACATGGTGCCGTCGGCGTTCGTGGTGCTCGACCGGCTCCCGATCACGGTCAACGGCAAGCTCGACCGCAAGGCGTTGCCAGCCCCCGCCTTCGGCGGCTCCGGCGCGACACGGCCGCCGCGCAACCCGCGCGAGGAGATCCTGTGCGGCGTGTTCGCCGAGGTGCTCGGGGTGGAAACGGTCGGCATCGACGACGACTTCTTCGATCTCGGCGGGCACTCGCTGCTGGCCGTGCGGCTGGTGAACCGGGCCCGTGCGGTGCTCGGCGTCGACGTGGACCTGCGCGATCTGTTCCAGGCCCCGACTGTCGCGGCGCTCAGCGAGCGCTTCCAGAGCACGACCGGGGCCGCGAACCGGCCGGCGCTGCGCAAGCGATCGCGGGCGAGCCGGGCCGGCTGACCGGACGGTGCAGCGCTAGCGCGTATCTCCCCAAGATCCCGCAACGTGCCAGGCACGTTGCGGGATCTTGGCACGCGCTTCGCGCGGAGCACGCGGCTTGGAAACCGCCGCCAGCACTCTGCACAGGGCACGCGGTGCAGAGAGCTGGCGCCGCGGGGTCAACCGCCAGAGCGCGATAGCTGCCTCCGTTACTGCCTCTCACCAGGCAAGACCGTCCCTAACCTGAGTGTTGAGATCGAAGCTTGCCAAAGGAGGAGTCCCATGCTGGCTGCCGTCGGCGCAGAACCGGCGACCATCCTCGACGGGGAGCCGCTGGCGTTCCCCGTCGTGCCCGTGCTGGAGTCGATCGCGGCGCGCACCGGCGCCGGTCAACATCGGACGGCGCTGGTGCACGGCGAGAGCCGGATGACCTATCAGGAACTGGATGCGGCGGTGATCGCG
This sequence comes from Allorhizocola rhizosphaerae, assembly GCF_003426775.1. GTDB lineage: Bacteria > Actinomycetota > Actinomycetes > Mycobacteriales > Micromonosporaceae > Allorhizocola > Allorhizocola rhizosphaerae. The sequence continues at coordinate 2,168 of NZ_QJUG01000342.1, read as the reverse complement.
CGAGCGGAGCAGCTGCGCGCCGACGGTGCTGGCCCCGGCCGGCTGGTGGTGGTCTGCCAGCCGCGCGGCATGGACGCGATCGTGGCGATCCTGGCGGTGTTGCGCACAGGCGCCGCATATCTGCCGCTGGACCCGAGCGCCCCGCAGGCACGCAACGAGGCGATCCTGCAGGACGCGTGCGGCGGCGCGACCCCGCCCCCGCACACCGATTGCGACGGCGCGGTGCTGCCCGGTCCGGGCGTGCCGGCGGGCGTCGCCTACGTCATCTACACGTCCGGCTCGACGGGCACTCCCAACGGTGTGCTCGTCGGGCACGAGGCGCTGGCTCATTTCGTCGCGGGAGCGTTGCAGCGCTACGGGTTTGGTCCCGAGGACCGCGTGTTGCAGTTCGCCCCACTGCATTTCGACGCCAGCGTCGAGGAGATTTTCGTGACGCTGTGCGCGGGTGGCACGCTGGTGTTGCGCACCGACAGCATGCTCGACATCGCCGGGCTCGTGGACGGGTGCGTCGTCCACGGGGTGACGGTGCTCGATCTGCCCACCGCCTATTGGCACGAGCTCGTTTACGCCGTCGGCGCGGGCGTGGTCGAGCTTCCGGCCGCGCTGCGCATCGTCATCATCGGCGGCGAGGCCGCGCTGCCCGAACGCGTCGCGCGCTGGCGCGAGTGCGCCGGTGAGCGCGTGCGGCTGCTCAACACCTATGGGCCGACCGAGGCGACCGTGGTCGCGACGGCGGCAGAGCTGTCCACATGCGACAGCGACGAGGTGCCGATCGGACTGCCGCTGCCGGGCGTGCGGGCGGCCGTGGTGGAGGGCGAGCTGTGGCTGCTTGGCGGCGGCCTTTCTCGTGGGTACCTGGGACGGCCCGAGCTGACCGCGCGGCGGTTCACCACATTGGACGGTCAGGCGGCCTACCGCACCGGGGATCTGGTCTGTGTCCGGGAGGACGGCCAGCTCGGCTATCTGGGCCGGGTCGACGATGAAATAAAGATCAGTGGGTACCGGATCGATCCCGCGGCGATCGAGTCGGTCCTGCTTGGGCACGCGGCGGTGCGCCAGGCCGCGGTGGTCGCGCAGGAGCACGGCCAGTCCAAGCGGCTCGTGGCTTTTGTGGAGGCGGCGGCACCGGTGAGCGTGGCCGAGTTGCGCAAGCACCTGGCCGCGCAGCTGCCGCAACAGGCCGTGCCCGGTGCGATCGGCATCGTGGACGCGTTGCCCCGCACCAGCTCCGGCAAGATTGACAAGAAGACGCTGCGCGTCACCGCGCCACCGCCCGAGCGCGCTTTCACTGCAGAGCCCGTCGTCGATGAGGACGCGATCCCGCTGTCGTACGCGCAGCGGAGGCTGTGGTTCCTCAACCGGCTCGAAGGCCCGTCGTCGTCCTACAACGTGCCGGCGGTGTTGCGGCTGAGCGGGGTGCCCGATCGCGACGCGCTGGCTGCGGCGCTGGCGGACGTCGTCGAACGGCACGAGGTGTTGCGCACGGTGTTCCCGGCCATCGAAGGCGAACCGTTCCAGGTGATCCTCGATGACGTGCGGCCCGAGCTGGTGACCGTGGAGTGCACGCCCGACGCGGCACCCGCACTGGTCGACGCGTTCGCCAACGAACCGTTCGACGTGTCGGTGGACATGCCTTTGCGCGCCAAGCTTTTCGTGACCGGCCCGCAGGAGTCGGTGTTCGTGCTCGTGCTGCACCACATCGCCACCGACGGCTGGTCGATGGGCCCGCTGTGGCGGGACATCGCGACCGCGTATCAGGCCCGTTTGGTGGGGCAGGAACCCGATTGGGAGCCGCTGCCCGTGCAGTACGCGGACTACACGCTGTGGCAACAGGAGTTGGTGTCCGGTGTCCTAACGCAACAGTTGGACTTCTGGCGCGAGACGCTCGAAGGCGCGCCACCCGTGCTGGACCTGCCCGCCGATCGGCCACGCCCGGCGCTCGCGAGCTACGACGGCGGCACGGTCACGGCGAAGCTCGAACCCGAGGTGCACCAACGGCTGCTCGACCTGTCGCGGCAGCACCGTGCGAGCCTGCTCATGGTGTTGCAGGCCGCGCTCGGCGTGGCCCTGTCACGAGCCGGCGCGGGTCAGGACATCCCGATCGGCACGGTTGTGGCGGGACGCACGGATGATGCGCTCAACGATGTCGTTGGCTTCTTCGTCAACAC
>NZ_QJUG01000341.1 GCF_003426775.1 Allorhizocola rhizosphaerae | reverse complement strand
CGCCCACACCGGCCCCCGCGCAGCCCGCGCCTGCGCAGCCCCGACCCGAGCCGGCCCAAGCGGCCCAGCCCGCACAGGCCCAGCCGCAGCCGACGCCCGTGTCGGCCAACGGCGAGGTGTCCGACGGTTACGTGACGCCGCTGGTGCGCAAGCTGGCCGGCCAGCACGGCGTCGACCTGAGCTCCGTCCAGGGCACGGGCGTGGGCGGGCGCATCCGCAAGCAGGATGTGCTAGACGCCGCCGAGCGGGCCAAGGCGCCCAAGCCGGCACCTGCCCCGGCCGCAGTGGCCGAGAAGCCGAAGGCCGCGCCGAGCCCGCTGCGTGGGCGCACGGAGAAGCTGCCCCGGCTGCGCATGACCATCGCCAAGCGCATGCTGGAGTCGCTGCAGGTCTCCGCGCAGCTCACCACGGTCGTCGAGGTCGATGTCACCCGGATCGCGCGGCTGCGCGACCAGGCGAAGAAGGACTTCCTCGGCACGCACGGGGTGAAGCTGTCCTTCCTGCCGTTCTTCGCGCTGGCCACGACCGAGGCGCTGCGCACGCACCCCAACCTCAACGCCTCCATGGACATGGAGGCCGGCACCGTGACCTACCACGACGGTGAGCACCTGGGCATCGCCGTGGACACCGAGAAGGGCCTGATCGTCCCGGTGATCCACAACGCGGGCGACCTCAACCTGGCCGGCCTCGCCAAGCGGATCGCCGACGTCGCCGAGCGCACCCGCAACAACAAGATCATGCCGGACGAGCTGGCCGGTGGCACGTTCACCATCACCAACACCGGCAGCCGCGGGGCCCTGTTCGACACCCCGATCATCAACCAGCCGCAGGCGGCCATCCTCGGCACGGGAGCGGTGGTCAAGCGGGCGGTCGTGGTCGACGACCCCGACCTCGGTGAGCTGATCCTGCCCCGCCACATGGTCTACCTCGCACTGTCCTATGACCACAGACTGGTCGACGGCGCGGATGCGGCCCGGTTCCTGACCGCCATCAAGGAGCGGCTTGAGGCGGGCAACTTCGAATCCGAGCTGGGCCTGTGAAGCGCCTCGCGCTGGCGTCACTGCTCGCGGCTGCCGCCCTCCTCCTGCCCGCCTGTGGCGGATCGGAGGAGGCGGCCGCGGGGCCGTGCGACGTGAAGGTTTCCGGTGATGCGGGCAAGCAGCCGGTGATCGAGATACCGGACGGCTGTGCCCCACCCACCGAGCTGCAGACCCGCGACGTGTCGGCTGGCTCGGGCACGGCCGCGAAAAACGGCGACTCCGTCCAGGTCAACTACGTGGGCGTAGCGTGGTCCACGAAGAAGCAGTTCGACTCGTCGTGGGGACCGGGCCGCAAACCCTTTGCGGTGCAACCACTCGGCCAGGCCCGTGTGATCCAGGGATGGAACCAGGGGCTCGTGGGCGTGAAGACGGGCATGCGCAGGCTGCTGGTGATCCCGGCCGATCTGGCGTATGGCAATCAGCAGCAGGGTGCCGACATCAAGGCCGGCGAGACCCTGGTGTTCGTCGTGGACATCGTGTCGGTCAACGGCAAGTGACCCACGAGCGGAAGTAGCGGTAGAGCGGGGCAGCGTCGTACAGGCTGTACAGGTGGTGGAAACATCCACGGCCGGCTGCCCCAGTCCCGCTCGTCGGACTCTGTGGAGTCCATCCCTCAGCAACTGGTCGCGGTGTTGGTGACTGCGGACCCACCCGGTCGTCGACTGGCCTCGCCTGCTCCTACCCGAGAACTCGCGACCGGGGGCGCCGTGGGGCCGGGTGGCCGGGGTCCGGGCGTGTCGAAGCGCGGGGGTGGCGGATGATGGGCGGATGCGGATTGTGGTGGCGGGGGGCTCGGGGTTCCTGGGTGGAGCGCTCATGCCCGCGCTGCGCGCGGCCGGTCACGAGGTGACGCAGCTGGTGCGCCGGCCCCCGGCAAGGCCGGAGCAGCGAAGGTGGGATCCGGTGGCGGGCGTCGTGGACCTGCCCGAGGACACGGACGCGGTCATCAATCTTTGCGGCGCCGGTGTCGCCGACCGGCGGTGGAACGATGAGGTCAAGCGCGATCTGCGGGACAGTCGCGTGGTACCCACAAAATTGTTGGCAAGACAGGGAATTCCGTTGCTCGTCAATGCCTCGGGCGTCGGTTTCTACGGTGACACCGGCGACCGCGTGGTCGATGAGTCCGCAGGCCCCGGCGACGACTTTCTGGCCAGGCTCGCGATCGACTGGGAGGGCGCCACCGATGCGGCGCGGGAGGCGGGCGCCCGCGTGATCAACCTGCGCACGGGCAACGTCCTGCACCGCAGCAGCGGGTTTCTGAAGCCGCAACTGCTGCCGTTCAGACTTGGCATCGGTGGCAGACTGGGGAGCGGGCGGCAGTGGGTGCCGTGGATTTCACGCAACGACTGGGTGCGGGCCGTGCTGCACATCGTGGCCGACGACCGGATCAGCGGGCCGGTCAACCTGGTGGGCCCAGCGCCGGTCACCAACGCCGAGTTCACCAAGGCCTTCGCGCGGGCCGTGCACCGGCCGGCGGTGTTCCCGATCCCGAGGCTGGCCATCAAGGTGCTCTATGGCGAGTTCGCCAACGAGGCGTTCCGCAGCTTCCGCGTCGTGCCGAAGGTGTTGCCGGACAACGGTTTCCGGCATGAGCAGGCAGCGCTGGAGCGCGCGCTAGATCTCGCACTGCGGTAGCGAGTCGCGATAAAGCCCGATCTTGCGGTCGATCACGGACAGGTCGCGCTGAAGCTCGTCGATCTGCTTGAGCACGGTGTGGCGATGTGCCTCAAGCATGGCCAGCCGGGCCGGGCGCGAGCCGTCGCCCGCGCGCACCAGCTCGATGTAGCGCACCATGTCGCGCACGGGCATGCCGGTCGCGCGCATCTTCGTCAGCAGGTCGAGCCGGTCCACATCGTGCTGGCCGTAGCGCCTGCGGCCCGCGCTGTCGCGCGGCACGGGGTCGAGCAGGCCCATCTGCTCGTACCACCGCAGCGTGTGCGCGGACAGGCCGATCTTCGTCGCCATCTCACCGACCGTGAGCCCCTGATCCATGCGTCAAGGATGCCAGGGTTTTCATGAGCCGTGTCGTGCCGTCGATCGATCCGGCGGCCTCGACCATGCACAGTGGGCGGGCGACCTTGCTCAGGGCGTTGGCCACGACGTCGGGCGGGCCGATCGGGTTGACCCGCAGCAGGCGCTCCACGTGGTCGGTCCAATCGCGGTGCGGGTCTTTGCGGGCCAGCCACAGCGGCAAATTGTGGCGCAGCTCACGCTCGGCCTCGGCGCCGGGATAGGCGAGCACCACTTTGGCGTCGCACGGCTCATCGATCGGGCGTTCCACGCCGAGCATGAGGCGCAGGCCCCTTTCCGCGGCGAGTTGCGCCGTTGCCGGACCGGTCGCGGCCACCCACACGGGCATCGCACCGCCGAGGTGGTGCAGGAGCGTGTCGAGCCATTCAGAAAAGCCGTTATGGTACCGGTCCATCCCCCCGCCGATGAGGTCGTTTTCGATGCCGGGCCCACCGCGGGCGACCCCCAGCGCGAACCGGTCGCCGTAGAGTTCGTGCAGGAGCAGAGCCTCATGGGCGAGGCTGATCGGGTGGCGGGCGGAGAACACACAGGCTGCCGTGCCCACCGTGATGTGCTCGGTCGCCTGGAGGATCGTGGCGGCGAGCACCGTCGCCGACGGGCATCGTCCATATTGGACGAAGTGGTGCTCGGCCAGCCACACGCCGCCGAACTCGTACAGTTCGGCGGCGCGAGCGTGCTCCACGGCGGCCTGCACGCCGAAGGCACTGGTCAAGAAGACATCCACCGTCTTAGCAGTCACGCAATTCCGGCGACTGGTTGCGCAGCTGCGCGACCGGCGAGATGAACTCCTGGTAGGCGGGCCCGCCCACGTCTTCGAACTTGAACGCGGCCACCCGGTGGCAGTTCTGGAACGCGAGCTTGCGCCCGAAGTGGCGCTCCAACGCGCCCCGGATGGCGTCGCTGGCGAGCGCGCGCAGCAGCTCGCCACGCTCCTTTTCGGACGGTGGCGGCACGGCGTGCTCGCCGACCGCGGCCGCCTCGCTGATCACCTTCCACGCGTAGGGCAGGGACTGGCGCACGCAGTCGACGAATTCGGCGTCGTCGACGTGGCCGGCCTCGGCCCGCTCAAGCAGAGCGGCGGGGACTTCAAGCGACATGTTGTTCATCCTTTCGTAGCGTCCCAAGCACGAACTCGGGATCGATCTGAGCGGCCAGGTCCTCGCCGACCTTGGCGCTGGCCCATGCCTGGGCGTTGCGGAGGTGGAACTCGTTGGCCTGGCGCGTGTAGGTGGGCCAGTCCTTGGTACACAAATCGACGGTTTTAACTATCTTATCGAGCGCCGAGGCGTTTTCCGGCTCCAGGCGGCCACTGAATACGCCGCGCTCGGCGGCCTTGACGAATCCGGAGCGCCCGATCCAGGTCAGCAGGTCGTCGCCGACGTGAGCGCGCAGGAAGTCCACATCGGACTCGTCATCGATCTTGTTGCCGACGACGTGCACGCGCACGCCGAAGTCGCGGGCATAGCCCACGTACTGCTTGTAGACACCGACGCTGCGCAGGGTCGGCTCGCACACCAGGAACGTGACGTCGAAGCGGGTGAACAGCCCGGACGCGAAGCTGTCCGCGCCGGCCGTCATGTCCACGACCACGTACTCCCCCGCGCCGTCCACCAGGTGGTTCAGCAGCAGCTCGACCGCGCCGACCTTGGAGTGGTAGCACGCCACGCCCAGATCCTCGGTGGCGAACGGCCCGGTCACCGCGAGCGGGATCCCGCCCACGTCATGCACGAGGCGCTCGTAGATCGGGTTGGTCTCGCTCACCGTCAGCAGTCTTGATCCACGGCCGGGCGGGGTCGTCTTGACCATCGCGTGCGCGGAGCTGATTCGCGGGTTGTCGCCGCGCAGGTACTCCTTGATCAAATCGAGGTGGTCACCGAGCGCCGGCAGCAGGACGGCCTCGTCCTCGCTCGCGCCCAGCGCCGCCGCGAGGTGCTGGTTGATATCCGCGTCGATCGCCAGCAGTGGCCGTCCGGCCAACCGACGCGCGGTCAGGGCGGCGAGCGTGGTCTTGCCGCTCCCACCCTTTCCGACAAATGCCATCTTCATAATTGTTATTGGTAGTCGTTTTCAACAACTCGCGCAACCGCAACACGCGGATTCCCCGGCGGGTTCCACCTCGCCCCCTCGTGATCGGCCAGTCTGGACGGCTTTACTAAGCTTCTTCGGGTGTCCCAAGCGCGTCGAATCGATCTGCTGGTCGCTGGCCTGTCCGTGATTTTGGCGCTCTGGGTCACCAGCGGCTTCTGGGTCAACCCGGCGCGCCGGGCCAGCGAGGTCAACTCGGGCGATCAGGCGCTGTTCGAGTGGCTGCTGAGCTACGGCGCCTACGCGCTCACGCACTTTCAGGACCCGCTGTTCACCTATCTGCTCAACGTGCCCGACGGGGTGAACCTCGCAGTCAACACGTCCATCACGGTCTATGCGATCGCGTTCGCGCCGGTCACCATGTGGCTCGGTCCACCCACGACATTCCTGATCATCCTGACGCTCAACCTGGCCGCGACCGCGTACTGCTGGTACTGGCTGTTCAACCGGCACCTCGGCGCGACGCAGCTGGGCGCCGCCGTCGGCGGGATCTTCGCGGGGTTCGCGCCGGCGATGATCTCGCATGCCAACGCGCACCTCAACTGGACCGCTCAGTGGATCATCCCGCTGATCATCGCCCGCGTCATCGTGATGTATCGGGGCAGACGGCCCGTCCGTGACGGCCTCCTGCTAGGCATATTGATCGCTGTGGCGTTTTCCCTGGCCGCCGAGGCCCTCTTCTTCGCCGCGCTGGCTCTGGCTGTTTTTTCTCTTGTCTGGTACCCCTTTCAGCGCACGCCCATCGGGCATTTCCTCGCCGGCATGGGAATCGCGGCGCTCACCGCCGGGGTGTTCCTCGCCTACCCGCTGTATCTGCACTTCGCGGGCCCGCAGCGCTACCACGGCACGGGCTTCGACCCGACCGTGCACAACGAGGACCTGGCCGCCTACTGGGCGTTCCCGGAGCGTTCGCTCGCCGGGGCGCTCGGGCTCAACGACAACCTCGCGCCCAACCCGACCGAGGAAAACTCGTTCTTCGGCGCGCCGCTGCTGGCGCTCGCGTTCATCGGCTTCGTCGTGCTGTGGAAGCGGGTCGAGGTCCGGGTGCTGGCCATCGTGGCGCTCGTGTTCGCCGTGCTCTCGCTCGGGCCAGAGCTGCGCTACATGCGCGAGAAGAAGCCGCACATCTGGCTGCCCGAGGCACTGCTCGGGGACCTGCCCATCTTCAACGCCGCGCTGCCCTCACGGCTCGCGCTCGTGGTCGCGCCGATCGTGGCGATGGTGCTGGCGTGGCTCGTGACGACACGCAAGCCGGGGCCTGGCTGGGTGTGGGGCGCGGCGTTCACGGTGGCGCTGCTGCCACTCGTGCCGATTCCCCTTCTCACGCGCGATCGCGAGCCCGTGCCGCATTTCTTCTCCGCGGGGGTGTGGGAGTCCTATGTGGAGGGTGAGGGGGTGGTGGCGCCCGTGCCGCTG
>NZ_QJUG01000340.1 GCF_003426775.1 Allorhizocola rhizosphaerae | reverse complement strand
ATCGTCAAACGCGCCATCTCCAAATACCAAGCCCGCGGCCCGAACGTCAACCGCACCAGCTACAAGGCCACCCTCAACATCGACATCCTGCCCCCGCCCAGTCCTTGACAGGGCGAACGATGCCTTATCTACACGGCCTTGCGTCTAGCCCTGCATCGCGCGCCCGGCCTGTATCGCCGGCCAACCCCGCATCGCGCGCCAACCCGGCCTTGCCTGGCCCGCCCGGCCTGGCCCGCCCGGCCTGGTGCTGCCTGCGGAGCGCCGCTTCTTCAGACGCGCAGCCGGAGGCCAGACCCGGAGGCCAGACCCGGGGAGCCGACGCCACGCGGGTCATGCGATTTGGGCGACCAGGGCCACCCGCGGGCACGCCAGAGCGCGGCATGGCCCGACGAGCCGTGCCGCGCCCGCGATCAGCGCGAGTTTCTCAGCCTGCCATGGCGTTGGCGCGCACCTTCACCAGCACGTGCTCGACCAGCGTGATGAGCACGTGCTTGACCGAATCCCGATCCCGCGCGTCGCACAGCAACACCGGCACATACGCGTCCAGATCGAGCGCCTCGCGCACCTGTGAGTCCGTATAGGACTGTTCGGAGTCGAAGCAGTTGACCGCCACCACAAACGGCGTCCCGCGCTGCTCGAAGTAGTCGATGGCCGCGAACGAGTCGGCCAGCCGCCGGGTGTCGGCGAGCACGACCGCGCCCAGCGCGCCCGTGGCCAGCTCGTCCCACAGGAACCAGAACCGATTCTGCCCCGGGGTGCCGAACAGGTACAAAACAAGATTGGGGCTTATGGTTATCCGCCCGAAATCCATGGCGACCGTCGTGGTCAGCTTGTCCTGAACCCCGGTGGTGTCATCCGTGTCCATGCCCGCCGTGGTGAGCACTTCCTCCGTCCGTAATGGACTTATCTCGCTGACAGCACCGACCATGGTTGTTTTACCGGCGCCGAATCCGCCGGCAACCAGGATCTTAAGCGCCTGCGGGGGCGCAGCGTCAGAGCGCACGGAGTCCATGGATTACCGCCTGCAGTGTCTCGATATTGGGAAGGTCGTCTGTGGATGGAGGATCGTAGCGGGCGACGAGGCCCGCGGAGAGCAGGTCGCCCAGGAGCACCCGGACGACCCCGAGCGGGAGGTCGACGCGGGCGGCCACCTCGGCGACCGGCCGGGGTTCCTGGGTCAGGGCGAGGATCGTTTGGTGTTCTGGGCTGGGCGTGTCGGCGGCCAGGGTGCGCACGGCCACCACGTGGGTGATCAGATCGAGATCGGCGGTGACCGGCTCGACCCGCCCACCGGTGACCATGTATGGCCGGACCACTGGCCCGGCTTCGTGGTCCCACCAGGCCGGCCCGTCGTCGGGGATCGGTCCGGCTCGTTCAGCGGCCATCTGGTCCGGGCCTGGTCGGCGTGGCCAGGTGCGTGCCCACGCGCGTTGCCAGCATGGTCATCTCGTAGGCGAGCACGCCGAGGTCGGTGTCCGGCGCGGCGAGCACGGCCAGGCACGAGCCGGGCCCGGCGGCGCTGACGAGCAGGAACGCTTCCTCCATTTCGACGATGGTCTGGCGCACCGCGCCGCCCCGGAACCGCTGGCCGGCGCCGCGGGCGAGGCTGGAGAACCCGGCCGCGACGGCGGCGAGGTGCTCGGCGTCGTCTCTGGCCAGCCCGCTGGAGGTGGCGGTCAGCATGCCGTCGACCGAGAGCACGACGGCGCACCGTGCCTGTGGCACCCGCGTCAGCAGCTCGTCCAGGAGCCAGTCGGTCGCATGGCGGGTTGTCGTCGGTACCACTCAGGCACTCCCTTCCTCGGTCGTCGTCGTATCCGTTGAGTCCGTTTTGGACGAATCCGGCCTCTCGGCCGAGTCCGGCCCTTCCGCCGCGACCTGTGCCCGCCCGCGCATGGAGCCGGACTGGAACGCCGACATCCGTGACCGGATCTCGTCGGCGCTGCGCTGCACGTCGACCGCGGCCGCCCCGTTGAGCCCCGGCCCGGCGGGCGCCGCGGCCCGCCCGGCAGCCGCCAGGTCAACGGTGACCTGCTCCCCGTCGACGGGCTTCGGCTGCCTCTGCTCGGGTATCGGGCGGCGCACGCGCTTCGGCAGACCATCCACAATAGACACCGTGGTCTGCTCGCTCTTGTCGGGTGGGGGCACGGCGGCCGTGATCTCGCGCTTGGGCTGCTGCACGGTCAGCACGCCTGGCCCGGAATCGGCGGTGACCCCGATCAGCATGAGCTCCTCCGGCACCAGCACGACCGCGGTCACCCCGCCATACGCCGAGGGCCGAAGCCGTACCGTAATGCCTTGGCGGGCAGCGAGTTTGGCCACGACGAGCAGGCCCAGGCGGGCACTGTGCGCCGGGTCGAACGCGGGCGGCTCGGCCAGCCGCTGGTTGGCGTCGGCGAGCTCCGGCTCGCTCATGCCCAGCCCACGGTCCTCGACCTGCAGCGCGAGCCCGTTGGCGACCGTCTCCGCGTGCACGCGCACCTGGGTGTGCGGCGGCGCGAACGAGGTCGCGTTTTCGAGCAGTTCGGCCAGCAGGTGGATCAGGTCGCCGACGGCACGCCCGACGATGCGCACGTCGGGCAGGCGGTCCATGGAGACCCGGACATAGTCTTCGATCTCGGAAGTCGCGCCCCGGACCACATCGATGATGGGGACTGGATGGCGCCATCCGCGCCCCGGCGCGGACCCGGCGAGGATCACGAGCGCTTCGGCGTGGCGGCGCATCCGCGTGGCCATGTGGTCGAGCCGGAACAGGTCTTCGAGCTCCTGCGGCGCGGTGGTGCGGCGCTCCATCCGGTCCAGCAGCGTGAGCTGCCGGTGCAGCAGGGCCTGCGACCGGCGCGCGATGTTGAGGAAGACCTCGCTGATGCCGCGCCGCAGCGTGGCCTCGTCGATCGCCGCGCGGATGGCGGTGCGCTGCACGGCCTCGAACGCGTGCCCCACCTGGCCGACCTCATCGGTGCCCACGGCCACTATCGGCACATCGGTCACGCTCGCGTCGATGGCCACGGGTCCGGGCTGGCGTAACGCGGCGATCGCACGCGGCAGCAAATCGTGGGCCACACTGAGCGCGGAGGCGCGCAGCCGCTCCAGCCGGCGCACGACCGAGCGGCCGGTACGCAGCGCGAGCACCAGTGCCCCGGCCGCGCACAGCAGCCCGACCAACCCGGCGATCAGCGGGAGCGAGAACGCCCTGATGCCCACCTCATTGGCGAGGGCCAGGGCCGCAGTGGCGGCCTGGTCCTCGGTGTTGTCCATCTGGTCGAGCACGGCGGCGGCGCTGGTGCGCCAGATGCCCGGATCGATGGGCACGCTGTTGGGTACCTTCAAATTGGCAAGCGACTCCTCCATGGCGAAGAGGGTCATGTAGGCGTCGCCGGAAAAGATCTTCGCGTAGGTTTCCCTGTGCGGTGAGGTCAGCGCGGACACGGCCTCGTCGACCTGCTGCCGTCGCGCGCCGATCGCCAGCAGCAGCTTGCCCTGCTCGACCTGTGTGATGCGGCCGTCGGAGATCGCGGCGGTGACGATGGCGTCCTCCCGCGCGAGCAGCTCACGAGCCCGGCTGACCAGGAACAGCCCCCGCGCCACCTGAGAAAGGTAGGCGTCCGCGACATAGGTCAGGGGGGCGAACATCCGGTATGCCGCGTCGATGATTTCCGAGTACCGGCCGACGGTGGCGGAGGCGTCGGTCTTGCCCGTGTCGAAGTCGTTGCGGATCTGCCCGATGGCCTGCATGTGCGCGATGAACCCATCGACGACGATCAGGTGCCCGGCGGGCAGGGTCTCCCGCCCCCGATCCTGTTCGAAGCGGGCCAGAAACCGCTTGTAGTGCTCGTCGGTGCGCTGCCGCTGGTCGGCCAGCTCGGGCGTGCCAGCCTTGGCGCCGCCGGAGATGCGGCGCTCGTGCTGCAGCTCGACCATGAGGACTTCGCCGAGGGTGGTGACCGCGTGGTCGTATTTGTTGGTTTCCAACAGATTCAGCGCGGGTCCGATGGTGGCGGTGACCCCGAAGATGGACAGGCCGGTGATGGCGACAAGCGGTACCACGGCCAAAGTCATAATCTTGGCGCGGATACTCCAGCCACGTCTTCTCACACTGACCACGTCCAAGGGTACGATGCGCCGCCGCGCAGGTCATGTACCCCCCACAGAACTTGCCGCGGCTCGTTGTTTTTGACATTGCCTCCGGGCGAAGAACCTAATAGTTTCGCCCGCTCTTGTCCACTCTGCAGCCTTGCATGCTGGGCCTTGACACGATGGACGAGCGCCGTCCACATTGAGCCGTGACGACGCTAGACACAGGCAGCATAGTTGCCATTGCTTCGGCCGCCCTCTCCATCCTCGCGGCGGTCATTTCCGGTTATATGGCACAGCGTTCGAGCAAACTCGAGCACCGGTTGCAGCAGGAGCGGCATCGCGAAACCAAGGCCGAACAAACCGAAGAAATCATCAGCCGGTACCGCGAACCGCTGCTGCTGGCCGCGAACAGCCTGCAGAGCCGGATGCACAACGCGGTAGGCGGCGATTACCTTCCGCGATTTCTCCACTGTGGAGATCCGGAGCAGGAGCGGTACGCGCGCGACTTCACCGTCTACACCGTGGCCGAATACCTTTGCTGGGTCGAGATAATCCGGCGCGAACTGCGCTTTCTCGATCTGGGCACGGAGGAGCGCACGCGCGAGTTCAACCGGCATCTGGAGACGGTCAGCCGGGTGATGCTCCTGATTACCTACGAGCACGACCATTTCCGCCTGTTCCGCGGGCAGCAGCGGGCCATCGGCGAGCTGATGATGGTGACCACGAACGCCGGCAGCGACTGCATGACCTATCCGGTGTTCAGCTCCAAATTGGAGCATGAGCCGGAGTTCGCGCGGTGGTTCGCCAGACTGCGCAGGGACGTGGATGCCTTCCTCACGCACGACTGGAACGGCAACATCCGCCAGGTGCACCTGCAGTGGGCATTGATAGACTTGATTGACTTCTTGGACCCGAACGAGGTCCGGTTGACCCAAAATCGCGCGAAACTGGTGGAGAACGACTGGGCCAATCGGATTACGGCAGTACCGGCCGAATAGCCCAAACGGCATGGATCCGGCCGCGCTGACCTGGGGAGGTTGACGGGCGCGACCGGATCACCTCGATCACATCTCCTTATGCGGATTCGCGCAAGTCATCCGGACGGTTCGGGCGCTCTGACCAAGCGGCGTCAGTGCGTGGTTATGTAGTTCCACACGTCCCCGAGAAGATCGACGCCGAAGCTGTACTTCAGTGTCAGGGCGGCGACCAGCCCGACGAAGACCAGCCCGGCCGCGCCGATCAGCAGGCGCACCGCCAGCGACTGGCGCTTGACCCAGTTGGTCCAGCCGCGCAGCTTGTTGCGGGTGAACGCGAGCAGATGCCGGGCCCAGATGAACTCGATGGCCCAGATCGCGAGCCCACCGATCACGATCAGCCAGCCGGGTCCGGGCAGCGGGATGAGCACCAGCCCCAGCGCGACCACGAGCCCGCCCAGCACCGCGACGAAGATCTTGACGGCCAGATCACCGAGCGGGTTTGCGCGGATGGCGCGATAGGTAAGTCGTATAAGGGTTCGCAGATCCGGGCGCGTGGCGGTCTGCTCTGTCGGATCCTGGCTCAACGTCGGCTCCCCTCGTGGTGCGACCGTCACCTTAATAAGTCACCGGACGTTACCGGAGTGTGTCGACGGGTCCTGGCGCAGCGTACAACCTAGGAACACGGCAAAAGCGGGCATTTTACCTCTCACAAGCGCGTCTGGTTGCACATTTTCCACGATCTTCCCACGTGCGGGTGAGATCAGGAGATGACAGAGCGTAATTGGAGGGTTCACCGTGAGTATGGGAGGGACGAAGCGAGTGAGCTCCGTCGCAACGCCGGGGGGAGTACGTCCATGAGTGCCATCCGTCCCACGACCGTGGAGGTCGAGACGTCATTGCGGCTCGTCGCGCCCGACGCGACGTCGCTGCCGGTACGCGCCAGCCTGCGCTACGACCCGGCCGACCCCTACGCGGTCCACGTCCTGTTCCACGCCGAAGCTGCCGGAGGGGAAGCCGTCAGCTGGTCGTTCGCACGTGAACTCCTGGTCACCGGGCTCGATGAGCCGGCCGGGATCGGCGATGTACGGGTGTGGCCGTGGGCCACGCCGCGCGGCGACTTCGTCGCGCTCGCGTTATCGTCCCCGGACGGTAACGCACTATTCGAAGTGCCGCGCAGCGTCCTCGTACGCTTCCTGCGGCGCACCTATGTCGTGGTCCCACGGGGCCGCGAAACCGACCACCTCGATGTCGACGCCGCCGTCAACCGACTCCTCGCCGGGCGGTAAACCTCATGCGATGAATCGCCCGCGGCGTGATAGAGTCTGGATCCGTTGCGGGCGATTGGCGCAGCGGGAGCGCGCTTCCTTCACACGGAAGAGGTCACTGGTTCGATCCCAGTATCGCCCACTTTATGCAGATTCGTCCGATTCTTAGGTGCACATAGGTGCACCTTCTCTGTTTCTCGAGGCCCTTGCCGGCCGACGCCTGCAGCAACGGCAAGGCGAGCCTTCTTCAAATTCTCCTGCCTGG
>NZ_QJUG01000034.1 GCF_003426775.1 Allorhizocola rhizosphaerae | reverse complement strand
AGGCGTCCCGCTCGCGGACCAGGGCCATCAGGCGTCGCAGCGGCGCGTCCCGCTCGAACGTCTCCGGCGGCGGGTCGGGCAGCCCGAGGCGGGCGGCCACCGGCGCCGCCAGCGCGCTGCTTCCCCGGATGCCGCGCAGCACCCGGCGCCACCGGCGCACGTAGTCGGCGTCCGGGTGCAGGGCCCGCACGATGCTGACAAGCAATTCCTCATCGAGGCGCCGCCGCCCCAGGGCGAAGTAGCCCGCGACCGTGCTTCTCGTGGTCCACTCGCAGGGCGGCTTGCCGTCCCTGCGCCACGCGTCGTTGACCGCCTTGGCTATCGCCGAGTACGGGCGGTCACCACAGAGCACCTTGAGCAGCCGCAGCCGGACGACCAACTCGTCCAGGCTGCTCGCGGTCTCCGGCTCCGGCAGTTCCGGCTCACCCATGGCACATCACCGGACGGCCCACGCGCCGCCTCCCGGCCGGCGTCCGAGATGGTCCGAGGAGGCTGCCCCGCGCACGGGCGAGCGTGAGACTCGCTGTGCCATGGCATCTTCGTCCATCGTTCCAAGGAGGCCTGTTATGAAGAGCACCGTTGGACGGCTCGCCGACCGGATGTTGTCGATCTTTGTGCCGCGTGCCACGGCGGCCGCGGCCTCGACCATGGGCTGCACCAACTATTTCTGGTGTCAGGCGTGCGGAAGCAGCCTGAAGTCGTGCTGGTCGCAGTACTGCGACGGCCAGTACGTCAACGGAAAGTGCGGGACGTGCGGCTGGTGCTGACCGGCCGTCGCCGTTCCCGGCTTTCCGCGCCAAGCGGTTCACGGCCGGGAACGGCGTCCTTTGAGTGTCCAACGCATGGTCTCCTCCCCCGTCTAGCGACATACGTCGCTGAAATTGGACGATGCGAGGTGGATGTACGGCAATGCGTTGGACACATTCGCACGGCGCTGGCACAGCCGCGGAAGTCTGCAACTCGCGGAATTTGAGGTCCGCTGACCGGAACTACGCTTCGTACTGGTTCAGGAACATGTCGACACCCTCGGTGACAAGGCGATCGGCGAGTTCGCTGTCGACACTGGACCCGAACGCGTTGGCAACCAGGTGCGGATAGAGCGTCAGTGCAACGAATTGAATGGTGGCCACCTGGACATCGGCGATGGTCAGGTGGCCACGGTCGGACAGGCCCTCGAATACCTCGCCCAGGATGGTGGTGAACTGCGCGGGGCCCCGCTCCTGCCAGGCCCGGCCGAGGTGGGGAAAGCGGCGCAGCTCACCGGTCACGAGGTTGCGAAGCGCGAGCACCGACGGACTGGTGACGCCCGCTAACAAGGCACGGGCGGTGCGGGTGAGCGCTTTACGCACGTCCCTGGTGTTGGTCAGCGACGCCCGAGCCTCGCCGAGCGTGGAGCCGAGAGCCTCGTCCAACGCCTGCCCGATGACCGCCGTAAACAGGTCTTCCTTGCTCCGGAAGTGGTTGTAGACGGTCACCTTTGACACGCCCGCGGCGGCGGCGACGATCTCCAGGTTGACGTCGAACCCGTCGCGGACGAACACTTCGCGCGCGGCGGCGATGATGGCCTGCCTGCTGCGCTCTGCGCGCTTGCCCGATGGAGCTGACGTTGCGTTGGCCTGCGGCATGATCCGAGCCTAACTTAACTGTTGCGTTCAGCAAAACTTATCTGTACGGTTCAGTTCAGTTGCGCCGAGCCGCTCAGGGCCCCGGCCGCAGAGGGCACAACGAATGGAACCGAATGAACCAGCTCACCACCGAGGTAAACCCCGCAAGCTACGCCGAGGTCAACGGCTTGTCCCTGCACTATGAGGAGCACGGCGCAGGCGAGCCGCTGATCCTGCTTCACGGTGGCTTCGGCGCCGCCGCCCTGCTCGGCCCGATCGTCCCCGCCCTGGCAGCCGAGCGCCGGGTCATCGCCGTCGACATGCGGGGCCATGGCCGCACGGCCGACATCGACCGTCCACTGGACCCCGCGCTGCTCGCCGAGGACATCGCCGCGCTGATCCGGTACCTCGGGTTGGAACAGGCCGATCTGATGGGCTATTCGCTCGGCGGCGAGGTGGCGCTGCGCACCGCCATCCAGCACCCCGCGCTGGTGCGCCGGCTGGTCCTGGTCTCCGTGCCCTTCGCCCGGTCTGGCAATCACTCCGAAGTGATCGCGGCGATGGACCACCAGCACCCGGGGCTGGCGGAAATGCTGAAGCCTTCCCCGAATTACCAGCACTATGCCCGGGTCGCGCCGCGGCCCGATGACTGGGCCAAGCTCGTCGCCAAGACGAGCGAACACCTCGCGCAGGACTACGACTGGTCCGCCGACCTGCCCGCGATCAGCGCCACGACCATGCTGGTCTTCGCCGATGCCGACAGCGTGCGGCCCGCACACGTCGTAGACTTCTATGGCCTGCTCGGGGGCGGGCAACGCGACGCCGGTGTGGACGGATCCGGCCGTGCGGCAACGCATCTGGCGATCCTGCCGGGCACCACGCACTATGACGTGCTGCTCTCGCCGCTCCTGGCACCCGCGGTCGCTCAGTTCCTCAATACGAGGTGACCTGAGCTTGACGTTGACATGCCCGATGGTGCGGATCGCCACGGGCAGTCGGCGAGGTCGTCGCGCACGCCAGGCACCCGGCATCAAATGGCGCATTATGCCGACTGGGACCGGACCGTCGACGCGACCGTAATGCTCAGATGTCGGTGGAGAGGGCCACGTGCCGCCACTGGTCGAGCTCCCGCCGCACCAGATCCAGCTTGGCCTCGATGCGGGCGACAGCGTCCGTGCCGAGTGTCAGGCGCAGCGGTGGCTCGGCGACCTCGGTGATGTCGACGATGGCCTTGGCCGCCTTCACAGGATCGCCCGGCTGGCGGCCGTTGTTGGCGACCAGGGCCTGGCGCACCGGCCCCGCACCCGCCGCATAGTCCGAAATGGACGTTGGCTCGACCTGCAGGCTGGAGTCGTTGAGGAAGTCGGTGCGGAAGCTGCCCGGCTCGATAATCGTGACCCGAACGCCCAACGGGGCCAGCTCGCCGCGCAGCGCCTCGGAGATGCCCTCCAGAGCGAACTTCGTCGCGCCATATAGCCCCATCGCGGGCACAGTCGCGAAGCCGGTCATCGAGCCGATGTTGAGCACGTGCCCGGATCGCTGCGCTCGCAGGGTCGGCAGGGTCGCCCGCAATGTGTTGAGAACGCCGAAGATGTTGACGTCGAACTGATCCCGGGCCGCACTGTCGGAGATCTCCTCAACCGCGCCCACCACGCCGAAACCGGCGTTGTTGACCACCACATCGATCCGGCCGAACTGCGCCAGGCCCGCCTCGACCGCGGCCGTCAGCTGCTCCGGTCTGGTCACGTCTGCGGTCACCGCCAGCAGCCCGGCCGGCTCCTCCGGGTATGCCTTGAGCACAGCCGACGTATCCCGGGCCGCGGCAATGACGTTGTGCCCACGGCCGAGCGCCGCACGGACGATCTCGGCACCCAACCCTCGCGACGCACCGGTGACAAACCAAACGCTCATGATCTCTCCTAGTACTTTCTTCCGCGGCCGACTGCGGCGATGAATCGACCCTAGGAGTTAGAGTCCGCTCTAAATCAATGGCTGTGTGACGCGAATCGCCATGGAGAGGCCACCCCCGAGAGGTCTTCCGCAGGTGGCTCCCGCAACGCGTTCGGAAGCCACCAGCGTCGACTTAGCCGCGCCGTCGGTTGGACACGGCTTTTTCGTAGCTGGCTTCCGATTCGTGGCTGTTTCGCGATGATGAGCAGGGTCATCGGCAGCAACGCCGCACCGCTGGGGAAGGCGGTAAATCCCAGCCGCTGGCGAAGGCATCAGGGACGGGATCGCCGCGCGATCGGGACGTTGATGTAGGACACCCAGGGCCATCGATGACCTGAAGCGGTCGGCGGGCAGCCCGCCGACGGTCTGCGCGGCCTGAGCCGGCCTACGCGATGCCGACCCACAGAGGCGGGGCACCGCCGGATCGAAGCCGCCGGTGCCCCTTGTGGTTCAGGCGCTCTGCGCGCTGTTGTAAAGGTTCTGTGCATCCGGACCGAAGTACGGCCCGAACATCCAGTTGGGGAAGAAGTTGTACTTGAAGCTGTTGACGGAGTTCAGCAGGCCGGTGCCGGTCGCTTCGCTGAAGGACAGGAACCATGGCCCGCCGCTCGCGCCACCGGTCATATTGCAGGTCATGCCGATCGCACCGGTGCCGAGGAACTCGTTGAAGACCGTGCCGCTGCAGTAGATCAGGGTGCTGCCGTTGTAGGGCGAGGCGGCCGGGTAGCCGAAGGCGTACATATTCTGCCCACGGGGCTGGTTGAAGGCGACGCCTTGCCCGCCGACGACGTCGGTGAGCAGCGCCCCATTGAGCGTGTTGACCACGGCGGCGCCGATGTCGTACGTGATGTTCTCGCTGGCGACCCATTGCGGGGTGGCCCGCAGCGACCGTGCGGTCCACGTGCCGTAGGGGGCGTTGCCGTTGTTGTAGGCCGGGACGAAGGTCCAGTTGGTGTGGAACGCGCCGTCGAGCTTCACGCAGTGGCCGGCGGTCATGACGGTGCTCTTGTTGGCGCTGGTGACGGCGCTTCCGGAGCAGGACGCGGTGCGGCCCTGGTAGGTGAAGAAGACCCGGCCGGTGGTACGCACCACGGCACCGCCGCCGGTCCAGGCGCTGCCGCCGTTGGGGAAGGCCATCGGCTCGATCGTCGTGGGTGTTCCGGCCTTGGCGACCGCGTCGGGCTGTACCGCCACCGCGGGCAGCTCCAGCGGTTGTGCGGCGCGCATGCGCTCCGGTGTCCAGAACGCCTGCGCGCGAGCCTGTGCGGCGGCGCTGATGTAGACGCCGTTTCCGAGGGCGGGCTTGGCGGTAGCGGTGGCGCCCATCGTGAGGGCCATGCCAACCGTAGCGAGGGCGACTGTGCTGACGCGCCATAGCTTCAGCTTCATTCGGGCATCACACTCCATCGTGGTGAGAGGGATTCGCCCACGATAGCCGAACATCGACATATATAACTAGCCTTGAACCGCGCCGGTGTTCAGTCCAGGGCCGGTGGCAGCGGCAGTTCTTGCTCTCCCCACTGGTGAACAAGCGCCGTTCGCAGTTGGGTTGCCAGCGTGCGCAACGCAGGGTCGACCAGGTCAGCCACCGGCGCCAGCCGGGTCTCGGTTGCACCGGTGAGCAGCCCCAACCGGTGCAGAAGCAGCGCGCGGCGCGGCGGCCCGGTCCGGTCGTCGCGGCCAATGCCCGACACACCGTCGAGGGCTCCGCCCAGAAGCCAGCCGGTCGCGATGGCGACCCAGACGATGGCGGCCCGAGCGATGTCCAAAGTGGATAGCGGCAGCGCCGAAGCGGAGCGCCACTCGGCCAAAGCGTCCGCGGCCAAGCCATCCGGCAACCGCCATGCGCACCAGCATGTCGGCCATGGCACGACCAGGTAGGCCAAGTCCCAGGCCACCGGGCGGACGGTCGCGTTTTCGAAGTCGACGAGCACGAGGCCGTCCGGTGTTTCGACGTTGTTGTCGGGGCAGGCATCGGCCGGGCTGAGGGCCACCGGCCCACCGACGCTGCCGGCGAGGGCCCGAAGCGGAGCGATCGCCTCGTCTGACGCGGTCAACCCGACCCGGGCAACGTTTCGGCTCAGCGATTCGATGCCGTCGGTCACCATGGCCTCGGTGGAATCCGCCGCGATCCCGGGAGTCAACCCGGCGGCGAACGCCCGCCCGGCCTCGACCGTCGCGGCGTGCAGCCGGCCCAACGATCTCGCCCACGACTGCAGCGTCAGCGCCGCCGCACCCGCGTCGTCGCCACGCAGCCGATCGGCGAGGCTGAGCCCGGTACCGAGGTCGGCCGTGACGATCAACGGCGGGTCGGCCACCGCCGCCAGCAGGGTCGGTGCCGGCAACCTCCGGCCATTGAGGACAGAAAGCGCCGTCGACTCGCGGGGCCAGCCTTCATCGGTCTGTTCTATGTCGAAGGCCTTCACGACCACATGGCGATGCTCATCGCCGGCAGTTGAGCCGGCTCGCACGACCACCGCTCGCGGACTGCCGGCCAGCGGCTGGCCGAACACGCGTAACTGTGCCACACCCAGCCGCTGGGCAGCAGCGACCAGGGCGTGGGGCAGGTCGACCGACATATGTCTGTTCCTTCCACGAGGCTCGGACCGAAGGCGGCACCTCCGATCAGCCGGGAGGGGAAATCCCTCCCGGCTACGGCACAGGATCAGCCCTTGACGCAGACCACCTGCTTGAGCCGTGCCAGGATCTCGACCAGGTCCGACTGGCGCGCCATGACCTCATCGATGTCCTTATATGCAGCGGGGATCTCGTCGACCACCCCGCTGTCCTTGCGGCACTCCACTCCCCGGGTCTGCTCTTCGAGGTCGACCGCGCTGAACTGCTTGCGGGCCTGCGTGCGGCTCATTCGCCGCCCCGCACCGTGCGAGGCCGACTCCAGCGCCGCGGGCGAGCCCAGCCCGCGCACGATAAACGACGAAGCGCCCATCGAGCCCGGGATGATGCCGAGGTCGCCGGCGCCCGCCCGGATCGCGCCCTTGCGCGTGACGAGCACCTCGTGCCCATCGTGGACCTCATCGGCCACGTAGTTGTGGTGGCAGGAGATCTCCTCACCGAACGTGGCCTTGCGGAACTGGGCCCGCACGACATCGCGCAGCAGCGCCATCATGACCGCTCGGTTGCGCCGGGCGTAATCCTGCGCCCAGAACAGATCCCGGCGGTACGCCTCCATCGTCGGCGAGCCGGCGACGAAGACCGCGAGGTCGGGATCGGGCAGGTCGGCGTTGTGCGGCAGCTCTTTGGCCCGTTCGATGTGGAACTGGGCCAGCTCGTTGCCGACACCGCGCGAGCCGGAGTGCAGCATCAGCCAGACCCGGCCCTGCGTGTCCAGGCAGACCTCGATGAAGTGGTTGCCACCGCCGAGCGTGCCCAGCTGCTGCATCGCGCGACCCTTGCGCCGCAGGACATGCGGCGCGGCCAGGTCGTCGAAGTCGCTCCAGAAACGGTGCCAGCCACGCAGACCCGTCTTCAGATGGTCGACGTCGACGGAATGCTTGTGCATCCCGAACCCCACGGGGATCGCCTTCTCGATGGCGCTGCGCAGCCGGGATAGGTCATCGGGCAGATCCTCCGCACGCAGGGAGGTCAGCTGCGCGGTCATGCCGCACCCGATGTCGACCCCCACCGCCGCCGGCGAAACCGCGCCGTGCATGGCGACGACCGAGCCGACGGTGGCCCCGATCCCCGTGTGCACATCGGGCATGACCGCCACCGCGTGCACCCACGGCAAGTCAGCGACATTGCGCAACTGCTGCAGCGCCCGCTCCTCGACGGTGGAGGGGTCGGCCCATAGCCGGAGCGGTGCCGCGGTACCACCAATAATTTCGAATGACATCACACCTCTCCTTCCTCTTCGCGGGTGAGCGCCAACGCAAGAGTCTGCCGGGTCCACACCAGACTGGCTATCCAATATCACCTGCCGCATTGTTGCGAGTGGGCACGACTGGCGGCGATAGTCGTTGCAGCGGCGCGGGGATTTGTTCGAATGCCGGTGGCCGACTTGTGCCTCCGCTTCACGGATTTCAGCGGCCTGACCCGGCATGGATCGCGCTAGGCTCACCCCTCATGGATGAGCGGGATCTTTTGCGGGAGGCGGTCCGGCTGGCCGTTGCCAACGCCGACGCCGGCCAGCTGCCATTCGGGGCGCTTGTCGTCCACGGAGGGAACGTGGTGGCGACCGGTGTGAACACGGCATTGCGCGATCAGGACCCGACCGCACACGCCGAGGTGGCCGCGATCCGCGCCGCCTGCCGCACGCTGGGCACGCTGGATTTGGGTGGAGCCACGGTGATGTCCAGTTGCGAGCCGTGCGTGCTGTGCCACAGCGCGGCCGCCGTGGCCCGGGTGGGCCGCATCGTCTACGCCGCAGCCAAGGAGGATGTGCCCGACCTGGGCTACCCGGCCACGCTCGATCCCACTGATCTGCTCGGGCGCATGCAGGCAGCCGCGCGGGGACTGGCACCGGAGCAGATAGTGCACTTGCCCACCGACGGTGCCGCCGAGCCGTTCCGGCGGTACCGGCAGGGCAGGGCCGCAGCGTGACGGTCCTCGGCCTCAACATCCGCAACTTCGGGCCGACCGCTACGCCGGAGCACCTGGTCGGCTGGGCCCGCTTCGCAGAGGAGCACGGGTTCGGGATCGCGATGCTGTCCGACCATGTAGCGCCGACCCCGGACGTCAACGAGATCTACCCGGCGCCGTTCTACGACCCGTTCGCCACGCTCTCGTGGCTTGCCGGCCTCACCTCCACGCTCCAGTTGGGAACCAGCGTCGCTGTGCTGCCGTACCGGCACCCGCTGCTGGTGGCCCGGATGGCGGCTAACATCGACAGGTTCGCCGACGGGCGTTTCGTGCTCGGCGTCGGGATCGGATGGTCCGAGCCTGAGTACCATGCCCTGGGCATCCCGTTCGCGAAGCGGGGAGCGGTGACCGACGAATATCTGGCCGCCATCATCGCGGCCTGGACCGAAGACGTGGTGTCACTCGACGGCCAATTCGCCGATTACCGCGACGTCCGCACCGGACCGCGGCCCGCGCAGACGCCACACCCGCCGGTCTGGGTCGGCGGGTCCAGCCCTGCCGCGATCCGGCGGGCGGCCCGGTTCGGGGAGGCCTGGCACCCAATCAATCGGGAGCCTGCGTGGCTACGCGAGGTGGGCGTGCCGTCGTTACGGGTCGCGTCCGCCGAAGCCGGAAGGCCGATGCCCGCACTCGCACCCCGCATCCGGGCCCGGCTCACCGCCGGCGACCTCCGTGAACGGCGGGCGGGCGAGGGCAGCCTGGCCCAGGTGTGCGCCGACGTGCGCGAGCTCATCGACCTCGGCAGCACCTACGTGGTGCTCGACCCAAACCCCGACCACCCGCGGGACGAGAAGCCGCTCGCCGACGACTGGCGAGCACTGGCCGCGATCGCCGAGCGCCTCCGGTAGGCGGCGTCACTGCGGTTCCCGGTTACGCCTTGAGGGTGTCTTACCCATCGTAGGCATAGTTGCTGCCTTACGAATTCGCGGGTCATTGTGTACGCTCCAGGGAATTTACTGGGCCGATGTCGTCCCGCCGAACTCATGATCACAGCCACGCTGGCCATGACGTTTGTCAGGAGCCGACACGTGACATTTTCCGCTGTCCCGTTTGCCCAGGGTCTCTACGACCCCGCCAACGAACACGACGCCTGTGGCGTCGCCTTCGTCGTGGACGCACGCGGCCGACGCTCGCACGCGATCGTCGAGGCGGGCTTGACCGCGCTGCGCAATCTGGAGCATCGTGGCGCCGCAGGCTGCGAGGTCAACTCCGGTGACGGCGCGGGAATTATGGTGCAGGTGCCGCACGAATTCCTTTGCGCGGTCACCGACTTCCCCTTGCCGGAGCCCACCGCGTCCGGGGAGCCGACCTATGCCGTGGGCAATGCCTTCCTTCCCGCGGACACCAGCCAACGGACGCGTGCCATCGAGGTGATCGAGCGGATCATCATCGAGGAGGGCGCTAAGCTCGTGGGTTGGCGTGACCTGCCCATCGACGCGCAAGGCGCGGACCTCGGCCCGTCCGCTCGTTCTGTGCAGCCGCATTTCGCCCAGTTGTTCATCTCGGGTGAGTCCGGCCTTCCCCTGGAACGGCTGGCGTTTGTGGTGCGGCGCCGGGTCGAGCGGGAGACCCGCGAGCGCGGTGTCGACGTGTATTTCTCCTCGTTGTCCGCCCGCACGGTGGTCTACAAGGGGATGCTGACGACCGGTCAGCTCCCGGTGTTCTTCCCCGATCTGTCCGACCCGCGGCTGGTGAGCGCGATCGCCTTGGTGCACAGCCGGTTCTCCACCAACACGTTCCCGAGCTGGCCGCTGGCGCATCCGTACCGCTATATCGCACACAACGGCGAGATCAACACCCTCAACGGCAACCGAAACTGGATGCGTGCGCGCGAGGCGCTGCTGGAAAGCGACCTGATTCCCGGTGATCTCAGGCGCCTGTTCCCGATCTGCACACCGGGGGCGAGCGACTCCGCGAGCTTCGACGAAGTCCTCGAACTGCTGCACCTGGGCGGCCGTTCGCTGGCACACGCTGTGCTCATGATGATTCCCGAGGCCTGGGAAAACAACTCCACGATGGACCCGGCGCGGCGCGCCTTCTACGAGTTCCACGCCTCGGTGATGGAGCCTTGGGACGGTCCGGCCTGCATCGCGTTCACCGATGGGACCCGCATCGGTGCCGTCCTCGACCGCAACGGTCTGCGTCCGGCCAGGTGGTGGCGTACCAGCGGGGATATCGTGGTGTTCGCCAGCGAGGCCGGTGTCCTCGACTTCGACCCGGCCGAGGTCGTCGCGAAAGGACGGTTGCAACCCGGCCGGATGTTCCTCGTGGACACCGCCGCCGGGCGCATCGTCGACGACGAGGAGATCAAGTCCGAGCTGGCCGCCGAGCATCCGTATGCCGACTGGTTGCGCGATGGCCTGATGCGGCTGTCCGAGCTGCCTGACCGGGAGCACATCACCTACGGCCACGAGGCGGTGCTGCGGCGCCAGCTGACGTTCGGCTACACCGAGGAGGAGCTGCGGGTCCTGATCACACCGGCGGCCCGCGACGGCGTCGAGCCGATCGGATCGATGGGCACGGACACCCCCATCGCGGTGCTGTCCGAGCGCCCGCGGCTGCTGTTCGACTACTTCAGCCAGTTGTTCGCGCAGGTGACGAACCCGCCGCTGGACGCGATCCGGGAAGAGATCATCACCTCGGTCGGCAGCACGATCGGGCCGGAGCAGAACCTGCTCGCACCGTCGGCGGCGTCCTGCCGTCAGATCGTCCTGCCGTTTCCCGTGCTGGACAACGACGAGCTCGCCAAGCTGATCCACATCGACGATGACGGCGACATGCCCGGGTTCAAGGCGATCACCGTCTCGGGCCTGTACCGGGTACACGATGGTGGTGAAGGTCTCAAGAACCGGTTGATCGAGATCTGCCGGCACATCTCCGAAGCCATTGAAGATGGTGTACGGCTGATCGTGCTATCCGATCGCGACTCGACCGCAGACCTGGCGCCGATCCCGTCGCTGCTGCTCACCGCCTGCGTGCACCATCACCTCATCCGCGAGCAGACCCGCACCATGGTGGGGTTGGTCACCGAGGCCGGCGACGCTCGCGAAGTGCACCATATGGCGCTGCTGCTGGGCTACGGCGCCGGTGCCGTGAACCCGTACCTGGCCTTCGAGTCCATTGAGGACATGATCGCCACTGGCGCGCTCGCCGGCATCGACCGACACAAGGCCGTGCGAAACTACGTCAAGGCCATGGGCAAGGGTGTGCTGAAGGTGATGTCCAAGATGGGCATCTCCACGGTCGCCTCCTACATCGGCGCGCAGGTCTTCGAAGCGGTCGGCCTGTCCGACGAACTCGTCGAGCGGTACTTCACCGGCACATCGAGCAAGCTCGGTGGGATCGGGCTCGACGAGATCCATGCGGAGGTTGCCGCCCGGCATGCGCGCGCCTGGCAGGCCAATGCCACGCGCACCGCACACCGCCGGCTGGAAACGGGCGGGGAATATCAGTGGCGACGCGAGGGCGAACTGCATCTGTTCAACCCTGAGACGGTGTTCCTGCTGCAGCACTCGACCCGTAGCAGACAGTTTGAGGTGTTTGAAAAGTACACCGCCGCGGTGGACTCCATGTCGCGCAAGGCGGCGACCCTGCGCGGCTTGTTCGAACTGAAGGTCGGCGCCCGCCCACCGGTACCGATCGATGAGGTTGAATCCGTGGAAAGCATCGTCACGCGGTTCTCCACCGGCGCGATGTCGTACGGCTCCATCTCCGCCGAGGCGCACGAGACGCTCGCGATCGCGATGAACTCGATCGGCGCCAGGTCCAACACCGGCGAGGGTGGAGAGGACGTCGATCGGCTCTACGACCCTGCTCGACGCAGCGCCGTCAAACAGGTCGCCAGTGGACGGTTCGGGGTCACCAGTGAATACCTGGTCAACGCCGACGACCTCCAGATCAAGATGGCGCAAGGTGCCAAGCCTGGTGAGGGCGGCCAGTTGCCCGGACACAAGGTGTATCCGTGGGTGGCCCGCACCCGGCACTCCACACCCGGCGTCGGCCTGATCTCCCCGCCGCCGCACCACGACATCTACTCCATCGAAGACCTGGCTCAGCTGATCCACGATCTGAAGAACGCCAACGATCGGGCTCGGATCCACGTCAAGCTCGTCGCCGAGGTGGGTGTGGGCACGGTCGCGGCGGGGGTCAGCAAGGCGCACGCCGATGTGGTCCTCATCTCCGGGCACGACGGCGGGACAGGTGCCTCGCCGTTGACCTCGCTCAAGCACGCCGGAGCGCCATGGGAGCTGGGCCTGGCCGAGACGCAGCAGACCTTGCTGCTCAACGGATTGCGCGACCGGATCGTCGTGCAGGTCGACGGCCAGCTCAAGACCGGTCGTGACGTCGTCATCGCCGCGCTGCTGGGCGCGGAGGAGTTCGGCTTCGCGACCGCACCGCTGGTGGTGTCGGGCTGCATCATGATGCGCGTGTGTCACCTGGACACCTGCCCGGTCGGTGTGGCCACGCAGAATCCAGAGCTGCGCAAGAAGTTCAACGGCAAGCCGGAGTTCGTGGTCACGTTCTTCGAGTACATTGCCGAACAGGTGCGGCATTATCTGGCCGACCTCGGGTTCCGCAGTCTCGACGAGGCGATCGGACACGCCGAGATGCTGGACACCCGCCCGGCCATCGACCATTGGAAGGCCGCCGGCCTGGACCTGTCGCCGATCCTCGCGATGCCCGAACTTCCCGACAGGACGCCGCGGCGCCAGGTCATCGGTCAGGACCACGGCCTGGACAAGGCGCTGGACAACACGCTGATCCAACTAGCCGAGGGTGCGCTCACCGACGGGCAGCCGGTCCGGATCGAGTTGCCGGTGCGCAACGTCCACCGGACCGTGGGCACCATGCTTGGCTCGCGGGTGACTCGCGCGTTCGGCGGCAAGGGCCTGCCCGACGACACCATCGAGATCGTGCTCACCGGCACCGCGGGCCAGTCCTTCGGCGCGTTTCTTCCACCGGGGATAACCCTGAGGTTGTACGGCGACGCCAACGACTATGTCGGTAAAGGGCTGTCCGGCGGTCGAATCATCGTCCGTCCACATGAGAGCGCGGCGTTCGTCGCCGAGGAAAACATCATCGCCGGCAACACCATCCTCTATGGCGCCACGTCGGGTGAGCTGTACCTGCGTGGCCGGGTGGGCGAGCGGTTCGGTGTCCGCAACTCCGGTGCGGTCGCGGTTGTCGAAGGCGTCGGTGACCACGGGTGCGAGTACATGACCGGCGGGCGCGTCGCCGTGCTCGGCCCGACCGGGCGAAACTTCGCCGCCGGCATGTCCGGCGGTGTGGCCCACGTGCTGAATCTGGACCATTCGCTGGTCAACACCGAGATGGTCGACATCGAGCCACTGTCGGTGGAGGATGCCGTCGAGCTGCGGTCCATCGTGGAACGCCACTATGCCGAGACCGGTTCGGTGGTGGCCGAATCCATCCTCGCCGACTGGCCGCGACACTCGGCAGCGTTCTCGACGATCATGCCCCGGGACTACAGACGGGTGATGCAGGCAAGGCGGTTGGCCGAACTGTCCGGTCGTAACGTGGACGAGGCGATCATGGAGGCGGCTCGTGGCTGATCCCACTGGATTCATGAAGAACGGCCGGGAGCTGCCCAAGCGCCGCCCGGTGGAGGTCCGGATCTCTGACTGGCGCGAGGTTTACCAGCCGTTCGCACCCGACAAGCTCCAGACCCAGGCGGGTCGCTGCATGGACTGCGGGATCCCTTTCTGCCACAACGGCTGCCCGCTCGGGAACCTCATTCCGGAGTGGAACGACCTGGTGCGCACCGACAGCTGGCGTGCTGCCAGCGACCGGCTGCACGCGACCAACAATTTCCCTGAGTTCACCGGGCGGCTGTGCCCCGCTCCGTGTGAAGCCGCGTGCGTGCTCGGCATCAACTCCGACGCGGTCACCATCAAGCAGGTCGAGGTCGAGATCATCGACCGGGCCTGGGCCGAGGGCTGGGTCGCGCCGCAGATTCCGGCGTGGCTGTCCGGGATGAAGGTCGCGGTGGTCGGCTCCGGCCCGGCCGGGCTGGCCGCCGCTCAGCAGCTGACCCGCGCCGGCCACGAGGTGACCGTGTACGAATCCGCCGACCGCATAGGCGGGCTGCTGCGATATGGCATCCCGGAGTTCAAGATGGAGAAGCGGCACCTCGATCGGCGGCTGGCGCAGATGGAGGCCGAAGGCACCCGGTTCCTCACCGGCGTCCACGTCGGCACCGACCTCACCGCCGAGCAACTACGTGCGGAGTTCAACGCGGTCGTGATCGCCACAGGGGCAACGGTTCCGCGTGACCTTCCGGTGCCAGGCCGCGAGCTGGCAGGCATCTATTCGGCAATGGAGTATCTGGTGCCGGCCAACCGCGTACAACTCGGCGATTTTGACTCGTCGCCGATCGACGCGGCAGGAAAGCATGTGGTGATCATAGGCGGTGGTGACACCGGAGCCGACTGCCTCGGGACCGCCCATCGCCAAGGCGCCAGGAGCGTGACGCAGCTGGAAATCATGCCGCGGCCGGTCGACCTGCGCCCCGACTCCACCCCGTGGCCCACCTGGCCGTTGATCTACCGCACCTCCAGCGCCCACGAGGAGGGCGGCGAGCGACTGTTCGCTGTCAATACCGAGAGGTTCGTGGGCGACGAGCACGGCAATGT
Source organism: Allorhizocola rhizosphaerae (assembly GCF_003426775.1). Classification (GTDB taxonomy): domain Bacteria; phylum Actinomycetota; class Actinomycetes; order Mycobacteriales; family Micromonosporaceae; genus Allorhizocola; species Allorhizocola rhizosphaerae. The sequence goes on along the minus strand of NZ_QJUG01000034.1, from coordinate 36,309 downwards.
GCGGGCGCTCGCGCTGCACGAGGTCGAGATGTTCGACGGCAGGTTCTACAAGGTCGAGGGAACCGAACGCGAGATCCCAGCAGACCTGGTGCTGCTGGCGATGGGCTTTGTGTCCATCGGTGACGCGGCCAAGGGCGGCTTCCTGGAAGCCCTCGGTGTCGAGGTGGATTCGCGCGGTCGGGCGATCCGTGACGCCGGTTGGAGGTCCACAACCGACGGTGTGTTCATCGCCGGTGACGCCGGGCGCGGACAGTCGTTGATCGTGTGGGCCATCGCCGAAGGACGGGCTGCCGCGGCGGCGGTCGACGCCTACCTGTCCGGGTCGTCGGCTCTGCCGGCCCCGATCCGTCCGGACACGGTCGCCCTCGCCGCACGCTGAACCCACCCGAGCCGACGGACTCGTCACGGGTGAGGGACTCTCCGGCGGTGACGCCGACGTGCTGCTTGGTTTACCTACCAGCGGCCATCTCGCTGCGACTCGCCGACGGTTTCCAGCCCTGAGCCCTCACGACCGGACGCCATAACGCTGAACCGCACGGTCAACACTCGGCAGAACGCTCTCATCTCCGGCCGGAACCGGGCCTGCCTTGGGCCTGGGCGTCGTGGCCGATCTTCTCCATCGCCGTCACCTGTTCGATCGTGTCCAATTTGGACCTCGTGTTCGACCACAGCGTCGGCCACCAGCCTCCGCCGCAGAAGCGGCGTCACATTTCCTTCCAGGTGATGCCGTGGTGTTTGTGTCGGATTCAGCCCACTGGACACTCCGGACCGCAAGTAGGTGCACCAGCCCAGTAGTACCGGGGTTGAACCGGCGCAGCAGGACCGGCATCGCGTCGTTGCGGTTCTGCCACCGGACGCCCAGGCCACGGTCATTGCCAAGTGATGGGCCAGGTCGGGCGTGAAGTGAAGCGTTTCCGCACGCGGTAGGGGTCATGGGTGCGCGGATATCGGTTCCGGATGCGGCTAGGAACCGCCAAGAACTGGTCGGTTCAACTCGCCCCTCATTGTCATTGTGAGCAGCCATTTGTCCAGTAATATCCGCTTTGCCTACTCTTGGATCGGCTCCGTGTGCGCCTACCTGCGGTGCGTCATGTGGGAGATCGAAGATGCGGGCACCTTTTAGCGGGTTCACGACACGCTTCCTGAGCGATATTCAGAAAGCGCACATTGCCGTAGGAGTTTCTCATATGACACTTGAAGTCTCGACAGCGCCTCGTCGGCGCTCACGCTCCATGTGGTTGGCTGCTGCCGTCACGACGGTGACGGCAGCAGCTGCGCTGGTCTTGGTACCGACACGCGCAGATGCCATTGCCACGTTCGTACCTCTCGGCGCCGCGACCAGCTTCGCCGTGTTGGGCGGCGAGTCCGTGACCAACACCGGCCCGTCGGTGATCAACGGCGACCTTGGCGTCAGTCCCGGGACGTCGGTAACCGGCTTCCCGCCCGGAATCGTGAACGGAGAAATTCATGTTGCGGACGCGGTGGCTGCTCAGGCACAGTCCGATCTGACCGCGGGATACCTCAACGCCGCGGGCCAAGCCCCTGACTTTTTCCTCCCCTCCCCGGAGCTCGGGGGGCTCACTCTGATCCCAGGTGTCTACCGTTTGCCCGGCACCGCGCAACTCACCGGCACGCTGACGCTGAATGCCCAAGGCGACCCCAATGCGGTGTGGATATTCCAGATCGCATCGACTCTGATCACCGCTTCCAACAGTACGGTAAGCCTGATCAACGGTGCGGCGCCCTGCAACGTCTTCTGGCAGGTCGGAAGCTCGGCAACCATCGGCACGAACTCCGACTTCGTGGGCAATATCATGGCTCTGACCTCAATCGCCGTCCAGACGGGTACCGACATCGAGGGCCGGGCGTTGGCACGCAACGGTTCCGTGACGTTGGATACCAACGTCATCACGCGGTCTATTTGCGCGCCAGGCGGGACCACCGGCGGCACGACGAACGGCGGGGTCGTCGGCGGTACCACGAACGGCGGTACCACGAACGGCGGGGTGGTCGGCGGTACCACGAACGGCGGGGTCGTCGGCGGCACCACGAACGGCGGGATCGTCGGCGGGATACTGGGCGGTGTGCTCGGAGGCGTTCTGGGCGGCGTTCTGGGTGGCGTGCTGGGGGGCACGACAGGCGGCAACAACAACGGCGGGGTGCAAGGCGGAGTGGTCGGTGGCGTGCACGGTGGCGCTCACGGCGGAATGCACGGTGGCGCTCACGGCGGTCATGGCGGAATGCACGGCGGCTACGGCGGTCATGGCGGCTACGGCGGTCACGGCGGCTACGGCGGCTACGGCGGTCATGGCGGCTACGGCGGTCATGGCGGTCACGGCGGCTACGGCGGTCACCACGGCGGTGACGATGACGGCAACGGCGGTCACCACGGCGGTGACGACGATGGCAACGGCGGTCACCACGGCGGTCACCACGGCGGTCATGGTGGTCACGGCGGTGACGACGATGGCAACGGCGGTCACCGTGGAGGTCACGGCGGCCACGGCAAGAAGGTGAAGCGCAGCTAGCCGTCCTCGACGGTTGGCGCAAACTGAGCGCGCGGCGGTGCTTGCGGACGCCGCCGCGCGCGGCCGTGACCTGAGCGAGGCGGGACGTGGGAAACGTGCAGCCGAAATCCCTGGAGCTGCCCACATCCCGCCGAGATTGGCCGCGAGCCGGTCTCAACCACTGACACCTGCGAGAGAACGAAAGGCGCTGTCGCGCATGACAAAGGGTTGGATTGCAGACGTGCGACGGGTGACATGAGTACACAACGCGAAGAAACCGCCCCGCGGACGGCCGACCTTGCGAGCACCGGCGGCGTGCAGCAGGCGGAACCGCCGCAGTTTTTGAACGCAGTGATGGGAATCGCCGTGGCTGTGTGCGTGGTCGTGTCCCTTGTGCACATCGCATTGGTGTTTCTGCATGTCGCCCCGCCGAACGAGATCACGAAGCGGTATGGCGCGCAGATCGATGCATGGGTCAACCCGTTCTTTGAACAGAACTGGCGATTGTTCGCCCCGGATCCGGAAACAGCCACCCGGCAAATATCAGTGCGGACGCGGACCACCAAAGACGGTGTCGCTAAGGTCAGCGACTGGTTCGACCTGAGCGCCGTGGACTACGCCGCCATCGAGAACAATCCCTTCCCCAGTCATACCAACCACAACATGCTACGCCGCGCCTGGGTCGCCTACCTCGAAACTCATGGCAACGACGATCAGCCACACTCGGAACGTGCAATGATGATCCAGCAATACTTGCGCAACATAGCCGTGCAGCGGCTCACCGCTCACCGCCGGGCGCCCTTCGAGGCCATCCAATTGCGCGTGATCACCAAGCCGATCGCGAGGCCGGCCGAAGTGGGAAATTCCCGCCCGGCGCCGCGTCCCGTTGCCGATGTCAGGTTGCTCCCGTGGTGGGCGGTGTCCAATGACAGCTAGGCCCGCAATGCCGGGGCTGGAGCCAACCGGTGCGCACACGACAGAGGCGAACAAGCGGCGAGCATTCGACCGTCTCAGCGCGCTCGGCACTGCTCTGACCGAACAGCCGGTCTCCCTGTATGCCGCGGCGGCGCTGCGCATCGGATATGGGTTGTTCTACCTGGTTTTTCTGCTGACGGAGTTTTCACACCGCGACGAAATCTGGGGTCCGGGTTCACCGTGGACGCCAAGCCTGGCCAACCAGTTGTTCGAGCAGACCGGCTGGGCGAGCATTTTGACCCTGTCCGACAACCGTGTGTATTTCGAAGCCTGCTACGTAGGGGCGATTCTCACGTCGGCACTGTTCATGTTTGGCTGGCGAACGAGGGTGACGTCAATCCTGTTCGCGATTGTGGTGGGTTCGTTTCACGCCAGAGCCGTCTACATGACCGACGGTGGAGACAATCTCGTCATCCTCATGGCCATCTACCTCGTGTTCACCGCCTGTGGGCGGCGGTGGTCCCTGGACGCACGGAGAAACCGGCTTCGCGCGAGGCCTGACGCAGCCTCTGGATGGGTTTTGGCTCGCCAGACGTTGACCACGGTCCTGCACAACTGCGCGATGTTCATCATCGCCGCCCAGATCTGCATCCTCTATGGGGCTGCCGGCTTCTACAAGGTGCACGGCGAAACCTGGGGCAACGGCACCGCACTGCACTATGTCCTGAACCAGGAGCTGTTCCGGCCATGGCCAACCCTGTCGTCCTTTGTCGATAGCCTCCCGCTGCTGGTCGCCGTCGTCTGCTACATGACCGTCCTGTTGCAGGTCGCATTCCCGTTCGTCCTGTTCAGCAGAATCAAGTACCCAGTCCTGGCGATGATGCTCGGCATGCATCTCGGCATCGCCGTCCTCATGGGACTCCCGCTCTTCTCCGCCGCGATGATCATCGCTGACGCCGTGTTTTTGCCGGACCGCTTCTACCGTTTCGTTGCAGACACATGGCAGCAGAGCCGTACAGCCAACTGGTTGGTTCGGCGGCGCTCGCAGATCAGGTGGCACAAGGTGCCTCGACAGCTGATGCGCCCGCCACGCGAGAGCGTTGAGACTCCGGCAACACAACCAAGCGACGATTCCGCGATCGCGGGTAAGTGACCCGGCGCCGGTGCTATCCCTCGGCCGGGGTCGCAAGGCGTTGTGGCGCAACCTCGTCGAGTTCGACGGCCAATCCGGTCGGGCTCGATCTGAATCGTCAATGACCCGGCCGCGGGTTCACGCTGTCGTGTTCGGCGAGTACCGCATGGAGAGCGCGAAGTTGTCAAGGTCCGGGTCGGCGGTGAGGATCGCACGCTGAATGCTGTGGATGCGCCGCGACGGTTCCAGACCGACGTCCTCGAGCAGCGTGGTGCGCAGGCGATGGAAGGCGTTGAGCGCGTCGGTTCGCCGGCCCGCCCGATAGAGGGCCACCATGTACTGCGCCTGCAGGTCTTCGTGCAGCGGATGCTGCGCCGCAAGGCTGCTCAGCTCGCACAGCACCGTGTGGTGCCGGTTGAGACGCAACTCGGCATCGATGCGCAGCTGGCACGTGGCAAGGCGGCTCTCCTCGAGGTGGCCGACCTCCACGCTCAGCACCGGGCCCAGGCGCACATCGACCAGCGCGGCGTCGTGCCATTGCTTGAGCGCCTCGCCCAGCAGGCGGGAGCCCCGCACGTCGTCATGCTCGGCCAGCGCCGCGCGGCCTTCGGCGGCGAGCCGCTCGTACTCGTGCAGGTCCAGCTCGCCGGGTTTGACGCGCAGCACGTAGCCGTCGGCCGTGGTGACGAGGATGTCACGGGCAACCGCTTCGGAGGCCATGCCGAGGGTCTTCGCGAGCATCCGGCGCACCTGCAGGACGTAGGTCTGCAGTGTGGTGTGCGCGCTGGCGGGAGGATCATCGCTCCACAGCTCGCGGCTTAACGTCTCGATCGGCACAACCAGGTTGGCGCGTACCAGGAGCAGCGCCAAGACCTTACGTGGTTTTGGGGCGGTCAAGCAACCGATCACGGTGCCGGAACGCACAGCCAGCTGGCCGAGAACGCGACAGTCCATGCTGCCTCCGAGTGTCGCGGTAGCCCGAAGGACTCCTATCCGAACTCTTGGCTGTTTCAGGACTAAAAATACTGGGCGTATGTGGTTCCTGCAGGTCAACGGCTCTAATCGGAGCAAAGTGAAACTCCAGCGAGCGTCAAGGGATGCCCTGGAAGAGTCAATTACGGCGAAAGTGACCAATCAGATTTGACCTGGTATTCCTGGCGAAAGGGGCGTCGGAGATGGCGGAAACGATGCTGACGCGGGGCACACCGGAGGCCCACCGGCCGCACTGGGTGCTGTGTCCCGGCTGCCAGGCGGTGGTGTACCGGCGCCGCATGGCCGGCGCCGACGGCGTCTGCCCGCAGTGCGGCCGATACAGCGCGTTGAGCGCGCCCGAGCGCCTCGCCCTGCTCGCCGACCCGGACACGTTGGAGCCGCTCGACTTCGAGCTGCCCGACAGCGATCCGCTCAGCTTCGTAGACCAACGGCCTTACCTGGAGCGCATCGCCGCGGCACGTGACGCGACCGCGCTGCGCGAGGCGGTCCTGTGTGCACGGATGCGCATCGGCGGCACCCCGGCGATCGTCGCCGCGATGGACTTCCGGTTCATGGGCGGCAGCCTCAGCCTGGCGGTCGGAGAAATGATCACGCTGGCCGCGGAGACCGCCCTCGCCGAGCGCGCGCCGCTGGTGATCGTGACCGCCTCCGGTGGGGTGCGGATGCAGGAGGGCGTGGTCGGCCTGCTGCAGATGGTGAAGACCGCACAAGCACTGCAGCAGCTCAACGAGGCCGCAGTGGCCACCGTCTGTCTGGTCACCGACCCCACCTACGGCGGCGTCGCCGCATCCTTCGCCCTTCTCGGCGACGTCATCGTGGCCGAACCCGGGGCACGGCTGGGTTTCGCGGGGCCGCGCGTGATCCAGGAGACCATCCGCGAGAGGCTTCCCGACGGATTCCAGACCGCCGAGTTCCTGCTGGAGCGCGGTTTCATCGACCAGGTTTGGCCCCGCTCGGCGCTGCGCGACCGGCTGGGAAGACTGCTGTCGCTGGCGACCCGCAGCCGCTCCGACGCCTATACCGAGCCGGTGAAGCAGGTGGCAGTCCGTGAACCGGCCACGCTGGAGCAGCGACCGGCCTGGGACGCGGTACGCGCGGCGCGCGACATCGCCCGGCCCACCACGTCGGACTACCTGCGGATGATCCTCGACGACTTCGAGGAGCTGTGTGGGGATCGCGTCGGCGGCGATTGTCCGGCCATCATCGGTGGCCTCGGCCGGCTGGGCGGCGACCCGATCATCATCATCGGGCACGAGAAGGGGCACACGCCGACCGAGCTGACCGCCCACCGGTACGGCATGCCCGCCCCGGCCGGCTACCGCAAGGCGGGGCGGCTGATGCGCTTGGCCGCCAAGTGGGGTCTGCCGGTGGTGACCCTCGTGGACACCCCGGGCGCACACCCAGGCCTGGAGGCCGAGCAGCAGGGGCAGGCCAGCGCAATCGCGGAGAACCTGCGCCTGATGTCGACTCTGCCGGTGCCCGTCGTCACGGTGGTCACCGGCGAGGGGTGCAGCGGCGGCGCTCTGGCCATAGCCGTGGCCGACCGGCTTCTGGTGCTGGAGAACGGTTTTTATACCGTCATCAGCCCCGAGGGGTGCGCCGCGATCCTGTGGCGCGAGCGTTCCGCGGCGCCTGAGGCGGCGCAGGCGCTGCGCATCGATGCGCGGTCCCTGCTGGAGATGGGTGTGGCCGACGGGGTGATCCCGGAACCGCCGGGCGGAGCCGGAGCCGACCCCGTCCATGCCGCCTCGTTGCTGCGCGAGGCCATCCGCTACGAGCTCGCCGAGCTCACCACATTGGACCCGGCCGGGCTGATCGCCGCGAGGCGCGACCGGTACCGCCATTTTGACGGCTCCACCGACCGCCGCGCTGGGCGTGCCGCGGATCTGGTGACCGCTTCCTTCAGGAGGAACTCGTGACTGAGGTGATCAACCCCGACCAGCGCGTGCCGAGCCTCGGCGCCGGCTCACTCGCGGAGGCGCTCAACGACGTGAGCCGTAGCGCGCAGAAGCTCCTCGCGGACGTCAACAGCCCGCCGCGGATCCTGCGCATCCGGGCCGGCGAGGTGCAGGTGGAGCTGGAATGGCCCGCGCAGGAATGGGTCACTCTTACCAGCCCGGTGCAGGCGCACGCCGTACCGCAAAATAATCCTGAACCTGAAACCGCGGCTGCCGGGCTGTTCGAGCTATGCGCTCCGACGGTGGGCACCTTCTACGTCGCGCCCGAACCCGGGGCGCCGCCCTTTGTCGCCGAGGGGGATCTGGTTCGCGCGGGCCAGCAGGTCGGCATCGTCGAGGCGATGAAGCTGATGATCCCGATCGAGGCCGAGCGCGACGGGCAGGTGGTCGCGGTGCTCGCCGCGAACGGGAGCAGCGTCGAATACGGCCAGCGCCTGTTCACCTTCGCCACCCCCTGCGCGGAATAGGGGTGACCGAATGTTCAAGACCGTACTGATCGCCAACCGGGGCGAGATCGCGCTGCGCGTCGCCCGTACCTGCCGGGAAATGGGGCTGCAGGTGGTCGCGGTGTACTCCACCGAGGACCGTGACAGCGCGGTGGCCGGACTTGCCGACCGCGCCGTGTGCATCGGCCCCGGCCCGGCCAAGCTCAGCTACCTCAACATGGCAGCCATTTTGGAGGCTGCGATGTCGACCGGTGCCGATGCCGTGCATCCCGGTTACGGTTTCCTGTCTGAGGTGCCGCACTTTGCCGAGGCGTGCGAGACCTCCGGGCTGACCTTCGTCGGCCCGCCCGCGGCGGTCATGGAACGGCTCGGAGACAAGTCCTCGGCGCGGCGGACCATGGCGGAGGTCGGCCTGCCCATGCTGCCGGGCAGCATCGAACCGATCGTGGACGCGGACATGGCGGCGAAGGTCGCCGCCGACGTGGGCTATCCCGTCATCGTCAAGGCGGTCGCCGGCGGAGGCGGTCGCGGTATGCGGGTGGTCGCCGAGGCCGGTGAGCTGCCCCAGCGGTACCGCGAAATCCGGGCCACGGCGCAGGCACTGTTCGGCGACGACCGCGTCTACATCGAGCGCTACCTGCCCGCGGCGCGCCACGTCGAGGTGCAGGTGGTCTGCGACCGGTACGGCAACGGCGTCCACCTTGGACTGCGCGACTGCTCCGTGCAGCGCCGCCGCCAGAAGATCATCGAGGAGACCCCGGCACCGAACCTGCCGGCCGCGGTGGCCGACGACATCTGCCGGGCGGCCGTGCAGGCATTGCTCGCCACGGGCTACGTCGGCGCGGGCACTGTCGAGTTTCTCCTCGACGGCCCGGACCGGTGGTACTTCATGGAGGTCAACTGCCGCATCCAGGTCGAGCACCCCGTGACCGAGCTGGTCTACGGCGTCGATCTGGTACGCGAACAACTCCTCGTGGCCGCCGGGGAACCGTTGAGCCTCAGGCAAAGCGAGCTGGCGCCGCGCGGCGCCGCGATCGAATGCCGGGTCAACGCCGAGGACCCCGCGCGTGACTTCCTGCCCACCCCGGGCCGGCTCAGCGAGCTGCGCCTGCCCGCCGGGCAGTTCGTGCGCGTGGACAGCGATGCCCGTGCCGGACACCGCATCTCGCCGTCCTACGACCCGCTGCTGGCCAAGATCTCCGTGTGGGGACCGGACCGGCCGCAGGCGGTGACCAGAATGCTTCGCGCGCTTGACGAGTTTCACGCCGAAGGCCCGGGTGTATGCACCAACCGCGACTTCCTGCGCACGGCGATGCGCCATCCGTCATTCGCCGCGGGAACCCACAACACCTCGCTGGTGGCCGAACTGGCACCGGCTCAGCAATGAAGGAGAGGAACCATGCCGAACGAGACGTTCTCCATCGACGATCTCATGACACTGCTCGTCGCCAAGGTCGGCCTGCCCGAACCGGCGCGCACCGACAATCCACAGTGGACATTCGCCGACGTGGGGCTGGACTCCCTGGCGTTCCTGCAACTACAGGCGGAACTGCAGGGCATGTACGGGGTACAGCTGCCCACCGAGCCGCAGTCCTGCACATTCGGCCAGATCGTCAGTCACGTCAACGAGGGCCTCGCCGCCAAGCAGGGAAGTGCCGCATGACCGCGCCGACCATCGGGCACGTCGACAACTCCGTGCTCATCAACTCCGATCTGGACCTGGTCTGGGAAGTGACCAACGACGTGGAGAACTGGCCCAACCTGTTCACCGAGTACGCCTCCGCCGAGATCATCGACCGGCAGGGCGCCACGGTGCGGTTCCGCCTGGCGATGCACCCCGATGAGAACGGCAAGGTGTGGAGCTGGGTGTCGGAGCGCACCCCCGACCCCGTCACGCGGCGCGTGGTGGCCCGCCGGGTCGAGCCCGGCCCATTCGAGTTCATGAACATCGAATGGATCTACACGACCGAGGCGGGCGGCACCCGGATGCGCTGGATTCAGGATTTCCGGATGCGCCCGGATGCGCCCATCGACACGGCCGCCATGACCGACCGGATCAACGCCAACACGGCGATCCAGATGGACATCATCCGCAAGAAGATCGAGCAGCTGGCAGGCGAACGAGCATGACTATCACAGAGACTGATCTCATCAAGACCGTGTCCATCGACGACGTGCCGGCCAACCGGCGCCGGGGCGGGGACATCCGGACCATCCTGTCGCCGGCGACGGTCGGTGCGACGTCAGGTTTCCTTGGCACGCTTCGGCTTGAGCCGGGCGAGGTGGTGACCGAGCACTGGCATCCGTACTCCGAGGAGTTCCTGTTCTGTGTGCAGGGCGCGATCACCTTGCGGCTCAACGGTGTGCAGCGTCCGCTGCGCGCCAACGAGGGGGTGCTCATCCCGATCGGCGTGCGCCACCGGCTGATCAACGAGGGCCCGCAGAGCGCCTTTCTGGTGTTCCAGCTGGCGCCGTTGGCACCCGCGCCGCACCTGGGCCACGTCGACACCGAGCCGCTGCCGCAAGAGGTCCCCCGATGAGTGGCCCCGACCGCCGCACCGTCGTCACCGGCGTCGGCGTGGTCGCTCCCGGCGGAACTGACCGCGAGTCGTTCTGGCGGCTGCTGACCGACGGGCGGACCGCGACCCGCCGGATCACCTTCTTCGACCCGTCGGCCCTGCGCTCGCAGCTCGCCGCCGAGTGCGACTTCGATCCGTTGGCGGCGGGGCTCACGCTCCAGGAGATCCACCGCAACGACCGCTTCGTCCAGTTCGCGCTCGCCGCGGCGGACGAAGCGGTGCGGCAGAGCGGGTTGGACCTGGCCTCCGGGACAGGGGTCGACCACGACACGGTCGCGGTGAGCCTGGGCAGTGCGGTCGGCGCCACCACGCGGCTGGAGAACGAGTACTCGGTGGTCAGCGACCACGGCCGGAAATGGCTGGTGGACCAGCGCTACGCCAGCCCTTTCCTCTACCACGCGCTCGTGCCCAGCGCACTGGCCACGGAGGTGGCGTGCCGCTTCCGCGCGCACGGCCCGGCGATGGTCGTCTCCACCGGATGCACGTCGGGGCTGGACGCGGTCGGCAACGGCCACCAGCTCATCGCCGACGGCGAGGCCGACATCGTCATCGCCGGCGCCACCGACGCGCCCATCTCGCCCATCTCCATGGCCTGTTTCGACGCGATCCGGGCCACGTCGGCACGCAACGACGACCCCGGCGGCGCGTCACGGCCCTTCGACGCCACCCGAGACGGGTTCGTCATGGGCGAGGGCGCCGCGGTGCTCGTGCTGGAGGAGGCCGAGCACGCCCGGCGGCGCGGTGCCGAGGTGCTGTGCGAGATCCGCGGCTTCGCCAACCGCTGCAACGCCTATCACATGACCGGGTTGCGGCCCGACGGCGTGGAGATGGCCGAGGCGATCGACGCCGCGCTGGCCGAGGCACGCCTCGATCCCACGGCGGTCGGCTACGTCAACGCGCACGGCTCGGGCACGATCCAAAACGACCGGCACGAGACCGCCGCGTTCAAGCGCAGCCTGGGCGAGCACGCCTACCGCGTTCCGGTCAGCTCAATCAAGTCGATGGTCGGCCACTCGCTGGGCGCCATCGGCGCCATCGAGCTGGCGGCCTGCGTACTGGCGATACGGCACGGCGTGGTGCCGCCAACGGCCAACTACGAAAACCCCGATCCCGAGTGCGACCTGGACTACGTGCCGCGTCAGGCGCGTGAGCACCGCGTCGACGTCGCGCTCTCGGTCGGCAGCGGGTTCGGCGGGTTCCAGTCCGCCGTCGTGCTTACCAAACCGGGAGGGACATCATGACCGCTAGAACCGTGGTCACCGGTATCGGAGTCGTCGCACCGAGTGGCATCGGTGCCGAGGAGCATTGGCGTTCCACGCTCGCCGGTGAGCTCAAGGTGCGCCCTATCAACCGTTTCGACACCAGCGGGTACGCCACAACGCTCGCCGGACAGGTGGAAGGCTTCACCGTCGAGGAGCACGTCGACGCCCGGCTGGCGGTCCAGACCGACCGGTGGACGTGGATGTCGCTGGCCGCGGCGCAGCTCGCGCTCGACGACGCCAAATACGACCCCGCCGCGCACGATCCATACCAGACCTCGGTCGTGCTCGCCAGCGGTTCGGGCGGCAACGAGTTCGGGCAGCGTGAGATCCAAGCGTTGTGGAGCAAGGGTCCCGGCGCGGTGAGCGCGTATCAGTCGATCGCGTGGTTCTACGCGGCCAGCGCCGGGCAGACCTCGATTTTGCACGGCACCAAGGGTCCCGCCTCGGTGCTCGTCTCCGAGGCGGCCGGCGGGCTGGACTGCCTGCAGGGGGCGCGGCGGGTCATCCGCCGTGGCACACCGACCGTGCTCGCCGGTGGCACCGAGGCGCCACTGTCGCCATATGCACTCGTGTGCCAGATAGCCAATGGGCGCACCACCCGCAGCCGGGACCCGCGCGAGGGCTACCGGCCGTTCGACGTCAACGCCAATGGATACGCGCCGGGCGAGGGCGGAGCGGTGCTGGTGCTAGAGGACGAATCGGCTGCGCTCGAGCGGGGGGCGCAGCAGATCTACGGTGAGATCGCCGGCTACGCGGCCACCCACGACGCGTACCACCATGAGGATCCGGCGCCGGACTGCCGTCAGCTTGTACGGGCCATGCGGCGTGCCCTGGCCGAGGCGCAAGTGCGGCAGGAACAGGTCAGTCTGGTCGTCGCCGACGGCGCCGGAACCGCCGCCCTCGACGCGCTCGAAGCCGACGCGATCCGCACCGTCTTCGGCGCCGGTGGGGTGCCGGTCAGCGCGCCGCAAGGGTTCATCGGCCGGTTGTGTTCCGGCGGCGCGGCGGTCAACGTCGCGACCGCGCTGCTGGCGATGCGTGACGGCGTCGCACCGGCGGTGGGCAACCTGTGCGAGCCGGTGCCGTCCTACGGGCTGGACCTCGTCGACCGCCCACGCGAGCTGCCCGTGGACGTGGTGCTGGTCAATGCCCGCGGCCACGGCGGGTTCAACAGCTGCATGGTCCTCAAGCGCCATCAGGAGCGGTGACGTGACCGGCGACGGCGGCAAGCCTGTGCGGATGATCCTGCGGATGCGGGTGCGGCAGGGCCGCGAGGCCGAGTTCGAGAGGGTCTGGCGCGAAGCGGCGGCGGAGATCAGCCGCGTGCGGGGCAACCTGCGCCAGGAACTGAGCCGCGACACCACCGACACGCAGACCTACGTCATCACGAGCGAGTGGACCGACCAGGAGACGCTCGAACTTTTCGGCCGCAGCGCCGCCCGCGACCGTCTCACCGCCGCGCTGCGCGAGATGCGAGAGTCCGCCGACCGCAGCACGCTCGAGGTGGTGCACGTGGTCGAGGGGCAGCCGCTCAGGATCCGGGTCGCGGTCAAGGTAACCGTCCCGGAGGGCAAGGAGGAGGCGTACGAGCGGGCCTACCTCAAGGTGGCCGAGCGGATGCGCGGCACGCCCGGGCATACCCGCGAGGAACTCCTTCGCGAGGTGGGCACCAATAACTATGTGTTGTTCGCAGAATGGGAAAACGAGACCGCCTTCAATGCCTGGGCCGATGACCCCGCGCACATGGACCAGACCGCGCCGCTGCTTCCGTACCTGCTGGAAAGCTTTGAACGGACCACCTTCGAGATCGTTGCCCGCCCTGAGGAACAGCTGCCCGACATCGCTTCGGAGGTCAAAGTGCCTGAACTACCGCCGACGCCGGTCGTCGCCGTCGAGCGTGAAGCGCCGGGGGAGCGGGTCGACACCGACGTGCTCGTCGTCGGCGCGGGCCCGGCCGGGCTCACGCTCGCCATCGAACTCGCGCGGCGCGGCGTCGACTGCAGGCTCATCGAGAAGCGCACCGAGCCGTCAAGCCAGGCCGACAAGGCCATCGGCATCCAGTGCCGCACCATGGAGATCTGGGAGGACATCGGCGTGGTCCAGGAAGCGATGGATGTCGGTGCCTGGCTGCACGGCCAGACCGTGTTCGTCAACGGCCGCCAGACCCATCAGGTCGACTGGGACCTGCCCGAGGTTCCCTACGCGCACTTGGCCCTGCCGCAGTACGAGACCGAGCGCATCCTCGCCGGCTGCCTGTCGCGCCACGGCGGGCGGGTCGAGCGGGGCATGGAGCTTGTCGGCCTTACCCAGGACGCATCGGGCGTGACCGCGCACATCAAAGCCGCCGATGGGGGGAGGTCGCAGATACGGGCGCGCTACGTCGTCGGCTGCGATGGCGCCCACAGCACCGTGCGGCAGTGCGTGGGCGCGACCTTCGAAGGCGGGATGGGTATGTTCCCGCAGCTGTTCATGATCGGTGACGTCGAGCTGAATTGGACGATGCCCGAGGGCCACCTGCTGCGCTTCATCCACGTCGAAGACGACGAGATGAAGGGCATGTTGGTGTGTGTGCCGCTGCGCGGGCCGGGGCGTTACCGGGTAGCGACGCTGGCGCCGCCGCGCATCGCGGCGGAGGTGGGCTCGGGGCCTATCCCGCCCGGCTTCTCGCAGGAGTACGCCCCGCCGGCTCTGTCCGACATCCAGGCCGTGCTCGACGAGCTGGCACCGGCGGGGGCGACCGCGAGCAACCTGCGTTGGTCGTCCATCTTCCGGATCAAGCACGGCATCGTCGACCGTTACCGCGAGGGGCGGGTGTTCCTCGCCGGGGACGCGGCGCACCTGCACCCGCCGGCCGGCGGCCAGGGGATGAACACCGGCATACAGGACTCCTGGAATCTGGGCTGGAAACTTGCTTATGCGGTACGAGGGCAGGCCTCCGCCGGGCTGCTTGACAGTTATGAGGCCGAGCGACGCCCGGCCGGGAAGTCCATCGTGGACCGTGCGGTGCGCGTGGCCTTCACCGACGAGATGGACATGGAGGACGAGAAACTCCAGTTCCTCACCGACATGCAGATGACACTGACGTATGCGGGCAGCCATTTGGTGGGTGAACTGGTGGAGAACGGGGGAACGTTCGAAGGAGGGCCCGCGCCGGGCGACCGCGCACCCGATGTCGAGCAGCTGCGCCGCTTCGGCGTGAGCCACCCGCTCCGGCTCTTCGACCTCACCCGGGGCACCGCGCACACCCTGCTCGTCTACGCGGACGTCGGGATGCCCGAGCCCGAGATCGTCGAATACGAGAAGCTGGCCGCCAAGGTGCGCGCGCAGGGTCCGGGTCTGGTCAACGTGTACGTCATCGCGCATCCGGGCGCCACCGTGCCCGCGCTGCTCGAACTGCCGGTGCTGCGCGACGCCGCCGACGGGTTCCGTTCCGCCTACGGCGTGCGGGGCAGCGGCGCATATCTCATCCGCCCGGACGGGCACGTGGGCTTCAGGTGCGCGCCGGTGTCCGCCACGGCGATCGATGAACACCTGTTCAAGGTTTTCGCTATATGAGCTGCGCGGGCTGTCCCGTGATGGCGAGCCAGTCGTCGCGCGACGGGCCGGGTGGCATCGAGGGAAACTCCGGGTGCTCGTCGAGCCAGCGGGCGACGTGCTCGCGTACCTCATCGGAACCGAAAGCGATTTGCGGGGCCAGCACCAGATGCCGCACCTGTGCCTTGGCGCGCATGACGATCGGGTCCTCGAGCGCGCAGGGGTTCAACGCGAACTGCGCTCGTGCGGCGGCATCGAGGGCGGGCATGCCGGCGGTGCCGGAAAGGAAGGCCTCGTCGCCGCGGTCGACGGTCACCTGGTGGTCGAACCAGGGTTTGAGGGTACGCACCGCCCACTCGTGATACTCGGAAGCGAACCGCACATGGTCGTCCAGTCCGTCCACAGTGGACGCCACCCGCTGCGCGGCAAGCAGGGTCAGCGCCACCCCCTGCCCGAGCGTCGGGTTGGTGTGCGTGATCGAGTCGCCCACGCCCAGCAGCCCGGTCACCACGGGTCCGGCGTCGTCCACCAGCGCCGTCCATCGATTGTCGAGCCCAGCCATGATCTGCATGTCGCCGATGCCCTTGGCGCTGCGGGCGAGCCACGCGCCGGGCCCGGGGAAGATGGCGGCGAGCGAGTCGAAGACCTCCGGGTCGCGCAGCGCGGCCCGGGTGGGGTCCGAGGCGGAGATCGCCAGCGTGACACCGAAGATGTCGTTGTCGGACGGGAACACCAGGCCGATGGCGAACGGGGTGACCGACACCTCGCTGATCCGCTTCGGCTCGGGCTCGGCGCCGGGGCTCAGGCGATACCAGCGGGAGAAGTAGGCGATGCCGATCCTGTGGTTCTCCACCACCGCGGGGCGGCAGCCGGCCTGGGCTAGCCAGCCGCTCACGGGGGAGCGGCGCCCGGCGATGTCGAGCACCAGGTCGGCGTGGTGCACTTCGGCGCCGCAGCGCACCCCGGTCACCAGTGGCACGTCGCCCGGCGTGCCGAATACGAGTCCGTCGACGGTCGCGCCGCTGCGAAGCTCGACCGAGGACTCTCGCGAGACAGCCTCATAGAGCGTGGTCTCCAGCAGGATGCGCCGGGTGCGGGTGGTGACCAGATCCTCGTCGCCGGGCCGAGCCGGGGGATGCCCGTCGAACCAGTCGAATTCGTGGTACTCGCGGGCGCCCAGGCGAAGCATCGAGGCGTAGACGTCGGGGGCTTCGGTGCGAAGGATGGTTCGCACCGGGGCCATGAAGGCGTGCGGCTGGGTCGCCTGCGGGACACGCGGACGCTGCCAGTCGAAGAAATCACCGTCCAGATTGCCCGTGGGCCAACGGTTCTCGGCCTCGAACACCGTCACCGAATGGCCTCGACGGCCGAGGAAGAGCGCGGTGGCCAGCCCGCCGATGCCGCCACCGATGATTACGAGTTTCGCCAACCCCATCGCCCCCATGGTTTGAGAATGTCACCCCAGCATGGTGATCGTGATTTGCGAGGTCAACAGACACGCCGGGGAGTCGCCCGTTAGGTTGAGGAGAGGCCTGAATCACCATGGGGGAAGGACAACAATGAACCGAACCATCATCGTCGCCCGCATCCAGCCCGACGCCGAGAGCGCGGTGGCCGATGTCTTCGCCGCCTCGGATGCGACCTCGCTGCCGCACGACCTGGGTGTGCGGCAACGGGCGCTCTACTCGCTTCAGGACATCTACCTGCACGTGATCGACTTCCAGAGCGACCCGGCCGAGGCGCTGCGGCGGGCGCAAGACCTGCCCGGCTTCCGGCAGATCAGCGCGGACCTGAAGCCCTACATCCGGCCATACGACGAGCAACGCTGGCGCACGCCACAGGACGCGGTGGCCAAGCAGTTCTACCGGTGGAGCGCGACGTAGCGGTGAACGGCTCCGAGGAATGGCCGCCTACTGCCCGCCGCCAGGAGATACCGGTCACGGGCACACACACCTCGTCTCGAGCCCGCTGAAGGACGCAAAGCTACGGCACCACATTCCGACGACATCGCGCGCAGTGCCCCGATCGGCGGTCCCGTCCTGCGCCTCGAACCCAACGACGAACCGCCGCGGCGACCTGGCCTAAAGCGCCTCAATTCGGCGCTGCCAAAGCGACAGGGACGAGGGTGGCGAGGCCGGCTTAGGGATTGCGGTCAGCCCAGCCCACATGGCCCGGCAGCACAGGTTGCGGGTGCCCCGCCAGCAGACCGCCGGCGGGGCACCCGACGCTAGGGCTATTTCTGCGGATTGATAGTCGTGAAGGGGAGTCGGAGCCGGAGCTGCCCGGCGATGGGTACATTGTGTTCCCGGATTTCCCGCAGCTCCTCGGCGGTGAGGGCACGGCCGTAGATACGGAATTCGTCGAGGGCGCCGCGGAACGTGTTGTTGAGGCCGTCGACACGCCGACCGAGGTAGACGCTGTGGATGCCGAATTCTCTGCCGGTCGTCACCGAGCCGCGGGGAGCGGCCACGTCGGCGACGGTAATGCCGTCGATGACGACCGTGACCCGGGTCGCCGTTCGCTGCATGGCGACGTGGTGCCACAGCCCGTCGTTGTATGCGCCCGCGATGGTGATATTCGCATCGCCCTGGCCGGTGCCGACGACACCACGGATGCGATTGCTCGCCGGTTCGGCCCGCAGCCAGATCTGCGCGGCTCCCGTACCCACCTGGTAGAACCACCAGATCACGATGCTGCCGGAGGTTTCGCTGTACCGGAACCATGTCATGATCGTGAACTGGTCGTCTTCGAGGTCGACGCCTGGGTTGTATGGCATCTCCACGTAGTCGTTCATGCCGTCGAGCGCGAGTCCTTCTCCGTAACGACCCTCGCCCAACGTCGCATCGCCGCGCACGTATGCGGTGTTGTCGTAGCGCGGTGCCGCGTCCGGGGTGGTCGGACCCGGTGCCGGTGGCGGCGGCAGGCTCGGCGGCGAACCGTTCGGGGTGTCGAGGTAGGCCTCGTTGAACCGGACGAACTGGATCACCTCGTACAGCGCGGCCACGCCGCCTTCGTACAGCACGCCTGCCACGGGTCCCAGGACAGGATCGGTCTCGATCTTGACCAGATCGGAGTATCCGCCCGGACCCCAGCTGATGACCTTGCCTTCCTCCCAGGTCTCCCAGGTCCGGGCCTCGTCGTACGAGGACCGGATCGTCAGGGCCTGGCGCTTACCGGGATTGGCGGGTCCGGAGAACAGGATGCGGTTCCGCGCGTCGCCTTCGTCGGTGGCGGTGAGGCGCAGCAATGCTCCCTGCACAACCGGCATCGTCAGCTCGGGGACCATCTGGAACGGCGCGTCGTAGGTGTCGCCGCCGTCGCTGGAGATCGCGTATGCCCGCGTGCCGTCAGACGTCCCGGCTTCGCGCACGTTGACGTAGATGCGTCCGTCGGTCAGCTCCACGAGGGTCGACTCGTTGACGAAGATGTCGTCGGCGGCGCCACCCGCGCTGGCGCCAAGGTGCCATGTGTCGCCGCCGTCATCGCTGTACCCGAGGTGGATGCCGGCGATACGCCGCCCGTCGGGTCCGATCGACTCATGGTTGGCGCTCATCACCAGCCGCCCGGCGTGCGGCCCGCGTGTGAGCTGGATGGCGTGCACCGGACCGGTGGCGTACCAAGCGGTCCACTCAGGCAACATCAGCTCGGTCATCTCCCGCGGTGCGCTCCAGGTCGCTCCGTGGTCATCGCTGACCTGCAGGAACGGAACGCGGCCACCGCTTCCGGCGCCCGGGTTATGCGTGGTGAACAGCACGACCCGACCGGTCCGTTCGTCCACTATGGGCATCGGGTTACCGTGCGTGTCACCGTTGCCACGTGACACGACCTGCAGGGCCCCCCACGTGCGACCGCCGTCGTGGGACCGCTTCAGGACCAGGTCGATGTCGCCCCTGTCGTCGCAGTTGTTGATCCGGCCTTCGGCGAACGCCAGCAGGTCCCCGTTGGTGGCTTTGACGATCGCCGGAATCCGGTAGCAGAAATAGCCGTCAGCTTTCGCCGTGTAAACCGCGCGTTCCTCGTGGTACGGCTCGGCGGCGTACGCCGTGCCGCCTGAGAGCAAGGCGGCAGCAGCCATCGCGGCGACAGCGACTGCGGACAACAGGCGACGATGTCGTTGGCTGTGGCTCTGTCTTGTCATGAAGTGCGATACCTCCACTGGTCATCGCTGGTGCCGGTCGTGTCGGGCGCCGGGTGGGGCTGGAGCTTCAGGCTGTCGTCGCTGTTGCGCTCGGACCGTCCGCCATCCGGCTGTCGTCCGGCGGCCTCTTCGCGGCTCTGGCGGTCCGGCGCCAGGGCGGACCTTCGAAACATGAACGAAACGTGGACATCCTACGTCCCACGTCCGAGCCATCACAAGCCTCTCGTTTGAGATCGAATGTCGCTGATACCGAGCACTGCTGGGCTGCCACATCAGGCCGCCGTGGAGGTCGACTTCGGCCTGCTCACCGAGATTGCCGCCACTCCTAGGATGATCAAGGTGCGGGCCGTGTCGCATCGGACAGGATTTGGGCAACTATTGACGGCAGCCTGGATCGAGGACGAACCTCCTCGCTTCCGCAAGAGGAGATCCCATGTCCTATATCTGGAGATGCTGCAATCGCGACACCAAGCGCCGCAAGATAGTCAGCCTGTTGCCGTCACGGGCTCAGGTGCAACGTCGCCACGGCCGGGCGGGTCGAGGTGACCTGGATCGCCTACCACGCGCCCGGCGCGCCGAATCTGCACCCGGCCGACGCCCGGCTGTCCTTGCCAGACAGGTTGTACTCGTTTCCGTTGCAGCGTCTGGTGATCCACGAGGCAGCAGTTCTGGTGGTGGTGCGCGTGAGGCGGTCCCTCAAGGGTTGACAAAGTTTAGAGTTTAAACTTATTGTTCGCGATACCGGTGATGTCGATACTCCCCAACCATTCCCCGAGGCGCAGGAGCCGAAGAATGAGAGCACGACCCGTGCACAGGTGGCGCGTCTTCGGCGCGATGATGGTCACCGTCGCCGCCGCTGCTGCCACGATCCTCGTCGCCAACCAGGCTCAAGCCGCGACCATCGATAAGGCCGCTTACTACGTGCTCGTCTCCCGGCACAGCGGCAAAGCGATCGATGTCAACGGCGCGTCCACATCGGACGGCGCAGGCATCCTGCAATGGACCCGCACCGACGGCAACAACCAGCAATGGCAGTTCGTCGACTCCGGCAGCGGCTACTATCGCCTGCGCGCCCGGCACAGCGGCAAAGTCATCGACATCAACGGCGCGTCCGTGGCCAACGGCGCCAACGTGATCCAGCGGACCGACACCGGTGCCACCAGCCAGCAATTCCGCGTCATGGACACCACCAGCGGCTACGTGAAGCTCATCAACCGTAACAGCGGCAAGGCTTTAGACGTGTGGGGATGGTCCACTGCAGACGGTGCTCGTATCTCCCAATACACCGACACCGGCGGCGACAACCAGCAATGGCAACTCATCAAGCTCGGCGGAGGCCCCAGCGACGTCCTGTCCCAGGTGCACACCGCCGGCCGCGTCAAGGCCAATGGCAGTACCGTGCAATACAGCTGGCCCGGAATCTACTTCGAAGGCCGGATCCGGGGCACCGGGGTGGGAATCGTGCTCAACGACCCGGCCGCCGACTACCTGGTCCAGGTCGACGGCGTGACCGTATCCACCCTCGTCACCCCCGGCCAGACCACCCATTGGGTCAACGGCCTGAGCAACGCCGACCACACCGTACGCCTGGTGAAGCGCAACGAGAGCGCGTGGAGCACCAGCGAATTCGGCGGATTCGTCGCTGCCGCCGGCGGTGCCATCCTCACCAAGCCGACCGCACGCAGTCGGCAGATCGAGTTCATCGGCGACTCACTCACGGCCGGCTACGGCAACACGTCCACCAGCCGGGACTGCACCGGCGATCAGGTGAACCGCACCACCAACACCGACATCGGCTACGGCGCGCTCACCGCCCGGCGGCTGTCGGCCGACTATCAGGTCAACGCCTTCTCCGGCAAAGGCATGGTGCGCAACTACAACGGCGGCGATCCGGGCAACCACTACCGTGCCTACTACGACCGGGCGCTGCTGAACGTGGCCGGCGATGTCTGGAACCCGGGCACCTGGCGGCCCCACCTCGTCGTGGTCTACCTCGGCACCAACGACTTCTCGACCGCCATCAACCCCGGCGAGCCGTGGACACCGGACAGCCTCGCCGCCGCCTATCGCACCGCCTATGGCGACTTCCTGCAGAAACTGCGGACCCGCTACGGCGCCGGCACAACGATCGTGGCCGTTGGCGCCAACCCGTTCGCCGGCCACGTCCAGCAGGTGGTACAGGAGCGCACCAGTGCCGGGGACAGCCGCGTCCGCTACTGGTTCCTCGACGGCAACGGCCTGGACCTCCTCGGGTGCCATTGGCATTACTCCAGCCGCGACCACCAACTCATCTCTGACCGGCTCAGCACATTCATCGGCACCCTGTCACTGAACTGGTAGCCGGTGGGGTTAAGGCGGGTCTGGCTGCGAGGTGCCGGCAGCGCTGACAGCTCGGGCAGGTATGCGTCACCAGGCATTTCGAGGACGGTGAGGATGGTGCGGCGTGACGCAGACCAGTCCGGCTACGGAGATGCGGCCCGATCCTTCGCCGGACACCGTGGCCACCGGTATGACCCCCTTGCGTGACCAGGTGCGTGCCCGACCCCGGGCGCAGGGTGTGGCCCGCTTAGTCTTCGAAGCACAACCAGGCGCCCTGCTCGGCGGCTAGGGTTTTCCCTTTTCCACGACATTTGCGCCCAACTTCCAACCCACCATGAGCACGGCTTCAACGTGTTCGGCGACCCGCCAACGAGCGCGGCAGCCGGCGCCGCCGCGGCGTTCGCTCGTCCCCTATGGAACACCTGGTGGGAGTGGGTTTGTCTGCCGGCTGAAAGCGATCGGTAAGGGGGGTGCTGGACGCTGTCGCCGTGCCGTGTGGGGCGGCATAGGCGACAGGCGGGAGGACCCCTCGGTGAGCAGGTTATGGCGGACAGCAGGGTTGGTGGTGTCGCTTCTGGTGACACCGGCCCTGCCGGGAATCGCACCGTCCACAGTGGAGGGCGGGCCGCGGCCCGTGATCACCGAGGCGCGCGGCGGGGGCGAGGCGCTGGCCGCGGCGCGGCGGCAGCGGACCGACGTCGTCGTCACCGGGCTGACCGACGAGATGCGTTTGGTGAAGGCGCACCCGGACGGCACGATGAGCGCCGAGCTGGCGGTCAAGCCGGTGCGCGTGGCGCGGGGCGGCCGGTGGGTGGATATCGACCCGGCGCTGGTGCGCCGCGGCGACGGTTCGGTTGGGCCGCGCGTGGCAACGATCGACCTGGCGTTCTCCGGCGGGGGCAGGCAGCCGCTGGTGCGGCTGGGCGTCGCGGGCGGCTCGGTGGCTCTGACGTGGCCGGGCGAGCTGCCCGCGCCCGAGCTTGCCGGATCGGTGGCGACCTATCGTGACGTGCTGCCCGGCGTCGACCTGAGGCTGCGCGCCGACGGCACCGGCTATGTGAAGCATCTCGTCGTCCGCTCCGCCGAGGCGGCGGAAAACCCCGCGCTGCAAAGGATCCGGCTGGGGCTGGCGACACGCGGGCTCACCGTCGCGGTGACCGAGTCGGGCGGCACAGAGATCCGCGACCCGGTGGGCACCGTCGTCATGACCGGTCCCGCCGCGGTGATGTGGGACAACGCGGCGTCCAACGTGGACTCTCCCGGCGAGGAAACGACCGTGGCGCCGGTCAAGGTGCTTGTCGAAGAAGCGAGCCTCATCCTGGTACCGGATGAGAAGCTCTTGAAAGGTTCTGAAACCCGCTTCCCGCTGGTCATCGATCCCAGCGAGCACACGGCGGGCCGGCACCACTGGACGAAGGTATTCTCGGGCAAGCCGACCGCCAAGAACTGGGACGGCACAGGGCTTGACGGTGGCGAGGCCAAGGTCGGCTATTGCGGCTGGAGCGGTTGCAACGGTATCGGGACCGTGCGCAACTACTGGATGTTCGACACCAGCTTCCTGTTGCACCGCACGGTCCTCGACACGCGGTTCAAGGCGCGCACCAACGCCGGGCCGGACTGCAACCAGCCCCGCGACCACGTCCTCTACAAATCCAACACCTGGCACATCGCGTCGGACACGGACTGGCACAACCAGCCCGCCGGCGGCACGGTGGGCAGTCCGAACGGCCTGCGGCTCGGCGGGGCCTCGGTGCCCGGCTGCGGGTCGCACGAGGTGACGTTCCTGCCCTACAACCACGTCAACCTGGACAGCGTCACGACCTACTTCCTGATCGCCAACAACGAGACCGACAAGTACGCGTGGCGCCGGTACAGCGCCGATTCGGCCTCGCTGTGGGTGAGGTGGAACGCCACCCCGAACGAACCGCACCATCCCCGCATCCTTGAGGGAGTGCCCCAGCCGTGCGACAACTGCGCCGGCAAGGCGTATTCGAGCGCGAACTCCCTGACCATGCAGGCGTATCTGGACGACCCCGACGGGGATCAGCTCTACGCCGATTGGGATGTGTATGGCACGCCCGCCGACGGCGGCCCCTCCCGGAAGACCGAGCTGCGCCCGAACATCGCGCTGGGGTCCGGCAACTGGCACAGCCAGACGCTCGACCAGACGGAGCGGCACGGTCAGGAGATGAGCTGGTGGGTGCGGGCCCGCGACGGCCACACCGGTGGCGACGGACCATGGGTGCGCGGCCCCGGCCAGTGGTTTGTCGACCGGGTCGGCGTGGCGAACGCGCCGCTGGTCTCCAGCCCCACCTATCCGGACGACAACCGTTGGCACGGCGGCGCCGCGGTGCCGGGCGACTTCACGTTCACCTCGAACGGCGTCGACGACGTCAACCACTTCCTGTGGGGCTGGACCTATCCGCCCAGCACCAAGGCTGTTGCCAACCGGCTCGGCGGCGAGACGACCGTGAAGCTGACGCCGCCCGGCGACGGGCCGCGCGATTTGTATGTGCAGAGCGTGGACAAGGCCGGCCACCACGGCCCGATCACCCGGCACCGAATCTACGTGCGCGGCGGCAACGGCCCGCTGGCGCAGTGGTCGTTCGAGGGCGGCACCAAGGACACCGCGTTCCTGGGGTGGCGCGACGCCACGCTGCACGGCGGGGCCACCTACGCGCCGGGCGCGGTCGGCCAGGGCATGAACCTCAACGGCGAGAACGGCCACCTGACCGCTGACGCCGCCGTGCGCGCGGACGCGAGTTTCTCGGTCACCGCCTGGGCGAGGATCGACCATCTGAACTCGGACGGGGGCACGGTCGTGAGCCAGGGCGGCGAGGGGAACTGCAGCTTCTGCCTGCAGTACGAGAAGTCGAACCAGCGCTGGGTTTTCGTGGCACCGCACAACGACGCGCACCCGTCGTCCGGCTACGACTTCGTGCGCTCGACGGCACCACCCGTGCCGGGCGAGTGGACCCACCTCGCAGGCGTCTACGACAGGTACGAGGGCAAGATGCGCCTGTACGTCAACGGTGTGCTCATGGGCGAGGCGAATCGTGTCCCGCGCTGGCACGGGGTGGGGCCGGTACGCATCGGCCACGCCCGGACGGCCGGCGTCAGCCACGCCTACTTCCCGGGCACCATCGACGAAGTCAAGATCTACGATCGGCCCATCTCGCCGGCCGAGGTGCGTGCCCAGGTCAGCCACGACAACGTCCAGCTCGGCTACTGGAACTTCGATGACGATCCGGGAAGCACGACGGCGGTCAACGCCGTGCCCGGCGGGGCCGCCGGTGTCCTGGGCGGCGACGCCAGGTTCGTCACCGGCCAGGTCAACGGGGCGGTGAAGCTGGGCGAGGCGGGCCACGTGTCCATGGGCGCGCCCGTGATCCGCACGGATCAGAGCTTCACGGTGGCCGCGTGGCTCACGGTGGACGCCGATGCCCCGGCCAATCAGGCGCGGACCGCGGTGTCGCAGGACGGCACCGTCCACAGTGGATTCTTCCTCGGCTATCGCAACCAGGACGGGGGCCGATGGGAGCTCTACGTCCCCTCGGCGGACGCGATCACCCGGCCGCCGGACACGCTGGTCCACAGCGGAGCGAGCTCGGCCCGGGTGGGCCAGACGGCACACGTGGCCGCGGTCTACGACGCAGCGGCACAACAGATCCGCCTCTACGTCGACGGAAGGCTGATGGGCACGGCGCAGCGCACCAACGGGTTCCACGCCACAGGCCCGCTGCGCGTCGGCGGCGGCCGCTGGAACGCGGGCCCGGCCAACCCGTGGAGCGGCACGGTCGACGAGCTTCGCGCCTACGGCCGGGTGCTGTCGGCCGAGGAGCTGCAGGGCCTGGTGAGCCGCGACGCCGTCGCGGTGGGACGGTGGGCCTTCGACGGCAATCTGAGCGCCGTGCCGAGCCGGCTCAACGGGCGCGACGCCGGTCACCCGGTGGACTACACCGGCGGGCAGTCCACGCTGCCGGCGACCAACGATCTGGCGTTGCAGCTCAACGGATACGGACCGAACGGCTACGTCTCGGCCGACCACGCCGTCGACAGCAGCCGCAGCTTCTCCGTGGCGGCCTGGGCCCGCCTGGACAGGATCGGCAACTACCCGGCCGTGATGTCCCAGGACGGTCAGAACATCAGCTCGTTTCAGCTGCACGCCCTGCCCGAGGGCAACTGGGCGTTCAGCGTCTACGGCAGCGACTCGGAGTCCAGCTCCGGCACCAAACGGCTGGTCGGCCCCAAGGTCCAGGAAGGGGCGTGGACCCATCTGGTGGGCAGCTACAACGCGGTGAGCCGCCGCACCGAACTCTACGTCAACGGTGTGCTGGCGGGCTCGATGGACGACGTGAGCATCTTCAACCACGCGCCCGGCGAACTGCAGATCGGGTCGGCGATGTGGGCACGGACGCGCGGCGACTTCTTCCACGGTGCGATCGACGACGCGTCGGTGTGGTCGCGGCCGCTGTTCGCCGAGGAGGTGAAGGTGATGGCCGGGCGCGACCTTTCCCTTGCGCACCAATGGAAGCTGGACGAGCCGAGCGGGCGCAACGCCGCCGACGCGGTCGGCGCCCGCGGCGGCGCGCTGTCGGGCGACGCCACGTTCGCCGTGGGCCGGGTGGGCAACGCGGTGCGGTTCGACGGATCGGGCGACGCGGTCACCACACCCGGCGTGGACGTGCGCACCGACAAGGCGTTCACGCTCACGGCATGGGTCAAGCTCGCCTCGGACCGGTGCGTGTGCAGGACGGAGGCGGTCGGCATCCCGGGCAAGCTGAGCCTGGGCCATGTCAAGGACAACGACCAATTCCAGTGGGGCGCCTGGTATTTCGAGATGCCGGAGCCGGATGGCAGGGTGACCAAGGCCTCGCTTGCCACCCGGTTGGAGGAGGTCGGCGCCTGGGTCCACCTGTCCGGCGTGTACGACCCGGCCACGAAGGCGGTCGTGCTTTACGTCGACGCGGTGCGCCACGACGAGGGCACGCTCAACACGGCGTGGCACTCGGCCGCGGGTGTGGTCATGGGCCGCACGTGGTCGGGCGACGTCGACGACGTGCGCCTCTACACCGGCGCCCTGGACAACGCGCGGCTCGCCGACCTGTACAACTCCTATCCGGCCGAGAACGGCCCGGCCGAGCTTCCGGTGGCCGATGCGGGCCATTGGAAATTCGATGAGGGTACCGGCACGACCGCCGCGGATTCCAGCGGCCGCAACCTGACCGCGACCATCAAGGGCGGCATGACCTGGACCGGCGGCCGCTCCGGTGGCGCACCCCTGTTCGACGGCACCTCGGGCTTTGCCGAGACGGCCGGCCCGGTGCTGGACACCGCGCGCAGCTTCTCGGCGTCGGCGTGGGTCTACCTGACCGACGACAGCGCGGGCGATCGCACCGTGCTCGGCCAGGACGGCAACCGGGTCAGCGGGTTCGAGGTGCGTTTCGACGGCGCCGCGAAGAAGTGGGCCGTGGTCGTGCCACAGTCCGATACGGACAATCCAATCAGGACAGTCGTGGTATCCACCGAAAGCGCGCTCCCGCACGACTGGATCCACCTGGCGGTCACCTACGACTTCGGCCTCAGGCAGCTGCGCCTCTACGTCAACGGGGTGCTGTCGGCGGCCAAGGTGGGGGTGACGATCCAGCCGTCGGGCGGACCGCTGTCGATCGGCCGGGGCCGCTGGAACGGGGCGAACGCGGGCTACTTCCCGCGCGCCATCGACGACGTCCGGGTGTACCGGCGGGCGTTGTCGGGCGGCGAGGTGCGCCTGGTGCACGACGACTCGCCGATGGCCGAGTTCGGCTTCTACCGGTTCGACGAGAACGACGCCCGCGATTACAACTGGCGCAAGCAGAACGCCACCGTCTCCGGCGGCGTGACCTACGGTCCGGGCATCTCCGGCCGCGCCATGCATCTGGATGGCACCGGCTCGGCCGTCACCGGCAACGGCACGCTGGTCGACGCCGAGATGGACAGCTTCGGCGTCTCGGCCTGGGCCAAACTGTCCCGCAACGACAAGGTTTCCACCATCGCCAGCCAGGACGGCGAACGGCAGAGCGGATTCGTGCTGCAGTACCGCCCCGGACTCAACCGCTGGGTCTTCGGCCAGGCGGTGTCCGACTCCGACGGCGCGCCCATGGTGTACGCGCACTCGCTGCTGCCGCCGGTGCTCGACCGGTGGACGCACGTGCAGGGCGTGTATGACTATCCCGCCCGGCAATTGCGCATCTACATCGACGGGCAGCTGTCCGGGGTGACCGACAACGTCAACGCCTGGCGCGCCCGCGGCCGGCTGGCCCTGGGCCGCGCCAAGGAGAGCGGCGATGCGCACGGGTTCTTCCACGGCGCGATCGACGAGGTCCATATCGACCAGTGGGAGATCAGCGACGCCAAGCTGGCCGAGCGGACCGGCTGGCCCCTGCCGCAGGCCGGTCAGCTGGGCCGGTACGTCAACCTCGCGGGCGATCGGTACGCCGGGAACACCGGCGGCAAGCCACGCGAGGGTTATCACTTCCAGACCGCGCTCGGCCTGCCCGCCGCGCCCGGCCCGAACACCGCGATGCTCTACGAATGCGTGTCCGGATCGGACGGTTACACGTCGGCCGATCCCGGCTGCGAGGGCGGCACCAACGTCGGTGAGGTCGGGCGGGTCTACACGGTGCAGCCGACGAACCTGGCAACGGTTCCGCTCTACCGGTGCCTGTCCGGGACCGACAGGTTCGAGACGGCGCAGGCGGACTGCGAGGGCGGCACCCGGCAGACCACCTTGGGCTTCACCGTGGCCTACGCCGCGCTCGTGCGCCACTACCTGCCGTCTGGGCCGGATCACTACACGACGGTCGACGGTGCGCCGGTTTCCTATCGGGCCGAGGGGCCCCAAGGCTACTTGGGCCTGATCCAGCCCGCGGACGCGCTGGTCCTCTACAGCTGCATGGACGGGGTCGACCAGTTCGTCTCCACCAACCCCGCCTGCGAAGGAAAGACCGTGCTCGGCCGGCTCGGCGCGCTTCACGCCCAGCCGCCCGCCGGAGTGGCAAGCAGGCTCCTCAAGCGATGCGTCTTCGCCGGACAACGATTCACGTCGATTGTCGGCTGCGAGGGCTACCCCGTCGACGCCGATCTCGGATACATCCTCGCCAACCCGCCCACGACGACAGCGGAGTTCAGCTGATGAGCAATCACCGCCGCCGCCTCGCGGCCGCCCTCGCCTTCCTGATGACCGTGACCCTGGTCGACATACTGCGGCCGGCGGTCTCGGCCGCCGCCGGACCGTCGACCGAACTGGAAAAGACCGATCCGGTACCGGTGACCAAGCAGACCATGGGCAGCCGCGCGCCCGATCAGGCCAGCCTGCAGGCCCTGACCGGCAACCAGCCGACGGGAGGCCAGACCAAGGAGGGCTCCGGGACGCCGACGGCCAGCCCGCTTTCGCCAAGCGCGTCATGGAAGGTGTCACCGCAGACGGGCAACTTCACGTGGTCCTACCCGTTGCGGGTGCCGCCCGTGCCGGGTGGCCTGGAGCCCGAACTGGCCCTGAACTATTCGTCGTCGGCGGTGGACGGCCGCACGAGCGCCACCAACAACCAGGCGTCATGGGCGGGCGACGGCTGGGATCTGTCCGTCGGGTTCATCGAGCGGACCTACGGCGGTTGCTCCACCGACGGGCACTCCACCAAGGGCGATCTGTGCTGGCGCTCCGAGAACGCGTATGCCGCTTTCCCGGGCGGCAGCGGCCAGATGGCCAAGGACGCCAACGGCTTCTGGCGGCTTGAGTCGGACAACGGCGCCCGGATCGAGCATCTGCCCGGTGACCACTGGAAGATAACGACAGTCGACGGGACGCAATACTTCTTCGGCTCACGCGCCGACGCCGGGTCGAAGTGGACGGTCCCGGTGTTCGGTGACGACCCCGGCGAGCCGTGCCACACGGGCACCTTCGCCACGTCGCACTGCGTCCAGCCGTGGCGGTGGAACCTGGACCGGGTCGTAGACACGCACGGCAACCAGATCCTGTACGGATACCTCACGGAGACGGACACCTACCGCCGCAACGAGGGCGAGACGCGTGCGGGCTACACCCGTGGCGGCACGCTGCGCACGGCCGAATACGGTCCGGCCGACGCGGGCGGGCGCACGACCGCGCGGGTCGACTTCGACACCGCCGACCGGTGCGTGCGCGACAGCGTGTGCACCGTGGAGCGCAAGGAGAACTGGCCGGACAGCCGCGCCGAGGCGGACCCGGAGAGCATCGCGCCCACGTTCTGGATCACCAAGCGGCTGGCGAAGGTGACCACGAGCGTGCTCAAGGACGGCCAGTACCGGCCGGTCGACTCGTGGACGCTGGAGCACCAGTTCCCCAACCCGGGCGACGGCCAGAAGGCCGCGCTGTGGCTGCGCTCGATCACCAGGGCGGGGCACGTGGGCGGCGAGACCACGTTGCCGCCGGTCGTCTTCGAGGGCACCAAGATGGCCAACCGGGTGCACGCGCCGGACGCCTTCGCGCCGCTGAATCGGTACCGGATATCAGGAATCGTCACGGAAACGGGTGGCGTGGTCGACATCAAATACCGCGCGCCCGACTGCACACCCGAAAACGTTGGCTCGATTGTCAGGCACGAGAACACGAAGCTGTGCTATGCGGTGAAGTGGAAGCCGCAGTACAGCAACGAGCGCACGGACTGGTTCCACAAGTACGTGGTCGACTCCGTGGAAGAGCTCGACCGCCTGGGCAACACCGTGCCGACCAGCACCCGCTACGTGTACCACGACGGCGCGGCGTGGCACTACGACACCAGCGAGTTCACCGAGGAGAGCAAGCGCACCTGGAGCGAGTACCGCGGCTTCGGGCGGGTGCAGGTGCTCACCGGCCGCGACGGCGACGCCAGTGGTCCGGTCACGATGAAGGAGCACCGCTACCACCGGGGCATGCACGGCGACACCCTCCCGAATGGACAGACCCGCACCGTGACCGTCGACGGCCGGCCCGACCACGACTGGCTGTCCGGCTTCGAGTACTACGAGGCGACACACCTCGGCGTGAGCGACACCATCGTCAGCAAGACGCTCACCAAACCCGACTGGCAGGGCCCGACCGCGAGCCGCGGCAGGATAAGCGCCTACATCCTGCGCGACGGCGAGGTGCGCACCCAGACCCACCTCGGCGCGGACCGGTGGCGCGAGACCAAGGTGGTGTCGTCCTATGACGACAGGGGGATCCTGACCGAGACCGACGATTTCGGCGACGTGAGCACCCCCGCTGACGACAGGTGCACCACGGTCGGCTACGTGCGCAACTCCGGCGACTGGATCCTCGACCGCCCGGTCCGCAACGTGACCGTCGCGGTCAACTGCGACACCACCCCGGTCTTCCCGCGCGACGCGCTGTCAGACACGCAAACGGCCTACGACGGCAAGGACTTCGGCCAGCCACCGTCCAAGGGCGACGCGACGCACGTGAAGTCGGCCAGGCAGCGGCCGGCATCCGGCCCGGTGTACCAGACCATGTCCACCACCACCTACGACACCTACGGCCGGGTCACCAGGTCGGGCGACGCACTCGGGCGGGAGACCACGACGGCCTACGAGCCCGCCACCGGCGGCCCGGTCACCCGGACCACCACCACCAACGCCTTGGGGCACAACACCATCGTCACCCTCGAACCCGCCTGGGGACAGCCGATCCGAAGCGTCGAACCGACCGGGGCGGTCACCGAGACGCAGTACGACCCGCTGGGCAGGACGGCACAGGTCTGGCTGCCCAACCGGCCGCGGGCTAACAACCCGGAGGGCAGCTACAGGTTCACCTACGAGATTCACCACGACAAGACCACGGTCGTCACCACGAGCAGGGTGGGGCCGCGGGGCAACCACGTCACGTCGCACACGCTCTATGACGGGCTGTTGCGGGAGCGGCAGACCCAGACGCCCGCGGTGGGCGGGGGCAGGCTGATCGTCGACACCCACTACGACACGCACGGGCGCGCCTACAAGACCACCAACCCGTACTACAACGACGCCCCCGTCGACAGGGAACTGTGGCGGGCGTTGGACACCGCCGTCCCCGGCGTGACGCTCAACACCTACGACGGTGCCAACCGCATCACCTCCACGGAACTGCGGGTCCACGACACGGTGAACCAGCGCACCACCCGAAGCTACGGCGGTGACCGGGTCACCGTCACGCCTCCGGCCGGTGCGCCGCCGACCACCACCGTCAACAACGCGCGGGGCCAGACCGTCGAGCTGATCCAGGCCGGGGAGAGCACAAAATACGGCTACTCCAGGGCCGGGTTGCTCGCGTCCGTCACCGACCCGGCCGGCAACTCCTGGACGTTCGGCTACGACCTGCTCGGCAACCGCGTCGAGAGCGACGACCTGGACAAGGGCGACTCCACGGCCACCTTCGACGCCGCCGGGCAGCTGACAAGCACCACCGACGCCCGCGGGATCACGCTCACCTACCACTACGACGACCTGGGCCGGCAGACCAGCATCAAGCGAGGCAGCGAAACGCTGGCGGAGTTCACCTTTGACACGGCCGTCAACGGCGCCGGCCTGCCGGCCAAGAGCATCCGCTATCACGGCGGGCAGGCGTACGTCACCGAAATCCTCGGCTACTCGCTGCTCAAGCAGGTCACCCGGGCGCAGACCACCATCCCGGAAAACGAGCAGACCCTCGCCGGGACCTACCTCAACACGTTCACCTTCAACCCGGACGGAAGCCTCGCCTCCGAGAGCTACCCGGCGATCGGCGACCAGACCCAGCCGTGGGGGATCAAGCAGGAAATCGTCACCCACACGTACGACGACTTCGGCCGTCCACTCAAGACATACGGCGGATTCCCCGGGAAGCCGGTCAATTATGTGCTTGACAATGAATTCACACGGTACGGCGAAAGCACCCGCCTGCATCTGGGCGAGCCCCCAAGGGAGGGCGAGAACGGGAAGCGCTCGTGGCTGACCACCTATCGGGAGCTCGGCACGCGGCGGGTGGAGCGGATCATCGTGGACGCCGAGGCGCCATCGCCGAAGCAGTCCGACGCGACGTTCGCCTACGACCCGGCCGGCAACATCACCTCGATCGCGACCGCGCTGGCGGACGGGTCCGTTGACCGGCAATGCTTCCGCTACGACGCGCAGCGCCGGCTGACCGAGGCGTGGACACCGGCCGGGCAGTGCGCGTCGCCGTCCGACGCGCTCGGTGGCCCGGCGGCGTACCGGCACTCGTTCACCTACGACGCGGCCGGCAACCGGACCACGGGCACCAAGAACGGCACGCTGACCCAGTACAACTACACCGGCACGGGGCACCGGCTGGCGTCTTTGACCACGCCGTCCACGGCAGGCGTGCAGACCGCCGCGTTCGACTACGACGCCATGGGCAACACCAAGGCGCTGGCGGGGATGACGCTGGAGTGGGACGCCGAGGGGCACCTGGCCAAGGCGGTCAAGGACGGCAGGGTCACGACGTTCGTCTACGCCGCAGACGGGGAGCGGCTGGTGCGCAACGACCCCGACGGCGTGACGCTTTACCTTGCGGGACAAGAGCTTCGGCTGGAGAAGCAATCGGGGGCACGCAAGGCGACGCGCTACTACACCCACGGCGGGCAGACGGTCGCGGTTCGCGCCGACGGCAGGCTCACCTGGCTCGCCGCCGACCACCAGGGCACCGCGCAGATCGCCATCGACGCGGAGACGCTTCAGGCGAGCAAGCGGTTCTTCGACCCGTTCGGCGGTCCGCGGGGCCCACAGGCGGCCTTCCCCGGCGAGCAAGGATTTGTCGGGGGTACCAGGGACGGCTCCACCGGGCTGACCCACCTCGGCGCGCGCGACTACTCGCCCGAGCTCGGCCGGTTCGTGTCGGTCGACCCGTTGCTGCTCGCCGCGGATCCGCAGCAGCTCAACGGGTACGCCTACGCCGCGAACACACCGGTCGTGATGAGCGACCCGACC
The DNA here is from genome assembly GCF_003426775.1 of Allorhizocola rhizosphaerae. Classification (GTDB taxonomy): domain Bacteria; phylum Actinomycetota; class Actinomycetes; order Mycobacteriales; family Micromonosporaceae; genus Allorhizocola; species Allorhizocola rhizosphaerae. The sequence continues at coordinate 2,571 of NZ_QJUG01000034.1, read as the reverse complement.
GGGCTGGCGGGCAGCTGCCCCGACGGCGTCTGCAACCGGAACACCTGCTCGGCCTGCGCGTCCAACCGCCAGACGTCGGTCGTCGCCGCGCAGCAGAGGCAGACGGCGACTCGCAAGGCGTGGGGTCCGCACTACCGGTCCTTCCAGAACGAGAAGGCCGCGCAGAAGTACGCCCGCACCTACCTGCAGCAGCCGGTCGCCAAGCCACCGGCGCCGCACGGGCACCACCACTCGCCGCATTCTCCGAAAGCTCCGAAGCCCAGCGGCAAGGGCGGGGGCTGGATCGGGCTGGCCCTGCACGCGCTGATGCTGGCGATCGAGCATGGCAAGCACGGGCAGATCGGCGATCCGCAACCCGGGCAGATGCCCGATCCGAGGTACGACGACGAGTACTTCTACGCCGCCGGCGACGAGCACGGGCCGATGGGCAGCCGCAGAGACGACTTCGACTGGGACGAGAACAACAAGATCGTCCCGGTGGGGCACAGCGACAAGGGCAAGTCGGTGTTCTACCGGTTCCAGCCCGTCAAGGGTCCGGCAGGCGACCATTGGGCGCTCACCGGCCACGTCTGGCGAGCCAAACAGAAGGACCTCAAGGCGCTGGGAGTGTTCAACTTCAACCCGGACGGCAAGGAGTTCGGTGGCCCACAGCCGTACTACCACGTCTCCATCCTTCCGCTGAGTGACGGGATGAGTAAGAGCGCGTTTGATAAGAAGTTCAGGAAGGGCGTCGAGTGGGAGCTCGTCACAGTGATACCGAGGTGAATCCAGCCGTGACATCCGCAGAGGAAGCCTGGCAGGCCATGAAGTCGGCCGAAGACGCCTACTACCGGGCGCGGATGGCCTTCGTGGCCGCCGGTCCCGAAGCGGTGTTGCGGGAGCAGCTGGGCGGCGCGCGGGGCCGGGCAACGGCCCTGCGTGTGCTCGCCGACCTCCTCCCGGACCACACGGTGAACCTGTGCCCGGAGGTCTTCGAGGTCGCGGTGAGCAGCGAACGCGACCTGGCGCTGGCCCGGCAGGTGATCTCGCGGGTCGAGCCGGCCCGGCTGTCGCGGGTCCTACCGCCGGTGGTGCGACGGTTCCTCGCCGATGAGCAGCGTGACTCCTGGCAGTACCGGCGCGCCGCCGAGCTGCTGGACCTGCTCGGGCAGACGGAGCTGCTGTCGGAGCTCGTGGAAAAGGCCAACCACTCCAAGGATCACGGCATCCGCGATGTCGGTCGCGACTTCGGAGCCGCCTGAAGACCTGGCTCAACCCGTATCGGACGGTTACGATCTCCCCGACGCATGTGCGCCTGGGGGGATGGGTGGAGTTTCGCGTACTCGGTCAGCTTGAGATGGCGACCGGTGGCGTTGACGCACGCCACTGGTCGCCGGTTGCCGCCCGCAAGCCGCGGATCCTGTTGGCTGCCTTGCTGGTGCAGGCCAACGAGCTCGTGCCGACCGGCGAGCTGATCGAATTCATCTGGGCCGGCGCCAGGCCGCGCAATCCCCGCGCTGCGTTGCAGACCTGTGCCACGCGGCTGCGGCAGCTGCTGCACGACGCGGGATCGAAGGCCCGCATCGTGGGCAGCGACACCGGGTACCGGATAATCCTTGACCCGACTGATGTCGACCTGGGCCTGTTCGGCATCCTGGTGCGCGCCGCCGAGACCGCCGCCGAGCGCGGTGACACGGCAGGCGAGGCGGACGCCTTGCGTGAGGCGCTGTCACTGTGGCGCGGCGAACCGTTGGCGGGCATCGACTCCGAGGCGCTCCTGCGTGACGCGGTGTCGCGCCTGGCCGGATGGCGGCTCGAAATCCTGCAGCGGCGGCTGGAGCTGGACCTGCGGCTGGGCCGGCACGCGCAGGTGGTCACCGAGCTGCGCGAGCTCGTGGAGCGATACCCCCTGCGGGAACGCTTGTGGTGGCTGCTGATTTCGGCCCTGCATCGCGACGGGCGGCGGGCCGAGGCGCTCGCGGCCTACCGGGACGTGAGCGCACACCTCGCCGAGGAGCTGGGCGTGGACCCCGGCGCGGAGCTGCGCGAACTGCACATGGCTGTGCTGCAAGGAGAATCGGCATCGCCGGAGTCGGTCGCGCGGGAGTCATGGCTCGGGCAGTGCCGCCTTCCGCCCGCGGTGCGCGGCTTCGTCGGCCGTGACGAGGCCATCTCGGCGCTGCTCGACCAGCTCCGGCCGCGCGGTGGCGTGCCGCCCGAGCACGTCGTGGCCATCTCGGGCCTGCCCGGCTCGGGAAAGACCGCGCTCGCGCTGCACGTGGCGCACGCGCTGCGCGACGACTATCCAGACGGGCAGTGGTACGTGCGGCTCGGCGGGGCGGGGCCGAGCCCACGGGAACCCGCGCACGTCCTCGACGAGCTGCTCCGGACGGCGGGAGTCGAACCGGGCACCATCCCGGCCGAACCGTCCGAACGCGAGGGTGCGCTGCGCGCCCGCCTGGCCGATCGCCGGCTGCTGCTGGTGCTCGACGACGCCGCGGGCGCCGCGCAGGTGCTGCCGCTGCTGCCCGGCACGCCCGGCTGCGCCGTGCTGATCACCAGCCGGGCGACGCTCAGCGGGCTCGCGGCGCT
>NZ_QJUG01000339.1 GCF_003426775.1 Allorhizocola rhizosphaerae | reverse complement strand
GGACCGGCGCGGCATCAACGGCTCAAGGCACAGCGGCCCGATCACATGTGGGCGTTGGACTTTCAGGTCGACGTCACCGTCGACGGCCGGCAGGTCCGGTTCCTCAACATCATCGACGAGTACACCCGCGAAGCTCTGGCCACCACGGCGGCCCGCTCGTTCACCGCCGATGCCACCGTGGCCGTCCGGGACGGCCTGGTCGCCACGCTCGGGCGCAAACCTGCGCACATCAGGATGGACAACGGCCCGGAGCTGACCGCGCACGCCCTGGCCGACTGGTGCCGCTTCACCGGCGTCGACCCGGCCTACATCGACCCTGGCTCGCCGTGGCAGAACGGGACCTGCGAGTCGTTCAACGGCCGCTTCCGCGACGAGCTGCTGGTCTGCGAACAGTTCAACACGCTGCTGGAAGTGCAGGTCTTGGCAGAGGACTGGCGCATCGAGTACAACACCTACAGACCCCACGGCTCGCTGGGCGGCCTCACCCCCGAGGCCTTCCACCAGCAGTGGATCAAAAACCAAGAGACACTCTCATAAGCCGTGGACCAAAAACCGGGGTCCAGTCAGTACCGCGAGGGATCATGATGAAAGTTCTGTGCGTAGCCTCCGCAACAAGTCCGAAAATCGCTGGACGGTCGAAACAATTCGGTCTTGCTCGCCGCGGGGCGGAAGCGGAATGGGCGTACGCCTAATGACCCGCTGTGAAACATTCTTCATCGAACTACTAGTTCCAGTCGCCTCTCGCTCGTAATGAGCCCGCGCTGCTGAGGCCAGGTTCGCTAGATTCAAGTATCGCGAGTTACAAGTGGCTACGACAGAGAGGCGTAGGGTCTTATCACTAAGCATCAGATGGGACGGCGTGTCACCTACGACCACGCTTCGTCCAACTAGCTCGGACGTATTCGCTCGCGATATAAGGAAATCGCCAGACTGCACTTCCAAGTGTGTCCGGGGCACCTCGCCCGGCATGAGAGCCTTGTTCTCTGAAGGCTTGAACTCCCCCCACGAACACGCACTGACCTTAAGTACACCCCACTCTTCCGCTTCCTTCGGTCGGCTCTGGGCGCTTGGACTCCAGCCAGCCTCGATGCCAGTGAGGACTGACCCGAAGGCCACCCATCGCCAGCTACCCGGAAGGGTGTACGGGGCATCAATCTGATTGCCCTGGGCATCGACCAAGACAGCAGAATCAAGGGCTCCGTCATCGGATCCGGCAACGCCCTCGCCGGCGGACCCGTCGCACGGCTCGTACGTGGAGAAATGACCGCGCACGGCCAGCTCAAGGACCGCCTCTTCGAGTGCCTTGACATCGTCAGGTGTCTGAACTAGGTCCTCGAGTGCAAGCGTGGTGGTGCCTGTCTCACCGAGCTCGCGAAGGGCACAGCGGCTCAAAACCCGACGCGCTTCATTGGCTTCGGAATACTGATCAGACAGTCGATCAAGCAACGCGAATAGCTCGTCCAGGCGAGCCGCGATCTCCGCTTGCTCCGCCAACGGGGCTAGTGGAATAGCAAGCGCCTTGAGCTGTTTGCCATTGATTCCGATGTTGCCTGCTGTGGTCGCCGCAACGCTCTCGATTTGCGAGCGTACGAAGTTGGAGTTAATGACGTGCCGAAGGTAGCCGTGGGACACAACAAGCGCCCGCAAGCAGATCAATTTGTCAGGATGAAGTATGACACCTTCGACATCTGCGGGCACCTGCGACACCTTTCCCACATAATGCAGGTTCCCGTTGAAGCGGCACGCTAGAAGATCACCCGGTCGAACGGCGTACGGCGCAGCTTCATCCGGCGTCATAGCAGCGAACTTGTGGTCTGACAGCTCGACGAAGCCATCACGGCGCGAGGTGCCGGCGCTGATCCGGAGCAGCGGGAATCCTTGACCAATGTCGTTGGGGCTGGCCGAGGTGCCGTTTCTACAGTGAGCAAGAATGTCGCCCAGAGCGACGAGGCGCCAGTTATCCGGCAACAAAACGTCATACTTGGAGACTTCAAGCGCAGTCACACCGCCCTTCAACCCCAGGGAAGCCTTCTCCGCGGCGATATTCGCGAGGAGTTCTTCAACCGACTCTCCGGAAGTAGAACTAACTAGTCGACCTGACAGAGCGACATCAACCAACGCCCGTCTTACTTCCTCAATGCCGCTCGGCATCCGAACCAGGTCGTCAAGCTGTTCAATTATGCTCCGCAAGCTCTCACTGTTCATGACTCTCCAATGCCTGTCGCAGAAGGGCGCGGATCTCACTAAGTGTCTTTGACGCCGCTTCTTGCTTCTGGCGATAAGCATCTACTAAGTCAGTAAGACTCACCTGCTCACTCGAAGTTGCCCTGGGATTCTTAATGTCCAGATTGAAGTTCCTTTGTCGTATCTCCTCGATCGAAACTCGCCAGGCTCGGTCAGACTCGGTCCGGGACGTCCACCACGCCCGCTCCGGAGCGAATTCAGCTGCGGTGATTGGCTTGCTCTTGCTGTAGTTCTTCAGCCCCACAGGGAGGTCATGCTCATAGAACCAAACCTCTTTCGTGGGTTCGCCCTTTACAAAGAAGAGCAAGTTCGTAGCGATGTTCGTGTATGGGGCGAAGGCACTATTCGGTATCCGAACAACCGTGTGTAGGTTGCATTCTTCCAACAGCTCCTGCTTGATACGCGTCTTAACGCCTTCGCCGAACAGCGTGCCGTCTGGAAGCACGATGCCGGCACGACCGCCATCCTTTAGCAGCCGCATGATCAGCACGAGGAACAAATCGGCAGTCTCTCGTGTTCGGAACCGTTGTGGAAAGTTTTGCTCCACGCCGGGCTCTTCCACGCCCCCGAATGGGGGGTTCGTGATCACAACATCGACTCGATCGTCAGGACCATAGTCTCGAAGCGGCCTATTTAGGGTATTCGCTCGTCGAATCAACGTGGGAGCGTCGATTCCATGTAGGATCATGTTCGTCAGACAAAGCAGGTGAGGTAGCTGCTTCTTCTCTATGCCCCGCAGAGACGATTGAAGCAGGGTTTCGTCTTCGCCTGTCCGCACCTGCGGGCGCATGTGGTCAATTGCACTGGCCAAGAAACCGCCCGTCCCGCAAGCGGGATCCAGCACGGTCTCCCCGACCTTGGGGTCGACCATCTCAACTACAAATTGGGTCAAGGCACGCGGAGTGTAGTATTCGCCTGCGTTACCTGCACTTTGAAGATCCTTAAGCAGCTTTTCGTACAGCTCATTGAATTGATGCCTATCTGCCCGAGCATTGAAGTCAATGGTGTTAATCTTATTGATTACCTGCCGGAGCAGCGTGCCACTCTTCATATAATTGTAGGAGTCTTCGAACGCCTCTCGCACTATGAGTGTCCGAGGGTTGCTTCCGCCCGTCAGGCTCCTGAGCGCCGGAAACAGATCATTGTTGACGAAGTAGTTGAGTTCATCACCCGTGAGCCCTTCCTCGTTACCAGCCCAGGCCCGCCATTGATACTTCGCGGGTATCGCGGAGACATAGCCGTCGGCCATGACCTCAAGCTCTTGCTCGGTGTCGTCAAGGATCTTCAGGAAGATCATCCAGACGAGCTGGCTGAGGCGTTGAGCATCGCCGTCGACGCCTTGGTCCTGCCGCATAATGTCCTGAATGGACTTGATTAGCGTGGACGAAATCACAGTTTCTCCTGGTACAGCTGTCGCTCAAGGTCACGAACAACCTTGAGGTAGGTCTCTCGAGTACCGAACAGTTGGATCAGTTCCATGGGCCGCCCCATAGAACTGAAGGGCTCAACGCGCAATATGCCGAGGTCTTCGATAGGCCGAATCCCTGTCTCGACATACTTATCGAGGAGTGACTCCAAGACCAAACGCACACCGCCCTGATACTTCGCAACGAAATCGCCATTTCTTACAGCGTTAGCCCGGGTCATACGTCGAATCGGCGTGTTCCCAGAATAGATGCTAATTGCAATGTCGAACGGATCTAAATCGGGGTCCGAATGTTCCGCCAGGTCCTCCAGTGGTATGCCCAATCCCGCGAGATCGTCTAACAGGTCGGATAGCCGCACCGCTGCCGACCAGTCTGCAACGAATGCATCAATGGTCGGATACGCCTCCGTCAGGTTCTTGCGGGTAAAGGACTTGAGGTTCGTCGTTATGGGCCTGCCGTCTGAGCCGAGCATGTGCACTTGCTCACCGATGACGGTCACCGCTTGTCCGCTGACGACTATTTGCCGCCGTCGAGTTTTACGCGTCTCCGGTCGTTCGGCCCACGCGTCCATGTCGCCAGATTCGGCATCATCGCCGTCGTTGAGTTCCTCGACAGCGATACTCATGTCGCCGTCCGGCGGCAACTCGTAGACCTTTATTGGGTTACCATCAAAGTCCTCGTCCGCGAATAGGCGCGTAACGTTCTTGAAATCCATGATAACGAAGAACCACTTGTCATACTCGGTTCGAACGCGCGTTCCTCGGCCTATCATTTGTTTGAAGTCCGTCATGCTTTCGACATTTGCGTTTAGCACGATGAGCTTGCATGTTTGAGCGTCGACGCCGGTCGCCAAGAGCTTCGACGTCGTGGCAATGACCGGATAGGTCATCTCAGGGTCGATGAAGTTATCCAGCTCTTGTTTTCCCTGGGCGTCATCCCCAGTGATCTGCATGACGTAGCGTGAATCCCTGCGAACCTCATCTGCGTTGAGGTTCGCAAGGGCTCGACGCATCCGGTTGGCGTGCGGTATGTCTTCACAGAAGACAATCGTCTTTGCAAATCGGTCCGTCCGCCTGAGATACTCCGTGATCTTTTCGGCAACGGCGATATCTCGAGCGGGAAAGACGATGGAGTTGTCAATATCATTCCCGGAATAGTGCCGGTCGGGTATCAGAACACCCCGATCGTCGAGCTGTCCCCGAATCGGCCTCCACCCGAATGCATCGATGTCGAGGGCCGTGCGGATCACCTTGTAGGGTGCCAAGAAGCCGTCATCGATTCCTTGCTTTAGGGAATAGGTGTATAGCGGATCGCCGAAGTAATCGATGTTGCTGACATCCTTCGTTTCCTTCGGTGTTGCAGTCATGCCGAGCTGGATCGCCGAGCTGAAATACTCCAACACCTCACGCCAGGCGCTGTTCTCGCGGGCACTCCCGCGATGACACTCATCCACGACGACCAGGTCGAAGAAATCCGCCGAGAATTGCTTATAGATGTTGTCGACCTCATCGCTGCCAGTAACGGCCTGATATAGCGCCATGTAGAGTTCGAAACTCTTGTCAATGGCTTTGAGGCTCACCCCGTCGTTCTCGACGGGTGCAAGCCTAGTGATCGTCTTGTGTGACGTGCTGAGCTTCGCCATCCGCCCTTTGAACATGGCAAAGTCATTCATCATCGTCTGGTCGATTAGGATGTTGCGGTCAGCCAGATACAAGACGCGGGCCTGAGTCTTGGTTGAATTGATTGTCTTGAAGGCCGCCATAAATCGCCAGATGATCTGTGCGGCGGTGTATGTTTTCCCGGTACCGGTAGCCATGACAAGCAGCAGGCGGCGTTGTCCCTTGGCTATAGCCTCCATTGTCCGGTTCACAGCAATTCGCTGATAATACCTGGGCCTGCGGCCTGAGCCGTCATCGTGAAATCGGCTGGCCAGGACCGGCTCATCCTCGTCGGAGATGCCCTTCCACGACTTATACAGCGAATACAGTTCCTGCGGCGAGGGGAACTTGTCAAGAGGTATCTCGACCTCGACCTCCGGTCGCAGGCCAGTCCTATCGTGCCATACGAATGAGTCCCCATTGCTTGTGAACACCGAGGGAACGTCAAGCTGCTCTGCATATTCGATCGCCTGCTGCATCCCGTCACCCGGCTGATGGTTATTATCCTTTGCCTCAACCACGGCGATTGGCAGGTTTGGTCTCCATTCGAGAAGGTAATCCACTTTCTTCGGCTTCCGGCGGACGCCCTTCTTGCCGTTAATCTGGATACGTCCCGCGGAGAAGTAGTAGTACTCCTCACGTAGTGCCGTCAGCGGCCAGCCGGCAGCGCTCAAGGCCGGGGTGATGTACCGAGTGCGGATCTCCGCCTCGGTGAGCTGAGTCTTGTCCGGGGTGCCCACGAGCCTGATCCTACGGACCTGGCTGACATGTACCGGCCAAGGCGCTCCCGTCGTGCCTAGCATCTCGACGTACCTGGTTCTCTAGAAATCGGCCCCGGTCGACGGAGCACGAGGTTCCTGGGCCTGCTGGCCTCGTCCGCCAGCAGTCGAGGAGCAGCTGCCGTCCGTCGCTAGGGACCGCGATGGCGACGGTGTGCACATGGATGTGCCCAACGGTCCACGCTGCGGCTGGGTGGCGGCGAAGGCAGATGAAGGCGCTTGGTCCCGATGTACGGCCCTCCGGCCCAGGCAGGACACCGGCGCCGAAGAAGATAGGTCTGAACAAGGCGGTTCGGGCCTCGACGGGCAGCGCTTCGCCAGATTTGCAACCGAATATCCCGGTCAGACCCATGTTTGCCGGTCTTGCCAAGAAGGTCTGGCGAGGCTCTCCGCCAGTAGTTTGCTGCTCTCGGCGGAGTTGCCCTCGATCAGTGCGGAGATGATGACGGCCTGGCGTCCGTCCATGAGAGGTGGGTGCTGTCAACGCCGTTGTGGGTGGGTGGGTGGGTG
>NZ_QJUG01000338.1 GCF_003426775.1 Allorhizocola rhizosphaerae | reverse complement strand
GCCGAGATAGGCGGGACGCGAGACGGGCGGGTTCACCGAGGCGGTCGCGAGCCCCGCCACAAACCCGGCGACGACCACGAGCAGCAGTGCCACCGGCCGCCCGGAGAGCACGAAAAGCGTTGCCCCACCGGCGAGGCAGCCCACCGCGAACATCAGGTGCCGCGCGCCGAACCCGGCCATGCCCACGGCGAACGCCGCCGCGAGCAGGCCCAGCAGCTCGGGCACGCGCGTGACATCGCGCAGCCACACCAGCACGGCGACGGTCGCGGCCGCCTGGGTCAGCGCCATCGTGGCGACGAGCCCGACGGTGAGCGGGGGTGTCGGCCGCACCCGCGCCTCGGCGAGGCCCGGCCGCACGGCCGAGATCGCGAACACGATGGCCACGACCCAAAGCGCACCAAGCGTTCCGAGCCACATCGCGGCCGCGCCCGCCCCGACCCCGGCGAACACCAGGAGCACGTGGATCAGGCCTTCGCGCGGCACAGCGTCCGAAGTGGACGGGCGCGGCGGGGACGGGAACCCGCGCAGGGCACCCAGCACCGCCGCGAGCCCGCCCACCACGAGCACGTCGTCGTGGAAGTAGGCCATCATGCCCAGCACGGCGACGCTCACCACGTCCGCGTACGGACCCAGCGGGCGCTTGCCGTGCACGAGCAGATAGCCCGCGACCTGCACCGCCGAGACCACGGCCACGTCCTGCCAGCGCACGCCGCCCACCAGCAGCACCCACGGCACGGCCAGGAACGACAGCCGCGTCCCCGTCTCCCTCATGTCACTCCTCCGCCGCGCTCCGGGGCAAACGGCTGCTGATTCGCTCGGGTGGGCCCTCGCTCATGTCACTCCTCCGCTGGGTTCCGGGGCAAACGGCTGCTGATTCGCTCGGGTGGGCCCTCGCTCACGACAGGCTTCGGTCCGCCAGATAGAGCTCGCGCAACGCCTTCTTGTCCACCTTGCCCGACCCCGTGAGCGGGAACGCGTCGATGAACTCGATGGTCTTCGGCGACCATGCCTCGTTGAGCGCCGCCACGGCAAGCTTCTTGAGCTGGTCGGGGGTGACGCTCGCGCCCGGCGTGACCATCACATAGGCGTGCACGGCCTCGCCCCACATGTCGTGCGGCACACCGATCACGGCCGCCCCGCGCACCTGCGGGTGCGAGGCCAGCACATCCTCGATCGGGCGGGAGAAGATATTGGCGCTGGCCGCCCCGGTCACGATCATGTCCTTGACCCGGTCCAGAATGTAGAGGTATCCGTGCTCGTCGAGCCGGCCGGCGTCGCCCGTGCGCAGCCAACCGTCCACAATGGTCTCCGCGGTGAGCTCGGGCATGCCCCAGTAGCTCTCCATGATGAGCGAGCCCTTGATCCAGATCTCGCCGGTCTCGCCGACCGGCAGGGGCTTGCCGTCCTCGTCGCGGATCTCCAGCTCGATGTCGCCATACGGCAGGCCACATGACGCCAGCCGCTCCGGGTGCTCCGGGTCCGCCACGAGTTCGGGCAGGGCCGCGATGAACGGCGATTCGCTCATGCCGTAGACGACCCGCATGACCGGGCCGAACCGGTCGATGCCCTCGCGCAGCCGGCTCGGGTTGGCGCACGCCCCGCCGATGGTCAGGCTCTTGAAGCTGGAGAAGTCGGTCTCCTGCTGCTTGGGGTGGTCCAGCAACATGTACAGCAGCGGGGGAGACAGCAGCGTGCTGGTGATGCGCTCCTTCTCGATGGTCTCCATGAACGGCTCCCACTCCAGGCCGTCGTGCAGGAAAAGCGTGCCGCCGGTGTAAAGCGTCATGAACGCGGCCGTCTGCGAGCTGACGTGCCAGGTGCCGGAGACGAGCAGATGCCGGATGTGTGGCTGGCCGCTTGCCAGGTACATCTCCGACAGCGTCTGCAGGGCCCGGAAGAAGCGCTCACCATGGTGGACGAGCTTGGGATCGCCCGTCGTGCCACCGGTCTGGAACAGCGACGACGGTCGCGCGGTGACGGCTGCCGGGTCGAACGGCAGGTCGTCGACGTGCGTGATCCTGTGCGGAAAGGCGGTCAGGTCGGGGCCGAGCCCTCCGGGCCCGAAGCAGAAGACCGGCATCGGGTCCGCCGCCTCGGCGAGTTCCGGCCCGAGCTCGGGGAAGACGTTGGCGTCGTAGACGAACACGTCGACCTCGGCGAGCTTCAGGAAGCGGCGGCGAAAAGCCGGGGGCGTGTGGCTGGCGACCCACGCCGTGCGGCACCCTAACAGGTGCGCGCCGAGCTGAAGGAACAGGTTTTCGGAGGGGTTGCGGGCGAGCATGCCGATCGCCGTGCCCTCGCGGACGCCGTGGTGCCACAGCGCCGCGGCCATCGTGAGGACGCCTTCACGCACCTCGCTATAGCTGTATCTGCGGCCGTCTATCCCGACCAAGGCCTCCGCGTCGCCGTAGGATTCGAGGATATCCACTGCCCTGCGCGCGTAGTTTGGCACGTCCATGCTCACAGTCCTTTGAAAATGTGTGGGGGGATAGGCGGACCCTACCGCCGGGGAGTCCAATCCGGTATCAGCCATTTGAGATATTTCCAACGGCCGTTTACCGCTCGTAGACTGCGAATTCGTGAGCCCTTTGCGACGGCGGCAGATGCTGCTTGCCCTGGTAACGGTTGCCACCATCGGCGCGACCGCGCTTGTCGCCGCGGCCGGGCAGAAGGAGCCGCCGAATCAGCTGGAGTGGGTGGCCTCATGGGCGGCGGCGATGGCACCGGCGGGCGCGGGCAAATCGACTCAAGGCTTTGCCAATCAGACCATCCGGCAGTTCGTGCACACCTCCGTTGGCGGGGAGAAGTTGCGCATCCGCCTGTCCAACCGGTTCGGCAAGCAGCCCATCACCATCGCGCAGGCGACCGTCGCGCTGCCGTTCGGCACCACGGGGGGCGGGACAGGCACCGGAGGTCCAGGCGACCTCAAGCCGGGGTCCATAAAGGACGTGATGTTCTTCGGGCAGCGCACGCTGACCATCCCGGCGGGCGGCAACGCGGTGAGCGACCCCATCGACATGGCGGTGCCCGCCTCGCACGACATCGCCGTGAGCCTGTATTTCGAGCAGGCGACCGGCCCGGCGACGTGGCACCTGGCCGCGCGCGAGACGGCCTACTTCGGCGAGGGCAACCATGTCGTGTCGCCCAGCGGGGCCAAGCTTCCCGAGACGCGCACCTCGTGGTTCTTCCTCAGCGGCCTGGACGTGTTGAACCGCAACGGGAAGGGCGCGGTCGCCATCCTCGGTGACTCGATCGCCGACGGGTTCAAGACGACGATCAACGCCGACAAGCGGTGGAGTGACCTGCTGGCCGAGCGGCTCAACCGGGAGGCGCCGGGCGGGCTCGCACCGGGTGTGGTCAACCTCGGCATGGTCGGCAACCGGCTGGGCAGGGACGGGTCCGACATGGGGCTCGCGGAGCTCGGGGTGAACGCGTCGGCCCGGTTCCACTCGGATGTGGTGGCGCAGACCGGCGTCCGCAAGGTGATCGTCCTGCTGGGCATCAACGACATCTGGATCAGCAAGGACCAGCCGGATCGGATCATCGCGCAGCTGCAGCAGCTCGCCGCGCTGGCGCATCAGGCCGGGCTGCAAATCTACGCGTGCACGATCACGCCGTGGAACGCGTTCGTCTCCGGCGAGGAGGTCAAGTACACGCCGGAGTTGGACTCGGTCCGGCTGTCGGTCAATTCCTATCTTCGTACGAGCATGGACTTCGACGGCGTCATCGACCTGGATTCGGTGATGCGCAACCCGGCCGAGCCGACCAAACTCAGGCCCGAATACAACAGCGGCGACCACATCCATCCCAACGACGCCGGGAATCAGGCGATGGCCGACGCGGTACCGCTGGAAATGGTTTTGTAAAGACGATGCGTGCTGGTAGGTGACGCTGGTTACATCTGCCGGGAGTGGTCCGATATCGGCCTGTTAGGCTGCCCGGTTGTGACTCAGCCCTCCTATGAACCACCCCAGTACGGCCAGCAGCATCCACAGGGCCAGCAGCCGCCATACGGCCAGCAGCCCGAATACGGCCAGGGACAGCAGCCATACGGACAACCTGACTACGGCCAGCAGCAACCGGCCTATGGTCAGCAGCCAGCTTACGGCCAGCAACCTGACTACGGCCAGCAACCCGACTACGGTCAGGCGCAGCCGCCATCCTATGGCCAGTCGCCATACGCGCCGCAGCCGGACTCCACGCAGGCCCTGCCGCAGTACGGCCAGCCGGCCTATGGGCAGCCCACGTCCGGCGAGCCCTCCTACGGCCCGCCCACCTCGGGTGGCCCCTCCTACGGCCCGCCCACGTCGGGCGGACCTTCCTATGGCGCGCCCATTTCGGGTGCGCCGCAATACGGGCAGCCCGCCTACGGCACGCCCGGCCAGCCGCCGCCGTCGGGCAAGACCAACGGCTTCGCGATCGCCTCGCTGATCTTCGGCATCGTCGGCGGCATCCTGCTCAGCGTCATCTTCGGGTTCATCGCGCTCTCACAGATCAAGAAGCGCGGCGACAAGGGCCGGGGCCTGGCCATCGGTGGCCTCGTCGCGTCCGGCGTGTGGGTCGTCGTGGGGTGCATCGTCGGCGTCGTCGTGTTCATCGCGGCGTCCAACGCCGAGACGAATACCGACCCGCTGGCCGGGCTGCGGCCCAGCGCGTCGTCCACGCCGCAGGCGCAGTCGAGCAAGGAGACCTCGGTCAAGGTCGACGACCTGAAGGTCGGCCAGTGCGTCAACGGCCTCAAGGAGGGGACGCTGCGCACCGTCCCGGTCGTGTCGTGCACCGTGGAGCACGAGGGCGAGGTCGTGTCCATCTTCAACCTGACCGGCGGCACCTACCCCGGCGACAGCCAGGTCGAGAAGCAGGCCCAGGACAAGTGCTTCACCGAGCTCGACAAGTACTCGCCGTCCACAAAGGACGACAAGACGATCCGCATCTTCTACCTGCACCCGACCAAGACCACGTGGGCGGCCGGTGACCGCGAGGTCATCTGCATGGCCACGTTCGAGGAGGGCACGCGGAAGGGTTCCATCAAGGGCTGACACACCACACTCGCGACGCGCCAGGGGCCGGGCACCGGCCATTGCCGAACGGTGCCCGGCCCCTGCTGTTCACCTGAAGGTCGCTTCCACTGCTGGCAGAACAGTCCGGCAGACAGCATGCGCACCAACGCTTCCGCGCCTTCGCGCGTCGCGGGGGTCGGCCGGACCCGCGCCGGAGCCGACCGCCTTGCGCAGCACGTTGGTCAGCTCCATCAGGCGCGCGACGGCCACGTTGAGCAGCGCCCGCGCGAAGTCGAGATCGCACCGGTACCATATTCGGCCGGCACATCCGGGTGTACCGGGCTATGGCGTCGCTGATCGAGTACATCTCGGCATCGCCCATGTGCAGGTGACCCGACGGGTACGAGAACATGCTCACCAGGTAGTAGCGCGTCACCGCGCCAGAGTATGGTTTACTACGCGTTTTGGGCGCCGGTAATTGCGTTGGCCTTGCCCAGTGAGCCATTGGCGATCCGCAGCACGAAGCTGAACGCGCCGACGGGCAGGCCCTCCATCTTGACCTTCGTGTGGGTGCCGTCCGGGGTCGGGTAGGCGGTGTAGCCCGATGCCGGGGTCTTGCCCTTGAAGAAGTCGACTGTGCCGCTGTTGGACAGGCGCTTCATCCGGTCGGTGTTGCCCTTCTCCCACGCGTTGGTGAAGGCGCTGGCATAACCGGCGGCGTCACTCGGATACGTCGTGCGGTCGATGAGCGCCTCGACGGCCGCCGTCGGATGTCCGATTTGGAGGTTCGCCAGCTTGACGGACGCCTCGTCCCCGTGGGTGTTGCGGAAGACGCACACCGTGTGGGAGCCGCCGTCGGGGCCGCACGAAACGTGCGTGTTCCAGTTGGGATCGAGGTTCTGGTAGGTAGCCAACTGGAGCACGGCCGACTGCTGGGCGAGCTGATCGACCCGGGTCTTGTCCTTCTTGCTGTTGGCCACGAGCAGCGCGTGCGCGTAATCCTTGGCGTTCTTGGGGTAGGTGGGCGCGTTGTTGCCGCCGCCCCCACTTGTTTTCGTCGGGCCGGGCGAGCCGTTGGCCCCGGCCGACGCGCTCGCGTTGGCGTCCGTCGCGAACGAGGGCGTTGCCTGGGGTGCTTCCTTCTTGCCGCACGAGACGACGGCCAATGCACAAGCGATAAGCGCGATGACGATGCGTGCCCTCATGGCCGCCGAGGATAAAGCCGATCTTACGTCGACCGCCGCGATTGGTCCAAGATCCGACCCGACTGTGCCCCGACCCCCTAGACTTCGTCGTAGGTCAATGCTGGGGGGTCCAATGAAGTGGCGTGTCCTGGGACCCGTCGAGGCGATCGCCGACGATCGCCCGATTCCCGTGGGGCGCCCGCAGCACCGCGCCGTGCTCGCGTTCCTGCTGCTGAACGCCAACCGGGCGGTGTCGGTCGAGCAGCTCATCGAGGCGCTGTGGGGCGGTGCCGCGCCGTCGACCGCGCGGACGCAGGTGCACGGGTGCGTGTCCCGGCTGCGCCACAACCTGCGCGCGGCCGGGCTGGGGGAGGCCCTGGTGCGCGGCGGGGGCGGCTACCGCCTGGACGTGGCCGGTGGCGACCTGGACCTTGCGGTCTTCGCCGACCTCGTGGCGCGGGCGCGCGAGGTCAACCCGGTGGAGGCGGCCGGGCTGCT
>NZ_QJUG01000337.1 GCF_003426775.1 Allorhizocola rhizosphaerae | reverse complement strand
GCCACTCCGGCGATCGTCTGCGCCTCCGGCGTGAGCCCGGCGCGCGCCAGGAACAGCCGCACCGCCGGGGATTGCGCCAACCGGGCCGGGTCGTCGGTGTCCGGGACGGCCAGCGGCGGCACGTCCCACCTGGCCTCCCCGCGCAGCCGCAGCGGTTCGCGGCTCGTGGCCAGCACGCGCACCTCGGGCGCGGCGGCCAGCAGCGGCCCGACCAGACCGGCCGCCTGCTCCACGACGTGCTCGCAGTTGTCCAGCAGGAGCAGCGTCCGGCGCTGCCGCAGGGCCGACGCGAGCCGCTCACCCGGCCCCGACAGGTCTCCCGGTGTGTCCCGAATGGACAGTGCGGCGAGGACGAACTCGGCCGGATCGCCCTGCCCGTCCCAGGTCGTGAAGTCGATCAGCCACGCGCCGTCGCGGTGAGTCCGCGCGACCGCGAGCGCCACACTGGTCTTGCCGACCCCGCCCGGCCCGGTGAGCGTGACCAACCGCCCGGACGCCAGCAACTCCCGGACTCGGGCGACGGCCTGTTCCCGCCCGATGAGCTCGGTGACGGGCGCGGGCAGGTTGCTCATGGGGATTATCGGGCGCTTGTTTGATACCGGATAATCCTCGCCGGAAAGAATCGCCCGGTGCAGGTCGGCCAGCTCCGGGCTCGGGTCCAGGCCCAGCTCGTCGGCCAGCCGGCGGCGCAGCTCCTGGAAGCTGTCCAGGGCCTCGGCCGTGCGGCCGGATCGGTGGAGCGCCCGCATGTGCGCGGCCCGCAACCGCTCTCGATAGGGGTGCGCAGCGACGTGCTCCGCCAGCTCGGCGACCAGCTCGTGATGCTCGCCCAGCTCCAGCCGCGCTTCGGCATGAGCCTCCACAATGGACAGCCGCTGTTCCTCCCACCGGGCGACAGCCACGCTCGCGAACTGGTCGTCGGCGAAGTCTGCCAGCGCCGGCCCACGCCACAGTGCCAGCGCCTCGTCGTATCGGCCCTCGCCGGCCAGCCGCGCGAACCGCGCCGCATCGACGTCGTCCGGCCCGACGCGCAACACGTAACCCGGTGGCTGCGACACCACGAGCTCGCGTGCGTCCGGCTCGGCGGCGGCAAGCGCACGGCGCAGTTGCGAGACGCGCACGTGCAGCGCCGCGGTCGGATCGGCCGGCGCCGCGTTGCCCCACAGGTCTTCGACCAAGGTGTCCGCGGACACCGGGCGCCCCTCGTGCACCAGCAGATCGGCCAGCAGCGCCCGCACCTTACGGCCGGGGATGCTGACCGGCTCACCGGCCTCGGTCCACACGGCCAGCGGCCCCAGCACCCCGAATCGCACCCGCCCAGGCTACGGAAGGCACTCCTCGACGATGTCGGCGGCACGCGCCGCGCCGCCGGCGGCCGCGATGTCGGCGCGCATCCGGGCGATCCCGTCGGCGATGGCCGGGTCCTTGACCATCAGCTCGACCGCCTCGCGCAGCGCGGCCGGACCGGACCCGGACAGCCGCGCCCCCAGCCCGAGCTCCTCGATGCGGGCCGCGTTGGCCTCCTGCTCCAGGGTCTGCGGCACGGCGAGCACCGGCACGCCGAAGCTCATCGCCTCCATGATCCCGCCCATGCCGGCGTGGCTCACCAGCGCGCTCGCGCGGGACAGAATGTCGAGCTGAGGCACCACCCGATGCGCCCGCACATTGGACGGAAGCGCTCCCATGGAAGCCACGTCGATGCGCTCGCCGCACGCGATGACGACCTCCCACGAGGTCTCGCCGAACGCCTCGACCACGCAGCGGTAGAACTGCGCGTTGGCGTTGTAGACGGTGCCCAGCGTGGCCAGGAGCACCGGGCCGTCGCCCGACGGACGCCATTGCCCCTCGGCGCGACGCAGGCACGGCCCCACGAACGCATAACTTGAGTCGAACAGCTCGCCGTTGTATTGGAAGCTGCGCGGATAGAACGCCATGTGCCGCGCGGGTGTCGGGCTCAGGAACGCGGCCGGTTCGAGGGACGGGCAGTGCTCTCCGAGGAACGCCGTGAGCTTCGCCACGTACTGCTGGAGGACGGGATCGTTGGGATCGACCGGCCCCATCGCCCAGTGCTGGTTGGACACCAGCATCGGCCACAGCTGGATCGACGGCACACCGAGCGCCTCGGCCATGACCCGCCCGGCGAAGGCCATGCGGTCGAACAGGATCAGGTCGGGCGGATCCTCGCGATAGATGTGCGCGATCTGATCCCACACGTTCACGGCCTCGTCGAGGAAGCTCAGCAGCGACTGGCTGATGTAGCCGTCGCGCGGCGGGGCCTGCGGGGTGGGATCGTCATCGCTGGGCCGCAGCGAACCGTACGCGTGCACGGTCGCGCCCGCCGCCTCCAGCAGCGGCCGGCGCTTTTCGATTGACGTGTAGGTGACCCGGTGCCCGCGCGCCACCAGCTGCTCGACGACCGGAATGGTCGGGATGACGTGCCCATAGGCCGGGATGTTGAATAAGGCTATGTGTTTACCCATGTTGCGCCGCCAGTTGGGATAGGCGGTTGCCGGGCTCGGCGACCGCGGCGGAAAGGACGCGCTCGTATTGCCGGGCCAGAGTGACGACGGTGTCCTCCGTGAAAAGCGCGGTGTCATAACGGATTCCGGTGCGCACGCCGTTTTCGTCCAGGCGCCAGATGTCGACCACCATGTCGTGCAGCACCTTGGGATGGCCGTGCGGGAAGTCCTCGATGTGCAACTCGCCCAGCTCGGGCTGCTTGTTCTCGTTGTCGTTGCGCATGCTGAAGATGACCTGGAACAGCTGTGTGCGGCCCGGATCGCTGGGCAGTCCCAGCCGGCCGACGATCCGTCCGAACGGGACGGTCTGCCGTTTCAGCGCATTGATGACCGTGGTGCGGGTGCGGGTGAGCAGTTCGGCGAACGTGGGGTCGCCGGACAGGTCGGCGCGCAGCGCGAGCGTGTTGGCGAACAGGCCGACCAGCGGTTCGAGCTCCGTGCGCACCCGGCCGGCGACCGGCGTGCCGACCGCGAAGTCGGTCTGCCCGCCGCTGCGCTGCCACAGCACCACCTGCAGCCCCGCGAACAGCACCATGAACGGGGTGCAGCGGGCGGTGCGCGACAGCTGGACGATCTGCGCGGCGAGCTCCGGACCCATCTGGTGGAAGAGCTCCTCGCTCGCCGTTGACTTCACTTGCGGCCGTGGGTGGTCGGTCTTCAATTCCAGTGGGGGCACCGTGCTGAGCCGTTCACACCAATAGGCCAGGTCGGCTTCGACCGCCGCCTCCTGCTCGCGCTGCCAGACGGCGAAGTCACCGTACTGGAACTCCAAAGCGGGCATCGCCGCTTCCGATCCCCCCAGATAAAACGCGCGGACCTCGCGGCCGACGATGCGCAGGGAGGCGCCGTCGGACATGAGATGGTGCATAGTGAAAATCCATACGTGATGGTCGTCGGCGAGGCGCAGCAGGCACGATTCGACCAGCGGCCCGTCGATCAGATCGAGCAGCCGGTTGGTGCGCGACAACAGGATCCGCTCCGCCTCCGCCTCACCGGTGACGTGGATGAGCTCGGTGTCGATGCCCTTCGGCGGGCTCACGGTCTGCAACGGCTCACCGTCGCGCAGCAGGAACCCGGTGCGCAGCACCTCGTGCCGGTTCACGAGCGCGCTCACGGCCGCGTTCCAGCGTTCGACGTCGAGCGGGCCACGGATGCGCCAGGTAAGAAACAGGATCGGTGACGTGTCTCCGGTGTAGGTCGTGCACAGGTACCAGAAACGCTGCTGCAGCGCGGAAAGCGGCAGGACTCTCATGCGAGTCGGTCCACGATGTTGGCGACGACGTCGTCGAGCGTGTCGGGGCCGAGCGCGCCGCCGATGTCGATTTCCACGCCGTACTCCAGATCGATGGCGTCGATCAGGCGCAGCGCGCTGAGCGAGTCGAGGCCCAGCGCACGCAGCGAGCTGCCCGCCAGCGCCTCGGAAACCGGGATCGCGCCGGAGGTGGCCTGGCTGATCAGCTCGGCCAGGCGCTGGCGCAGCCCCTCGGTGTCCATGTCAGCGTGGGCGGTCATGACGACGACTCCCTGATGTAGAGCGCGATCTCGGCGATCGTCGGGGTGTCGAAGAAGACGTCGAGCGGGACTTCGACGCCGAGGCGCTGCACGATGCGGCCGCTGATCCGGGTGATGGTCAGCGAGTGTCCGCCCAGGTCGAACAGGTCCTCCTCCGGCCCGATGTCGTCAATGGACAGTACCTCCTGCCAGATGTCCTGCAACGCCTTGATGATTTCGTCGCTGTCGCCTCCGGTGTCCACATCGGAAACCGGATCACGTGGGAGGGAAATCGCGGGCAGCGCGGCGCGGTCGAGCTTGCCATTGGCCGTGAGAGGCAATGCCTCAAGCACCTGCCACAGCCCGGGGATCAATGCTGTTGGAAGGGTGGCGGCCAGGTGCCGGCGCAGTTCGGCGGGCTCGGGTGGCGCGCCGCGCGCCACGATGTAGCCGGCGAGCTGATCGCCCCGCAGGGCGACGGCCGCCTGCGCGACGGCCGGGTGCTCGCGCAGCCTGGTCTCGATCTCTTCAGCCTCGACGCGATGACCGCGCACCTTGAGCTGATTGTCGGAGCGGCCACGGAACTCGATCTGGCCATCCAACGTCCACCGGCACACGTCGCCGGTGCGATACATGCCTCGCACGAACTTGTCCGCGGTGAGATCGGGGCGGCGCAGATATCCTTGCGCCACACCGGCTCCGCCAATGCACAGCTCGCCCCACAGGCCGACCGGCAGCGTCCTGAGTGCACTGTCCACAATGTATAGCCGCGTGTTGGCGATGGGGCGCCCGATGGTGACCCGCTCCGGATCGACGGGGATCTCGCCCGCGGTCGACCAGATCGTGGTCTCCGTCGGGCCATAGACATTGATCAGCCGGGCCACGCGGGAGCGCAGTTGCCGCGCGAGGTCGAGCGGGAGAGCCTCGCCACCGCACAGCGCGGTCAGCCCGTCGGGCAGGTCGGACTCCAGCAGCACGCGCCATCCCGACGGGGTGGCCTGCACGTGGGTCACGCCCTGCGCGCGGATCAGCTCCGCGACGGTGCGCCCGTCCAGCGCCCTCGCCTCGCTCGCGATGACCAGGCGCCCACCGGTGATCAGCGGGAGGAACAGCTCCAGCCCGGAGATGTCGAACGCGAGCGACGTGAGCGCCAGCCAGCGGTCGCCGGGCGTGCTGCCGACCGTCTCGGCCATGCCCAGCAACAGGTTTGCCAGCGCCGCGTGCGGCACGACGACGCCCTTGGGCTTGCCCGTGGAACCCGAGGTGTACATGACATAGGCGGCGCCCGGCACGCCCTCGCCCGTCCGATGCTCCAGGCCGTTCTCCGAGAGGATCGCGGCGGGTCGGGCATCCTCTAGGACCATCTCCTGCCGCGCCGCCGGATAATCCGGATCGATTGGGAGGTACGCGGAATCGCTCCGCATGACCGCGAGCATGTTCACCAGTGCGGGCAGGCTCCGGCGCAGGCGGATCGCGATGAGCGCATCGGCCGGCAGCCGCCGGGCGAGCTGCGCGCTGGCCTCGTCGAGCTCGGCGTAGGTCATGCTCTGACCGCTGTCGTCGACGACCGCGATGTCATCGGGGCGCAGGCGCACCTGTTCGGCAAACAGACTGACCACTGTCGCATGTGGATCGTAATCACGGGCCGTGTCGTTCCACGGGTGTTCCGGCTCAAGCTCGATACGCGCGACGTCTGCGGAGGGGTCGGCGTGCAGCACGGCGCGCAGGTGGCGTCCGATCCGCTCCACGGCCTCGGTCGGGATCGCGGATGGGCTGTGCTGCAGGCTCACCACCCACCCCTCGGGGCCCTCCACCACCTGGACGTGCAACGCGTTGCGCGCCGCCCCGCTGAACATCGCCCATTCGACATGCTCAAATGCGGGCTTCGGGGAACGCTTGCGATATCCCACTGACACGGGCGTCAGCGCGGGCACGGGCCGGGTCGTGCTCACCGGGCGGTGGCGATCCAGCATCCGGAGGCGGCGCCTGACATCGGACGCATAGTCCCGCAACGAGCCGGTGGCGGGTGCCACCGTCAGCACCGGCTCGTTGACGAACAGTCCAATGTGGTCTCTGGTCTCCGCCGTGCGGGTGGACATGCCCAGCGACACGGGCATCCCGGCGTTGCCGTATCGCGCCAGCACCACATGCACGGCGGCCAGCAACACCTCGAAATGCGTGAGCCCGTCGATATCGGCGGGAGCCATGGTGAACTCCACCGTGGCGCCCGGCTCGGCCCGCTCGGGCACATGACGCAGGTGCGGCAGATTCACCTCGGACCAGAATTCGATCCGTTCCGGGTCACCGCCGTTCCCCAGCGCGATCTCTGGCAGCGGCGCGAGCTCGGCGCCGGCGTAGGCGGCCGCCAGGTCGCGCACGAGCAGATCCTTGGAGTTGCCGTCGAAGACCAGGTGGTGCGCGGAGAACAGGAGCAGGTGGCGCTCGGGCGCCGCGCGCAGCAGGGCGAACCGGGCCAGCGGGCCGCGGGTCAGGTCATACGGCCGCTCGATCTCCGCACGCACGCGCGCGTCGCTGTGGTCGCCCTCGGTGAACGGGACCTCCGCGGCCGCCCGCACGAAGCGGGGCCCGTCCGCGGTGTCGGCGACCGCGCGGCTCAGCGCCGGGTGCCTGGCGACCACGGCCGCGCACGCCTCGCGCAGCGCGTCGTGGTCG
>NZ_QJUG01000336.1 GCF_003426775.1 Allorhizocola rhizosphaerae | reverse complement strand
CCCGACCCGCCGACCTCACCCGGATACAACACTGGTCCGCCTGGCGCCGACACCACCAAGCCCGAGCACGCGCCAGCCACTACAAACGCCGGCACCAACTCGAATCAACCTGGTCAAGCCATAACCCGTGACTGCCGTACTAGGATCGCCGAACTGGAGCGGGAGGTTCGAGAGCTGCGCCGGGCCAACCAGATCCTCAAGTCCGCGGCGTCTTTCTTCGCGGCGGAGCTGGACCGTCCGTCGCGATGAAGGTGGAATTCGTTGACTCCTAACGGGAACAGTACGGTGTCCAGCCGGTCCTGCAGGCGCTGGAGGACACGCCGGCACAGATCGCACCGTCGACCTGCTATGCCGCCAAGACCCGCCCGGTCAGCGCCCGGGCGGTACGTGACAGCGAACTCTCCGCGAAGATCGAGCAGGTACATCAGGAGAACTACAGCGTCTACGGCGCCCGCAAGGTGTGGCACGAACTGAACCGCCAAAGGCGTGACCGTGGCCAGGTGCACGGTCGAGCGGCTGATGCGCCAGGCCGGGCTGCGAGGGCTGCTGCGCGACAAGTCCCCACGGACCACTCGACCCGCACCCGAGACCGCACGGCCCGCCGACCTCGTCGAACGTGACTTCACCGCGGATAGGCCCAACCAGTTGTGGGTCGCGGACCTGACCTATGTGCGCACAAGCGCAGGCTGGGTGTACGCGGCGTTCATCCTCGACGTGTACTCCCGCATGATCGTCGGCTGGCAGGTGGCCACCTCGCTGTACACCGACCTCGCCTTGGACGCTTTGCAGATGGCGACCTGGCGTCGGCGGGCCGAGGGAGCCGACCTGACCGGCCTGGTCCACCACTCCGACCGGGGTTCGACCGGTTGAACCCGGGACCTACACGTCGTTCCGGTTCTCGCAACGGTTGGCCGACAACGGGATTCTGCCGTCGATGGGCTCCGTCGGCGACTCGTACGATAAGGATTTGGTTTCATACTGCACCTCTTTGCGTGGTTTAGGACGGAATACGGTTTCGCAGTGGGCTGCCCTGCCGGGCGACCAGTCGCGGGTCGCCTTTGGTGGGGATCTCGAAGAGCGGGCCTATCGGCGCACTGGTGTAAGCGCCGCGCCCTGCCAAGCGTTTCCGCAGCTTCCGGCGATTGGGTGAAACGCGAACACGAAGATCCTCTGACACTCCCGCTGCGTGGTCCGGCCTGCAGTGCTCTGACGGCGGGAACCCGCTGGTATGGCCTGCTGGTGTGCGCGATCGACGGCACCGTGCTGGACGTGCCCGACACACCGGGCCACCTACACCGGCTGGGCAGGCATTCCAGCCAGCACGGCGGGGCCGGATATCCGCAGATCCGGCTGGTGGCGTTGGTGGCGTGCGGCACCCGGGCGGTCATCGACGCGGTGTTCGGTCCCAAGACCGCGGGCGAGACCACGCAAGGGCGACGGCTCACGCGCAGCCTGCACCAGGGGATGCTGGTGCTTTTGGATCGGGGCTTTTCCAGTAACGACTTCCTGACCGAAGTTGCCGGGGCCAACGCGGATTTTCCTGGCCCGGTTGTGCGCCAGCCGTAAACCGCCGATGTTGGGCCGGTTGCGCGACGGGTCGTACCTGTCGGTGATCGGCCGGGTGAAGGTACGCATCATCGAATGTGAAATCACCATCCGCACCCCCGCCGGCAAATGCACCGGGGTCTACCGGCTGGCCACCACACTTCTTGACTGTCAACGGTTCCCGGCACTTCAGACAGTGACCTTGTATCACGAAAGGTGGGAAGTTGAAACCTGCTACCTGGAAATCAAATCGACGTTGCTGGGTCGGCGGGTGCTGCGCTCGGCCAGCCCTGCGCTGATCGCCCAGGAGGTCTACGCCCTGCTGGCCGTCTACCAAGTCATCCGCATCGCGATCGCTGCTGCCGCCCAGGTCGCCGCGGTGGACCCGGACCGGGCCAGTTTCACCATCGCCTTGCACACCGCCCGTGATCTACTCGTCCAGGCCACCAACGTGATCGCCGACACCACCATCGATCTTGTCGGCCGTATCGGCCGGCAGATTCTGGACAACCTGCTGCCCTCACGCCGGCTACGCGTCAGCCCACGCACAGTGAAACGGCCACTGTCCCGCTACGCCTACAAAGGCTTACGACTCAACCGCAAAACCTACAAAGCCACCCTGAGCATTAGCATCCTCCCAGCCCAGACCCCCTCGACAAACCAGACCGACCCTTAACTTCACGGCCTTGGCCAAAAGCCCACCAAGTGGGCGGCACCCTGCTGTTTGTCGGGCTGGTTGGAGCGTGCATCAGCTGGGCACGATGGTTCGCCCCCGATGGACGGGACCCCGAACCATTGCCGAGACAACCGCAGGCCCTGGATTTAACGCCCGCCATCGAAACTGCCAAAATAGGCTCAGAAGGTTAAACCCACGTCAATAGGGACAAAGCGGAGTTCGCTGTCTACCGAGTCCTACCTTGGCGTCCCAATCTCAAAGGCGCCCACCACCTTCTCGAATTTCGTGCCGTTCCACGGCATGCTGATTTCGGTTGCCTTGCCTGAACCGCGTTCGAGAAGTACGACATTGAGCACTGAGTTTCTTAGCGACCAGCCGTCCTCGATGTCCCACTGCCCAGCATTTGCCACTGGCACGTCAATCGTGACTAGACCACTTGGGCTCTGTTTCATCACCAGCAACGAGTCGGCGCTGACGCCTCGATACGTACAGCGGATCTGGACGAGCAGCTCTTGGTCCCCGTCGTTGTCGAGGTCGGCTGGTTGGGCTGTTCCGGTGACCAGGAGCTGGGCTCCGTTATGGCTGACCTCCGAGTGCTTGAATCGTACGGTGCCGCCGGGGCAGGCGCTCTGTTGTCCGTCTTTAAGAATGGTAGGTAGTAGACTTGGTGAGCCGAGGTCGTCCTTCGCTGGTGCCAGCACCAGCGGTGCTTCACGTCCGGCGACCTGAGTGAAAGCGTTACGATTCCATTCAAACACTCGTAGGTGTGCAGGCGCAAAGATCGAGTATTCGCGTCTGTTTCCGTCCAGCGCCGCATACCATACCTGGGCCAGAATTCTCTCGTCCTGAACACGGACCGATGGATAACGCGCGTGTTCTGGGCCTGCCAGCCCAATTCCGACCAAGCGTCCAGATCGGACGGTTACGGCGAGCAGCTGACCACTTAGAAATGGGTGGACAGACGACGAAATGTCGGATTGGATGCAGGCAACGGTAAGCACCGCTTCAGGTTCGCTGTCGCCCGTCAGGTCGCCATAGGCGACCGAACTGATAGACGTAACCAGCCGGGCACTGCTGCCAGTCCTGCCTCCGACGGCATGATCGGCCAGTTCACCGCTGGTTGAGGAGCCGAAGGTCCATCGCCCAGCTGGGCATGCACCAAGAATGTCGATCTCGGTGTCTACTGTGGCGTCAGCCCAGTTCACTTCGGTCACACTCGTCACAGAGGGAGCGATGCCTTCCCGCCGCTCCGAGACGTGGTTGCGTGCGATGTACGCAGCTGTTACGCCGGCAAGCAGGGCCACAATTGAAACCAGCATGATCGGCCACAACCGTCGTCGTGGCCAAGCCAATTTGATCAACTCTAACTTCCTCCGATGATTGGGCATTGCCCTGCGAAGACAGAGCTCGTAGCAATGCTAAGGCTGGCGTGGCCATTATGACGATACTGGACAAGCGCGGCCTTCGGGAGAAGCTGCGCCCATTGGACCGCCCAGACGTTTGGTGTGACCGGATCGGCTTCGTTGCCGTAGATACAGGTCGGGCCAGTGCGCTCGCCTACGCCGTCCAGATTCCATCCTGCGCTCACGTGTGTTTGGGCGCATTGCATTCCTAGATCCCTGAGAAAGGATGACGGTCCCTTTGAGGTTTCCGTATCGGGGCTCCAGCCTGTGTAGCTTGTGCAAAAGCCTTCGATGAAAGCACCTAACCCAGGAGCGATGTTGCCACTACCATGGCGCATGAGAAGCTGGTCTGCAAACTTCCCGACCTGTGCGGTGGATTCGGGATCGAGGTCCGGCAACTGTGCGAGTGTCTTCCAGAGCCAACGTTCGTTGGTGTCGATTCCGTAGAGCGCCGCCAATGTTGCCACCGCGACATCGCTATTCGTCACAGGCTTGCTACGGCTCGTGACCACAATCGGTGATGTCCTTGCGATCGCGCTCGTAGCGACTTGTGTGCCGGTAAGGGAGCAGTCGAAGCCAAGGATCTTGCATTGACGCGCGTAGCTTTGATCGAGCGCTGTCTCGACGCTGAACCTGCGGTCGGCTACCACCTGGCTGCCCGGCACGGTGGGCGGAGCGATTGGCGCGCTGAGTAAGAGGAATGCGTCCGGGAACGCCTTCGCCGCAGCGGTGGCCGGGAGGGCACCAAATGAATGCCCCACGATTCCGGTGATGGCTTGCCGTTCGCGATCGGCTATGGATTGCACCGCCAGCCGGTAGGACTTCTCGGTCCATACAGAAAGCTGACATGCGGCCGTAGCTGATCCCGTTTGACCTTCATCTCCGATCGAGGAGGCGAAATTCGTCAGTGCATCCTTGCATCCGGCATCTGCCTCATCGTCGCGCCATGGTTCATTTATCACCAAAATATCAAACGAGTCGAGTTGAGAAGGCAATCCGAGCGTAGCTCGATCTGAGCGAGCTAATGTATGGCCGCCTGGACCTCCTACCTCAGCGAGAATGAGGCCTTTAGGCTTTCCTCGACTTGGCAATATGGCGTATTGCACCAAGCCGATGCTGCCCACTTCGAGTTCGGCGCATCGCGCATCACGGATGCGACAGATTCTCGGCGATTCTGGCTGCGGCCCGGGTTGGCGGTTGTTCGCCGCGTCTGTGTCGGTGCCGGCATCGAGGACAAGAGCAAAGACGAGGATGCCGATAACCGCAAAGATGGCAGTGAGTGCGAGGGGCAGCCCCCCGGCGTATCTGCGTGACCGGGGGACTGCCTTTTTCTTGGCTAGCATCGTGTCAGCAGTTGGCGCTGCCGTCAGTGGCGCCACATCCGCCGATCCGGTTCATCGAATCATTCATCCAGTTGATGTAGATGTAGTCCTTGTAGTACGGCTGGTAGCCCTGTCTCGATGTCACCGCGAAGATTGCGGCCATCTTTTGTGGCCCTCCGGAGGCATACACCCACGAGAATTGATTGTTCTTCCAGTTGACGCTCATGTCGCCGGCGTCCTGGTAGTAACTGTTACGGTCCACGCGGTAGGTTTCGCACGCCTTGAAGTTATAGGCGAGGTTGTACACGGCGACAGTCCAGTTGTCGTTGCAGTTTGCCTGGTGTTCGCCGATGTCTGGCGAGTAACCGAGCCAGCCCAGCAGAATGTTGCGCGATGAACTCGTTGGGTACGACCGCATGCCCATGTCCATGACGTACCAGTACCTTGGCCAGCCGGCAGAACCGTGGGTTCCCTCCGCCCAGCGTGTGTAGGCCCAGGCGTCTTTGGTGTTGTTGGTTTCGAGTTTGTCCTTGTACTTGATCCAGTGGAATTCGAGCGCGCCGTACTGGCTTGTCAGCCAGTACGTACCGTCATTGACATATGAGAAGGTCTCAAAACCGGGGCCGGCCGGGTATGCCAGGTGATCAGATGTCTCGACTTCGCCACCGGTTGCTGACGCAGATACCGTCATCTCGTCCTTGCCGTCGGGGCCCCGCTTGAGTCCAGCCCCCACGACGACAGAGTCGATGCGATAGTTTCGTGGAACCAACGCTTCCACAGCCTCACCATTGGGGTGTTCAAAGCGCAGGTAGTCGATTGAGTTGCGGTCGTGGAAGCGGCCCGCGGCCGCCTCGCTGTCGATGAACGCCTGTTTCTTGTCGGCTCCGCGCTGCGGATTTGCCCGGGTTGTAGCGTATTCCTCGCCGACAGTATTCGGTGTTGCGGGCTTCCTCACGCCGTCGAACGTCACTGACGTGAAGCGTTGTTTACCCGCGTCCCGATCGCTGCGACCCTCGGCGGCGCTCACTGGCGACGCGGGCAATGCGATCGCGGCAGCTGCAGCAAGGGCTAAACCTACCTGAGCCACCACGGTCGAAGGTCGTCTCACAAGCTCCTCCAGCAAGTGTTGTGACGACGACGCAACAACAACAACGCCGCCGTCGTACTCGATCGGCGGGGCCTCTGCGCAATATAGAATGAGTCCCCGTGTGGGAGCGAAGGTTAGCGGTGGGCTCAGTGGCAAGCAACCCCTAATGGCTTGGGAGATTAAGAGGGGCAACCTCTGCCAAGCGACGCTGGTAGTCTGGCGCACCGACCTATCACAAGTCCGCTAAATTGGACATTCCTCCTCGCCGCATCCAGAAAGGCCTCCGTCGAACCCAGGATAGTGATCGATGTCATATCTGGCTCGCCCGGCTCAATTCGAGTCGACGCCGTCGACCAGCTACAGGATCACCATCAAAGCAACCAATCGAGAAGAGATGCCCCAAAGCCCCCCGAGCCCAGCCACTTACCAAGCAGCGGTGCAGCAATCTGGCACGGGCGTCTTCGCACAGACTGGCTCCATGGGTGTGTCAAGTAAGTGGTGGAAGATTTCTTCGGTGGTTGTGTCTGATGTGGAGTGTCGTCGATATTAGTGGCGGCCGGCGCTGACGCGGCCGTCGAAGGTGATGTCGAAGGCATTCAAAGCGGCTTTCCATCTGTTGGACCAGCGGGCGCGGCCCTTGCCGGCGGGGTCGAGGCTGAGCACGGTCAGG
>NZ_QJUG01000335.1 GCF_003426775.1 Allorhizocola rhizosphaerae | reverse complement strand
GCCTTCAGCCTCCTCTGGACCCCCCACCTCCCCCTGTAACCAACCCCTCCCCACCCTCTTCCTGGTTGATCATGAACTCAAGTCCATGTTGGACGGTGTGTCATCGCATCAACCTCATGGTCAATCCGGCCGGTGTTGACCATGAGGTTGATGCCGCGACACGCCGCTGAACATGACGCAAGTTCATGATCGACGCGAAGGGAGGAGGCGGATGGTTACTTGGCGAGGATCATGAAGATGGTGGCGACCCAGGTGGCTGCGAGGGTGAAGCCCAGTGGGGCGATGTAACGGCTCATAAGAACTCCCGTGGCTGTCGATGATGGACAAACAGGCGCACATGAAGTCACGGCCAAGCCGCGCCGCACCGAAGAAGGGCGGCGGCTAGTGGAGCGTCAGAATTGGTGCCCGGCCGTGACTGGGAGGATCGCTATCTCGCATAGCGAGTCACCTCCTTCAGTCCAGCCCAGCTGGGCACACTGCTCACAAACGACGTTGATAGTAGCCTACGTGACGCCATCCCCTACATCAGCCGTTTGGCGACACTCGGATTGTCAGTATCCGACAAAATCGTTAGTTGGATTTCGTGCCTTGCCCATCCGTGGCGACGGCGGGCGCTCGCCATAGGGTAAGTCCCGGACCCAGCACCCGACGTCGACAGGAGCTCGAACATGGCCCGAACCGTCCTCGTGACCGGTGGCAACAGGGGCATCGGCCTTGCCATCGCGCAGGCCTTCGCCAAGCAGGGGGACCGGGTGGCGATCACCCACCGGGGCAACTTCGACCCGGCGAGCCTGCCGGAGGCGTTCGCCGTCACGTGCGACATCACCGATTCGGCGGCGGTCGACGCGGCGTTCACGGCCGTCGAGCAGGAGCTCGGCCCGGTCGAGGTGCTCGTGGCCAACGCGGGGATCACCGACGACACGCTCATCATGCGCATGTCCGAGGAGCAGTTCTCCCGGGTCATCGACACCAATCTCACGGGTGCGTTCCGCTGCGCCAAGCGGGCCAGCATGAAGATGCTGCGCCAGCGCTGGGGCCGGATCATCTTCATCTCGTCGGTGGTCGGGCTCTACGGCGGTCCGGGGCAGGTGAACTACGCGGCGAGCAAGGCGGGGCTGGTGGGCATGGCCCGCTCGCTGACCCGCGAGATCGCCTCGCGCAACATCACGGCCAACGTGGTGGCCCCCGGATTCATCGACACCGACATGACGGCCGCGCTGCCCGAGGAGCGCAAGGCCGAGATCCTGCGAGCGATCCCGGCCGGGCGGCTCGCCAGCGCGGAGGAGGTCGCCAGCGTGGTCGCCTGGATCGCGGGCGACTCGGCCGGATACATCAACGGCGCCGTCATCCCGGTCGACGGCGGACTAGGAATGGGGCACTAATGCTGTTGGAAGGCAAGCGCGTTCTGGTAACCGGTGTGCTGACCGAGCAGTCGATCGCGTTCAGCGTCGCGAAGATCGCTCAGGAGCAGGGCGCGAAGGTGGTGCTCACCGGCTTCGGGCGGATGTCGCTGGTGGAGCGGATCGCCAAGCGTCTGCCGATGGAGGCGCCGGTCATCGAGCTCGACGTGACCAACGCAGAGCAATTGGCCGGGTTGGCCGGCCACGTGCGGTCCTATGTGGATGGTCTGGACGGGGTGGTGCATTCCATCGGGTTCGCGCCGCAGAGCGCACTGGGCGGCAACTTCCTGGACTCGTCCTGGGAGGACGTCGCAACCGCCGTGCACGTTTCGACATACTCATATAAGGCTCTGGCCATGGCGACCCTGCCGCTGATGGAAAAGGGCGGCTCGATCGTGGGGCTCACGTTCGACGCGACCATCGCCTGGCCAGTGTACGACTGGATGGGCGTGGCCAAGGCCGGGCTTGAGTCCACCTCCCGCTATTTGGCGCGCTACCTGGGGGGCAGGGGCATCCGCAGCAACCTGGTCTCGGCGGGCCCGCTGCGCACGATGGCAGCCAAGTCCATCCCCGGGTTCGAGAAGTTCGAGGAAAACTGGGTCGAGCGGGCACCGCTGGGGTGGGCCCTGTCCGATACCGAGCCCGCGGCGAAGGCGGTCGTGGCGCTGCTGTCGGACTGGTTCCCGGCCACCACGGGTGAGATCGTCCACGTCGACGGTGGCTATCACGCCGTGGGTGCTTAGTCTTTAGGGCATGTATGACGCGTTCCTCCTGCTCTCGTTCGGCGGACCGGAGCATCCCGACCAGGTGATGCCGTTCCTGGAGAACGTGACCAGGGGGCGCGGCGTGCCGGCCGAGCGCCTCGCCGAGGTGGCCGAGCACTATATGCGCTTCGGCGGGGTGTCGCCGATCAACCAGCAGTGCCGCGAGCTGCGCGCCGCGATCGAGGCCGACTTCGCGGCCAACGGGGTGAACCTGCCGGTTTACTGGGGCAACCGCAACTGGCACCCGATGGTCGAGGACACGATGGCCCGCATGCGCGCCGACGGCGTCAAGCGGGCGATGGCGTTCGCCACGAGCGGGTTCGGGTCGTATTCGTCGTGCCGGCAGTACCTGGAGGACCTCGTGCGCGGAGGCCAACCCCCGGTTGTTGACAAGCTGCGCCACTACCATGACCACCCGGGTTACGTGGAGCCGTTCATCGACGCCAAGCGCGAGGCGTTGAAGAAGCTCGACCCGGGGTTGCCCACCCGGCTCGTGTTCACGGCACACTCCATCCCGGTGAGCATGGCCCGCTCGGCCGGACCCGCGGGCGGGCGTTACGAAGCCCAGCTGCGCGAGACCGCCGCCCTGGTCGCGGAGCCGGGCGAGGCGTGGGATCTGGTGTGGCAGAGCCGGTCCGGGCCGCCGCACATCCCGTGGCTGGAGCCCGACGTCAACGACCACCTGCGCGTGCTCGCCAAAGAAGGCGTGGCCCAGGTCGTGGTGGTGCCGATCGGGTTCATCTCCGACCATCTGGAGGTCCTGTGGGACCTCGACGAGCAAGCCGCCGCCACGGCGCGTGAGCTGGGGCTGGGCTTCGCCCGCGCGGCCACGCCCGGCACCGACCCCCGCTTTGTGGCCATGGTCCGTGACCTAGTGGTGGAGCGGACGTCCTCCGGTACGCCGAGAGCACAGCTCGGTAAGCTCGATCACTGGGATGTGTGCCCCGCACACTGCTGCCCAGCACCGGCCCGACGATAGGAGCACGATGGCCAAGGAGATCGCGGCATGGCTCACCGACATGGACGGTGTGCTGGTGCACGAGGGCGTGCCCGTCCCCGGCGCCACCGACTTCATCGGCAAGCTGCGCCAGGCGGGCAAGCCGTTTCTGGTGCTGACCAACAACTCCATCTACACGCCGCGCGATCTGCACGCCCGGCTCACCCGGCTCGGCTTCGACCTGCCGGAGGAGGCGATCTGGACGTCGGCCCTGGCGACCGCGAGGTTTCTGTCGGATCAGCGCCCGGGTGGCACGGCCTATGTCATCGGCGAGGCGGGGTTGACGACGGCACTGCACGCGGCCGGATACATTATGACGGATTTCGATCCGGATTACGTGGTGCTCGGCGAGACCCGCAACTACAGCTTCGAGGCCATCACCACGGCGGTCCGGCTGATCAGCAAGGGCGCGCGGTTCATCTGCACCAACCCCGACGTGACCGGACCGTCCAATGAGGGTCTGCTGCCCGCGGCCGGCTCCGTGGCCGCGATGATCACGAAGGCGACCGGCGTCGAGCCGTATTTCGTTGGCAAGCCCAATCCGATGATGATGCGCTCGGCGTTGAACCGGATCGGCGCGCATTCGGAGACCGCCGCCATGATCGGCGATCGGATGGACACCGATGTCCTTTGTGGACTGGAGGCGGGGCTGCACACCATCCTCGTGCTGACCGGGATTGCCACGAAGGCCGATGTGGAACGGTTTCCCTACCGGCCTTCGCGGGTTATCGCCTCGGTCGCCGATCTGATCGACGAGGTTTAGTTACAGGGTCGCCCGTTGAGGGTGAACGAGGTGGGGTTGCCGTTGGTGCCGCTCCATGTGCCCATGAAGCCGAACGTCACGGACCCGCCGTTGGCCGCGATGACGGCGTTGTAGGGCATGTTGGTCACCGTGACTGTGGCCCCGGACTGGGTGGGCACACCGCTCCACAGGTTGGTAATGGTCTGTCCGTTCGGGAACGTCCACATCAGACTCCAGCCGTGGATGGCGGTCGGGCCGGTGTTGATGATGCGGACCTCGCCGACGAAGCCGTTCGCCCATTGGCTGGACACACGATAGGCGACGGTGCACGTGGGCTGAGGAGTCCCGGTGGTGGTCACGGTGAGCGGGGGAGCCGGCGCGGATTCGTTGCCGGGCACGTCCACGGCCGTGGCCACGAAGCGGTATTGCGTGCCGGGCGTGAGCCCGGTGACCACCACGGACCAGGGCGAGGTCCGCGGCACGGAAGCCACGAGGGTGTAGGGACCGGTGGCGAGCGCCTGGTAGATCCGGAACGTCTCGAAATCGCCGTAGAACACGCCGGACCACCTGAGCCGGACCGAGGTGTCGGTGATCTCGGAGGCGGTGAACCCGATGACGGGACCGGGTGGTTCGAGGTCGCCGGGCAGGGTGGTCACCGTGATCGGGGGAGAGGCTTGCGAGCGTTTGCCCGACGTGTCGACGGCGGTGACATAGAACATGCTGACCGAGCCCCGGCGCAGCCCGGTGACCGTGGCGGTGGGCTCGGCCGGCGTGGCGACGCGCTCGACGATGTCGGTGTAGTACCGCCAGACCTCGTAGTGCGACACGCCCACGTCGTCCGTGGACGGTGGCCAGGTGAGCATCACGCTGGTTTCGGTGATGTTCGAGGCGACGGGTGTGCCGGGGGCGGTTGGCGGGCTGGTGTCGGCCGCGTGTGCGGGCGCGGCCTGGGCTAACACGAGGACGGCGGTGGCACCGAGCAGCCCGAGTGATCGGATTCGCATGGACACACTCCAAGGATCGTTGTTGTTCGATGGGAGCGCTTCCAAGCGTGCGGGCAAGCCATGCCCGGTGTCAATGTTCAGGATGCCGTCACGTGGTCGATGAGCCGTTCGACGGCGTTGACGAGCGGCGTTTCCAGGTCGTGGTAACTGTCCACCCGAGACAGCACGGTCTGCCAGAGATCGTCTCGTCCCAATGCGCGGGAAACGCCCTCCTTCCACGGGATCCCGCGCGGCACCTCGGGCCACGCGCGCAGGCCCAGCTTCGCGGGCTTGACGGCGGCCCACACATCGACGAATGGATGGCCTGCGATGAGAACATGAGCACTGTCCACCTCGGAGGCGAGACGGGTCTCCTTGCTGCCCGCGACGAGGTGATCCAGCAGGATGCCGAGCCGGCGCCTGGAGCCCGGCTCGAATTCCTCTATGAGCGCCACCAGATTGTCCGCGCCGTGCATCGGCTCGACGACGATCGCCTCCGCGCGCAGGTCGTGCCCCCACACCTTCTCGATCAGCTCGGCGTCGTGGGTGCCCTCCACCCAGATGCGGCTCGCCTTGGCGACCTGCGCGCGCTGCCGCGGCGCGAGCACCGAGCCCGACTTGCTCACCAGCCGTTGCTGTTTGGCCGTGGGACGCACCAGCGTGGCGATCTCACCGTCCACAAGGAACGCCGCCGGAGCGAGTGGGAAATATCGCACCTTGCCGAAACGGTCCTCAAGCGCGACCGCGCCGTGCTCATAACCGACGATCGCTCCGCAGTAACCGCTCTCCGCACACTCGACAACCATCCCGAATTCGGCTTCCACCACGCGCATCGCGCAAGAATATGAGACAAGAGAGTGAGCAGCACGTACCCTTGCTGGCATGTCCCCCACAGCGCACGCGGTGACCCTGACCGCGCGCCGGTCGGCCCGCCTGGTCAGCTGGGCCCGTGCCTGGCGCGCCGGGCTCGTGTCGTTTGACGAGATGCTCGACGCGCTCGACGATGGCGAAGAGCAGCATGTCGATGGGTTGCCCGGCACTTGGCGCGAGGTCGAGCTGCGCGAGGCACTGCCGCACCTGGCCAAGCTGCACCCCGACGAGATCCGGCTGGTGCTGCCGGTGCCCGGCGACCCGCGTGGCCTGCCCGGGCCCGGTTCGCCGTTCACCGAGCGTGCCCTGCTCGCAGGCGAGGGCGTGATCGCCTCCCGGCTGGGGTTGATTCCCGAGGCGCGCCAGCACACCTCGGGTTCCGGTGACACGTTCGCGACGGTTCTGTGGCATGTTTTTGAATTTTTAGAAGCTCCTCGGGGGTACGAGGTCCCGCTCGCCGAGGCCGACGCCAACCTCAGCACGGCCCTGGCCGAGTCCACCAAGCAGCTGGTGCGCCTCGACGTCGCGCAGTGGCGGCCCGAGCTCGCGGGCGCGCTCGCCGCGGTGCGCAAGCCTGGCCCCGAGTCCGACCTTCCGGCGGGCTACGAGCCGCGGGCGCGGCGACTCTACGCCCGCGCGTGCGTGGTGGATCGGGTCGTGACGCTCGCGAGCCAGACCTCCGGTGCGGCGGTCAACATCATGGAGATGCGGGCGCGCGAGGACGCCTTGCGCCCCTTGGCTGCGGCATGCCGCGAGGCACTCGTGTCGGCGTGCAATTCCCCGCTTGGTTAGGGGGTTTGACACCGTTGCGGCGAAGCCGTGCTTTTGCGCGGTTAAGGTCGGCGCGCAGCGTCCGACATTGACCGCTGCGGGGGTTGGGGTTTTAACTTTGTTCAGGCGAAGCCGTGCTTTTGCGCGGTTAAGGTCGGCGCGCAGCGTCCGACATTGACCGC
>NZ_QJUG01000334.1 GCF_003426775.1 Allorhizocola rhizosphaerae | reverse complement strand
GGCGCGGGGCGCGGCTGCTCGCGATCGGCGCGCCCGACTCGCCCCTGCAGGCGGCGGCCGAGCGCAACCGCGCGCCATACGTGGCGATCCCGCGGCGCGGGCCGGCCAGGGCCAATCTGTGGGGTCTCACCGTGCCGGTGCTGCTCGCGGCGCGTACCCTCGGATTGGTTAAGGTCAATGAGGCGGACCTGGCGGAAACCGCCACCCGGCTGGACCACGAGGCCGACAGTTGCCGCCCGACCGCCGAGTCGTTCGTCAACCGGGCGAAGTCGCTGGCGGTCAATCTGGCGGGCTCAGTCCCGATCGTGTGGGGTGACTCCCCGCTTGCCCACGTCGCGGCGTTGCGCTGCGGAGACATGCTGTCGGCCAACGCGCGCTACCCGGTTGTGACGGATGCGCTGGGTGAGGCGGGCCGCGGCCGGGTCGGGCTGCTCGACGGCGTGTTCGGCGCGCTGGCCGAGGCCGAGCGGGACATCTTCGCCGACCCGGACGATGACGGCGGCACGGCGACACCGCCCCGGCTCAAGGTCGTGCTGCTGTGCGACGGTGGCATCGCCGACGAAAACGATGCCACGGCACCCAAGCGGGACCGGCGCGCCGAGATCGTGCAGGATCTCGCCGAGAAGCGCGGCATCGACGTCGAGGTGCTCAAGGCCGACGGCGCCTCACCGCTGGAGCGCCTGGCCTCGCTGGTCGCCGCGCCCGACTTCGCTTCCGTCTACTTAGGACTTGGACACGGTCTCGACCCCATGGCCGTCCCCGCGGTCACCGAGCTGAAGGAACAGTTGAGAAAACTATGAGCGAGCGCTTGCGCGAGCGAATCACGAGATCGGGATTCGCTCATGCCTTGACAGAGCGAGGCGAAGTGTCTTCGGAGCTTGCGGAGGTGTCGGCATGAGCGCTGAGGCCCACGGCACAAAGGCGATCGTCGCCGCGTTGCTGGCCAACATCGGCATCGCCATCACCAAGTTCATCGCGTGGGCGCTGAGTGGATCCTCATCGATGCTGGCCGAGGCCATCCACTCGGTGGCGGACTCGGGCAACCAGATCCTGCTGCTGTTCGGCGGCAAGCGGGCCAAGCGCCAGGCCACCCCGCAGCATCCGTTCGGCTACGGACGCGACCGCTACATCTACGCGTTCATCGTGTCGATCGTGTTGTTCAGCGTCGGTGGGTTGTTCGCGCTGTACGAGGCCTATCACAAGTACCACGAGTGGGTCCTGCACGACGAAGGGATCACGTCGTGGCGCTGGCTGCCGGTCACGGTCCTGGTGGTGGCGATCATCCTGGAGTCGTTCTCGTTCCGCACCGCCATCAAGGAGTCCAACGCGGTCCGGGGCAACGCATCCTGGAAGGAGTTCATCCGTCACGCCAAGGCGCCCGAGCTGCCGGTGATCCTGCTCGAAGACCTCGGCGCGCTGCTCGGCCTGGTCTTCGCACTGTTCGGCGTGAGCATGACGCTCATCACGGGCGAAGGCGTCTGGGACGCCATCGGCACCGCGATGATCGGTGTGCTGCTGGTCATCATCGCCATCGTGCTGGCGATCGAGAC
Organism: Allorhizocola rhizosphaerae; assembly: GCF_003426775.1. Classification (GTDB taxonomy): domain Bacteria; phylum Actinomycetota; class Actinomycetes; order Mycobacteriales; family Micromonosporaceae; genus Allorhizocola; species Allorhizocola rhizosphaerae. Next base: position 5,256 of record NZ_QJUG01000334.1, on the reverse strand, counting down.
CAAGAGCCTGTTGATCGGCGAGTCCGCGACGCCCGAGCACGTCCAGGCGATCGAGGCCGCGATCGTGTCCGACGGGGCCGACATCGAGCGCATCATCCACATGAAGACCCTGCACCTGGGCCCCGACGAGCTGCTCGTGGCCGCGAAGATCGGTGTGGCGCAAAACGACAGCGCGCCGGAGATCGCACGGGCCATCGACGAGGCCGAGGCACGCATCCGCGAGGCCGTGCCCATCGCCCGCGCCATCTACCTCGAACCGGACATCTATCGCGCCAAGGTCCCTTCCGGGGAGGGCTGAGCACGGTGCTGCGACTGCAGAGCCAGATCAGGGGCTATGCCTGGGGTTCGCGCGAGGTGATCGCGCGGATCCAGGGCCGGCCCACGCCGAGCCCCGGACCCGAGGCCGAGCTCTGGGTCGGCGCGCATCCGGACAACCCGTCCATTGTGGATGGGCAGCCACTGGACAAGCTGATCGCCGCGGCACCCGCGGAATACCTTGGCGCGCGGGCGGTTTCGGCTTTCGGGCCGCGATTGCCGTACCTGATGAAGCTGCTCGCCGCCGAGCGGCCGCTGTCGGTGCAGGTGCACCCCGACGCCCGGCAGGCCGCCGAGGGTCACGCGGCGGAGGTGGCCGCGGGGGTGGTCGAGCGCAGCTATGCCGACCCCTACCACAAGCCCGAGCTGCTTGTCGCGCTTGGGGATTTCGAAGCGATGTGTGGGTTCCGGGATCCGGCCGAGTCGGCTTCGGCATTGCGCGGCGTCGACGGGCTTGCCCCGGTCGTGGAGCTCCTGGAGGAGGGCCGGCTCGAGGCCGCACTGCGGACGCTGCTGACCATGGACACGGCGAAGGCCGTGGAGCGGGTGGCGCAGCGCGATCCGTTGGCGGCACGGCTGGCCCGGTTTTATCCCGGCGATGTGGGCGTCATCGTCGCGCTGCTGCTCAACCACGTGCGGTTGCGTGCGGGCGAGGCGGTGTGGATGCCGCCGCGCACCCCACACTCCTATGTGGAGGGTGTGGGCGTCGAGGCGATGGCCGCGAGCGACAACGTGTTGCGGGGCGGGCTCACGCCCAAGCGGGTCGACGTGCCCGAGCTCATGCGGGTGCTCAGCTTTGAGCCCAGCCGCCCACCGGTGGTCGCGCCGGTCGATGTCGCGCCTGGCGTGGTGACGTGGGCCGTGCCGGTGCCCGATTTCCGGCTGCACCGTGTCGCCGTGTCAGGCTCGCCGACCCGCCTCGATCTGCCGGGGCCGCGGACAGTGCTGTGCCTGGCGGGCACGGTAACGGTGACCGACGCGGCGGGCGCGGTCGAGATCCGGGCGGGAGAGTCGGCGTTCGGGCTCGCCGATGGCGGCTTGCTCACGTTCGCGGGCACAGGCGAGGCGTACGTCACCTCGCTTTAGAGGTATGGCGCTGACCACGCCAAATAGTCGCGAACGCGATGCTTCATCGCAATTATCCGAATTTACGGTTTTGCTTGACATGTTCGCGACAGAGTGTGACTCTATAGGCACGCAGCGTTATCAGACGAAAGTCCGAGCCACGCGCGAGGGAACCAAACCGGGGGGAAGTGAGGCCCGGTTCTTGCCAGCGGACGGTCCGCGGCGGGAACCGGGTCTCACACATTCGCTGTTCGCCCACCGCGTCAGACGATCATTGAGGCGCGCCAGCTAGTGTGTTGGTGCACTGGTCAGCCGACCGACATGGAGTTAATCGCATGACCAAGACACTGTCCGCAGGCGAGTTCAAAGTCGCCGACCTCTCACTTGCCGCCTTTGGGCGCAAGGAAATCCAGCTCGCCGAGCACGAGATGCCCGGGCTGATGGCGGTCCGCAAGGAATACGCGCAGGCGCAGCCGCTGCGCGGGGCGCGCATCGCCGGATCGCTGCACATGACCATCCAGACCGCCGTGCTCATCGAGACGCTCGTCGCGCTCGGCGCCGACGTCCGCTGGGTCAGCTGCAACATCTTCTCCACCCAGGACCACGCCGCCGCCGCGGTGGTCGTCGGGCCCGACGGCACACCCGACGCGCCGCAGGGCGTGCCGGTGTTCGCCTGGAAGGGCGAGACGCTGGAGGAGTACTGGTGGTGCACGGAGCAGCTGTTCAACTTCGCCGGTGGACAGGGTCCCAACATGATCCTCGACGATGGTGGCGACGCGACCCTGCTCGTGCACAAGGGCGCCGAGTTTGAGAAGGCGGGCGCCGTCCCGGCCACCTCGCCGACCGACTCACAGGAATACGCGGTCATCCTGGAGGTGCTGCGCAAGTCGCTGTCGACCGACCCGGGCAGGTGGACCCGGATCGCCGGCGACATCAAGGGCGTCACCGAGGAGACGACCACCGGCGTGCACCGGCTCTACGAGATGCAGCGGGCGGGCACGCTCCTGTTCCCGGCGATCAACGTCAACGACTCGGTGACGAAGAGCAAGTTCGACAACAAGTACGGCTGCCGCCACTCGCTGATCGACGGCATCAACCGCGCGACCGACGTGCTCATCGGTGGCAAGGTCGCGGTCGTGTTCGGTTACGGCGATGTGGGCAAGGGCTGCGCCGAGTCGCTGCGTGGGCAGGGCGCCCGGGTCATCATCACCGAGATCGACCCGATCTGCGCGCTCCAGGCCGCGATGGACGGCTACCAGGTCACGACCATCGACGAGGTCGTGGAGACCGCCGACATCTTCATCACGGCGACCGGCTGCTACGACGTCATCACGGCCGATCACATGCGCCGCATGAAGCACCAGGCGATCGTGGGCAACATCGGCCACTTCGACAACGAGATCGACATGGCGGGCCTGGCGAAGATCCCCGGCGTTCAGCGGATCAACATCAAGCCGCAGGTCGACGAGTGGCGCTTCGAAGACGGGCACTCGATCATCGTGCTGTCCGAGGGCCGCCTGCTGAACCTGGGCAACGCGACCGGTCACCCGTCGTTCGTGATGAGCAACAGCTTCACCAACCAGGTGATCGCGCAGATCGAGCTGTTCACCAAGCTCGACCAATACCCGACCGGCGTCTACACGCTGTCCAAGCAGCTCGACGAGAAGGTCGCGCGGCTGCACCTGGACGCGCTCGGCGTCAAGCTGACCCAGCTGAGCAAGCCGCAGGCCGAATATCTCGGCGTGGCCGTCGAGGGTCCCTACAAGTCCGAGCACTACCGCTACTGAGCGGCTGAGAAGAGCGCCCCTTCGCGGGGCGCTCTTTTTTATTGCGGCGAAAGGATAAGGAGGCTGTGTCGGGCATTGTCCGACGGTTGTGAGTATCGGATTACTGGGTATAAGCCCCGCATGGCCAGACCGATCTGGAGCGGCGTGATCAGCTTTGGGCTGGTTTCCGTGCCCGTAGGAATGTATTCGGCGACCCGTGAGCACGAGGTGTCGTTCCACCAGTTTCAGCGGGGCACGAGCGACCGCATCCGGTACCAGCGGATCAACGAGCGCACCGGCAAAGAGGTCGATTTCGGCGACATCGTGAAGGGCGTGGAGGTCGGCGGCGAGTATGTGATGGTCGAGCCGGACGAGCTGGACGAGATCGCGCCCGGCCGCTCCCGCAGCCTGGAGATTCACCGCTTCGTCGATCTCGACACGATCGATCCGATGTACTACCAGAAGACGTACTATCTCGGGCCCGGCAGCGAGGAGACCAGTAAGACCTATGCGTTGCTGCGGGACGCGATGGCCGAGGCCAACAAGGCGGCCATCGGCACGCTGGTGATGCGCGGCAAGGAGTACCTGACCGCGATCCGCCCCGACGGGCCGCTGCTCGTGCTGGAGACCATGTTCTTCGCCGACGAGGTGCGCGACCCGAAGGAGGTCCTCGACGGGACGCCCGGCCGGGCCAAGGCAAGGCCCGAGGAGATGAAGATGGCCAGCCAGCTGATCGACTCGATGACGGGCGACTGGGATCCGAACGACTATCGCGACACCTACACGGACCGGGTCAAGAAGCTGATCAAGGCTAAGCAGGCGGGCCGCGAGGTTACCGTAGCCGAGCAGGCACCTGAGCCCACCGGAGCCAAGGACCTCATGGAGGTGTTGCGGCGCAGCATCGAGGCCGCGCGCCCGGGTGCCAAGAAGGCGCCCGCGAAGAAGGCCGCGGCCAAGCGGGCACCCGCGACGAAAGCCACGGCCAAGCGGGCACCCGCGACGAAAGCCACGGCCAAGCGGGCACCCGCGACGAAGGCTGCGGCCAAGCGGGCACCCGCGACGAAGGCTGCGGCGAAGAAGACTGCTGCCAAGAAGGCTCCCGCGAAAAAGGCCGCGACGAAGAAGGCGCCCGCTAAGAAAGCGAGCACCACCAAGCGGGCGAAAGCTAAGAAGAGCTAGCGCGGAGCGGCGGGCAACGTGGGGAACAGTTCGGGCCAGAGCTTGGCCTGGGTGGCGCGGGCCTGGGTAAGGCGGGCGGCCGCGCGCCGGTGGCGCTCACCGACGACGGCCGCGAGATAGGCCCAGCCGGGCGTGTTGGGCGGGGGCGGGGGAGTGAGCCGGGTGAGCATCTCCTTGGCCAGTGCCTCCCCGATGCGGGTGCGATGCGGTTCGCGCAGCGACCGGCTGCGGGCGAGGAAGTGGCGTGCGGCCAGCGCCAGTTGGTCATCGACGTCGGTGAGGTCGAGCGTTGCGGCCCACGTGACCAGCTGCGGCGGTGTGGAGGGAATCCAGCCCCAGCTCTCGGGTGTGCGCTCGTGGATGACAATCGTGCCGGCCGCCATGTCGGCCAGGCGTTGCGCCCTGGCCGATCCGACGAGCAGGGAGAGGGAGACCAGCCAGCTGAGGCCGATGAGGATTCCCGGCCATTCCAATGCGGTACCGACCAGGGCTCTGATAAGAGATTGACGGAAATTGATGGGGCCGCCGTCGGAGCGCACCACCCGCAGCCCCATGGCGAGTTTGCCGACCGAACGGCCGCGCAGCAGCGCATGGCACAGCGCCGGATAGCCCACCAGAATCGTGGCGATCAGGACGATGTAGGCCGCACTCAGCAGCGCCTGGTCGGCGAACGGGAGCACCGCCACAGCGATCGGCACCACGATCGACAGGGCCATGAACAGGGCGAGCTGCACGATGATGTCGAGCAGCAGGGCCAGGGCGCGGGATCCGGCGCGGGCGAGCCGGATGTCCAGGTGCACAGCCTCGCCACTGACCAGCGCCACGTCAGACGAGCCGCTGCCCCGCGTCGCGCCGGGCGAGCCAACGGCCCGCGTCGCGCTGGGCGAACCGCCGGCCGGTGTCGCGCTGGGCGAACCGCCGGCCGGTGTCG
>NZ_QJUG01000333.1 GCF_003426775.1 Allorhizocola rhizosphaerae | reverse complement strand
CCGACCCGCCGACCTCACCCGGATACAACACTGGTCCGCCTGGCGCCGACACCACCAAGCCCGAGCACGCGCCAGCCACTACAAACGCCGGCACCAACTCGAATCAACCTGGTCAAGCCATAACCCGTGACTGCCGTACTAGATGGGGCCGGATGCCGATCCGAACATCGTGGCCATGATGAAGGATCTTGGGATGTCGTCGTTGCGATGGCTCGTGCGCCGTCGACGTCCGCCGTTTATGGGCGGCCTACTGGGCGATCCGCCCGCAGGCCGCGCCGGCCGATCCGCATCCCGGGCGCCTTAACTCCTACGGGACTTAAGCTTCAGACGGAGCCACGTTGCGACGGCGTTGAGGTTTAACCCTAGCCCAAACACGTTCGGTTTAAGTTCTAGCGCCTTTTCAAATACAAAGGACCAGTCATCCTCATCGAGTATTTCGTCGTCGTCGTAAGCTTTGACCACCTGGTGCGCTTGCCGTTCAATACGGGGTAAGTCCTCAACGAGGTCACGACCTGTCCGAGTTGCCGCAATAATTAGGTCAAGGAGACCACGAATCGAATCCGCATCCTTGAATGCGGCGAGGTTGATTGCTGCGAGATCTGTCATCTCTGGTGGGTCTTCAACACTTAGCGGACGCCTTGTCCCGATCAGAAACGGCAGACCGACATGAAGGAAGCTAGATCTCCAATCTCTATTCGCCCTTGCCTCGCCCTCCATGAATACTTGCGTAAGGCTGTCACTATACGCATAAGGGTTATCCTTATGAGGTCCTATAAGGACAGCTCGTGGCCCGAGTCGGCTTGCCACCAGTTCAAAAGCATCGTAAACAGCATCATTAATCCAGCTGTACCGAACACTGTACGTCGGTACATAGTATACGAAGGCACAGTGCTTGTCATTGGGAGGAATGAGCAAGATTGACGAGACACGATATCCCACGGAGCGAGCGTAGCCGCCTGCGGCAACCCGGCTGGCGGGTGACCCCTCCTCGACCTAGGGACACCGTGAAGTGGCTGTTCCTCGCTGTGCGCATGAAACTCAGGACTCCGTGCCGGATGGTTTCGGGCCGAAGCCGCGCCGCTTCTTGATCTCTTCATACTTCTCGCCGAAGACGTAGACGTAACCGAGGACCGCCTCGCCTAGATCTAGAGCGTCCTTCGCATCCTGCCGCGACACCGGGTCCGACGAGAAGTGCGCACCGGCGTTGCCTATGTAGCGCAAACCATGAGCCCATTCGACTATCCGGCCTTCGAGTATGCCGCTTGCCTTTAGGCTGTCGAGTTGCTTTTGGAGGCTATCAGTCTTCTTCGCACCCTGCTCGAGGCAGACCCCTTCAAGCGTGCGACGCACCATCAGCGCCGACGCCTTATAGAGTTTCGCTTTGAAAGCCTGCTTGGCCTCCTCGAACTCCGATCGTACATCGCCAGGTATTGACCAACTCGCATGTTCTCCCTGTGACGGCCAAACACGGTATGGGTCATACCATCCGGAGGGTGGCGTACCGTCTCGCTCCTGAACGAAGAGCATCGGATGCCCGCAGTGTTCACATTCGACAAAGGTCCACCTTGTGGGAAAAGGGTCATCCTCCACCCAGCGCTCGGTCCGGGCTAACACCCTACAGATGGATGCCTTCTCGCAGCTGGCGCATTCCGACGCGATGATGTCCGGAAGCTTGGTTTGCTCACTCACAAATTAACGATAGCCGCCCGGAGGTGCACATGCCTGTAGCGGGGCGCAAGCCAAAGGATGGCGACAAGAGAAATAGGGTAAAGCCTGTTCACGACTGGGTGGAGATCCTTTTGACGGGCCAGTGCCGGTGAAGCTCCCGACCCGCTGGGTCCTGTCGTCGCCGGAGGGACCGTATGAGGTGGCGATCCATCCCCTGACCCGGCAATGGTGGAAGACGCTGTGCGCGATGCCGCACGCGGTCTTTGTCGTCCGCCTCCGATTGGATGTCGCGCTCCAGACCGCGCTGGTTGCCGAGGACTTGCATCACGGGTGCACGACATTGGCGACGGAACTTCGGCAGCGCGAGAAGATCCTGGGCACGACCGCGGTCGCCCGCCGGGATTTGCGCATCCGCTATGTGTCCGAAGTAGACAAACCTGCCGATGAGGTGCCGGACGGTGCGGAGTTGCCCGCCGCGGTCGCTAGTATTGACGCCCGCCGCGCCCGCTTAACCGGCACCGGCTGAAGCCGGGCGGGTAGTGCGCGGGGGTGAGCGGATGCCCCGTGAACTGATCCGCGCACCCGAGCACGATCGGAACCGGTCGCTGGGCTGGTTTGCCACCGCGTGGATGGAACACTTCACCGTCCACGGTCCCGGCAATGTGCAGGGCCAGCCGGTCACGCTAGACGATGAGCTGACCGAGTTCGTCGTGGACTCCTACGCCCTTGACCCCTCGGGACGGAGGCTTTACGACAGCGCGTTTTTGCAAGTTGCGCGACATTTACCAGGACCTCGTCATGGATCGGTGACGAAGTCAGGCGGTGGTTGCGCGATGAGCGGCTAAGGCTGACGGCCTCTGCCTGGATGGCGACCCGTCGTCAAACCTCACGCTGTGCCTTAACGCCGCGCACCAGCGGTCATCGCTTACGACAATGCTTCTCCGGCCCGAGACGACATCGACAACACTGTTGCCGCACCGCGTACGGCGGGCAGTCGTGTCTGATCACATCACCTGCCCGACCGGTTCTGCTATACAGATAAGCCGGAGTGATGCTCTAACGCCCCAGCGAGGCGGCGGCGCGGGCGGAGGCGGCGTTACCGCTGCGCAGCCTGGTCGCAGCGACCACCGGCGCCGCCGCCGGCGTGCTGATCGTGGCGATCAGCGGCGACAGACCACGCAGCCTGACCCGGTAGCCGCCGACCTTGGCATGGCCGAACCCTGCGCCCTGCTTGGCGTGTCCGTACACCCGCCGCAGCAGCGAGTCCACATCCACGAAAACCTGCTCACCCGCACCGGGCAGCAGCGGCACCCGCCCAGCCAAAGCGGCCAGCAGGTCCGTGAGGCCGCCTCCAACTGCAGGCTGTGTCCCCAGGTGAAAAACCGTAGGAACGACCCCAGCGTCGACGGCGCATACACCCCCTCGAACAGCGCTTCCATCCCGCCGTGGCGCAGCAGGTCCAGATCGTCGATGCTGTCCGCGCCGGCGACCATGCCCGCCACAATCGCCGCGGCCTTGCCGCCAGGACGAGCCCCGGACGGCAGGTCCGGACGCACCCGAGCGTCGACCAGCCCGGCCAGGCTCACCTGCTCGGCCAGCTGCATCACCGGCACCAACCCAGCACACGACACCAGATTGCGCTCGTCGAACCGGACCACGACACCACGGGATCCATGCGATAACCTCACCTGCGAGGTGTCCTCTCGTAACGGGTAATGGTTGTCTCAGCAACTCCCATCTTCCCAGCTCAGGGGACACCTTTCTACCTCTGTCCACAATGGACGTTAGATCGTTACCGGTGGATTCAGGCTAAGGTCATCGAGGTCGCCGCACACCGCTTCAGCCGCGGGTACGGATACGGGCATGCCTGAGCACAGCTTCGATCCGTTCGGCTCCGGCGTTCCGGATGGCTTGGGGTGTCTGCCAATAGCCCAACATCAGCAGCGGACCTTTACGCCGCCAATCCACCGCCCGCTCCACCGCCGGGCTGATCGCCGTCAACAGTCCCTGCAGCCGCTTCGATGCGACCTGCCGGTCCCGGCTGAGCTGAAGCCGATGTGTCACCAGCAGCTGCAACTGGCACAACATATCATCGGCCGGGCAGGAGGATCGGCAGATCCGGTGTGGTCCGGGCGATATGGGCGATGATCGCGGCGTCGCGGGCGTCGGTCTTGTTCTCCCCGGGCCGCTTCATCAGTTCCTGGTTAGCGGAAAATCCCGACACGTAACGGGTTTCGAACTTGTGCCGGCGCAGGATGGCCAGCAGCAGGGCGGCGATGCCGGTGGTGACGTCGATGGCCCAGCACACTGGGAAACCCAACGCGAGCACCTCGGCTACCACGGCGGTGATATCACTCTCGTCGTTGACGATCCGGCGCGACAGCAATCGGCTCCCGCTGTCGTCGAGCGCTACCACATGATGAGCAACCTTGCCGATATCCACACCGACCCACACGTTCATGCCAGGCCGCCTCCAACATGGGGAAGAAAGGGGGGTGGTCCATGCGGCCGTGGGGCTTGCCGTTCATGCGCAACTTGACCGAAGCGATAGGTTCCGCGAGTCTCTATCAGCGGTTCGAATAGCAAGCCCTCATGCTGCAAGGAGTACGAGCCGACACCTCCGATCGCCAGCCATCACCACACGCGATCACGCATAACGAGCCATAGCCTCGACGCGGTGGACCACCCACATCAACGACCCATTCATGAACAGGTTTCGCGCCGCCGAACCCAGGCGTGATCCATGTCGTCGATCGCGCCACTGTCCACATAGGCCGGTTGGTGTTGCCGGATGCCGGAGACGACCAGGGCGATGTTGCCGCAGGCCGGTGGCGGCCAGTCGATGCCAGGCGGCATTTTGGCGTACCCAAATGCCGGAGTCTACCGGCACGTGCCAAACCGCTGAACCCGGGCCGTAGAGCACGCCATGGAGTCTCTATGTGGAAGGGTCCGATGAGTACATGGAGACGCCGCGGCCTGACTGAAGCCGCCGCGCTCAAGACCCCAACAGGCTCGCTAGCCCGACCCCATTTCCACGCGGAGCTTGTCATCGTCCTTGAGCACCACGACCATGCCGTCGCCGGGCCGCCAGCCGTCGGGGACCAGAAAGTACTTTCCGCCGGTGTATTCGAGGAAGATCAGGCCGCTGTAACGGTACCGGTATCGGCTGTCCTCCTTGGGAAGCGGTTCCTCGGCGACACCAGGCGCGTCGATGTGGAGCCGGTCCGGACTGTAAACGACCACCCTGACCGTGTTGGAGCCGTTCGACAGTTGCCGGGCGAGGTCGTCGGCGAGCTCGTTGCCCAGCACCTCGGCCCGACGCGAGCCCGACAGGAACAGGCAGAGCACGAGAATGAGCAACGCGAACGCCTTGCCCCAGCTGCCTCGCGGCGTTCGCCGGTCCGCAACGATATCCCGCAGCTGAAGTGCATACAGACCGAGCAGCACACTGGCGGCGACGCCCAGCGGGAACAGCACATAGGCATCCTCGGGCCAATAGAACCAGGCGGCAACGGGCACCACAGAACACAACACCGCGCAGATGAGCACGATCCACGGCCAGAAGTAAGGCGCCCTCCACAGGCGCACGCCGATACGCCGCCCATCGTCCGATCGCGACATGACGGCACGACCCACTAAGAACTGATCGAAAAACCACCACAGCATGCCACCGACCGCGACGATCAATAACAACTGGAACACCGGCCCAACGCTGCGCAGGATGTATTCGCGCGGCGACATGGCCAGGATGCTCTCGTCGATCCCCAGCCGCCGGGCCTGTGTCTCGCTGCGCTGCCAGCCGAAGTAGATCAGCAACGCGGTCACCACGGTGACATTGCCCAACAGCGCCGCCAGCTGCTTGGCCAGTTCCAGCGCAAGCCCGGTTCCGGCTTCCGCCGGAGGGGTGTCACCGTTGCCCTGATCGTGGTGACGGCGCGAGCCCGGCGCCGCATCCCTGTGTTCTGACATCATCGTGCGGCCTAGCGCGGCGAAGGAGTCGAGTTCGACGGCCGGGCAGACCCGGGCGGGGACGGGCTGGTCCCGCCGGCCCTCGCGCCTCTGGGATCCTGCTTGGGGTCGCCCCACTTGGGCATCTCACCCTCGTAGTACGCGTGCTTGCAGGGAAAGTCGTCCTTGGACCGCTGCCGTATGCCGCTGGCGGCCGCCTTGTACAACTCGCACATGTGCATGTCGGTGAACAGACCCTTCCAGCCGTAACGATTCGTGGCCAGGTCGAACCAGCGGCCGGCGGCATCGACATTGTTGCGGCACAGTTCCACTGCAATCTGGAAGATCAGCACTTCGCGTGGGTTATCGAGTCTGGACCAACTCCGATCCAACGCTGCCTGCACAGACGCACATTCGCCCTTGCGCAACGCCTCATACCAGCGCGCCGCGTCCTCAGCGACCGTTGAATCGCCCTCGGGCAAATCCAGCAGCCGGTACTTGCGGTCCGTTCTCCCGGATCCGGTCGGCGGTGTGGATTGGGTGTTTTGCGTGTCTTGACTGCCGGAGGGTGTCGGAGCGCTCGCGCAATCACGTGCAGCGCAGCCGCCGGCGAGGAGCGACACGACGATGAGACCAGTCGGGAATAGGCGGTGTGCCCCACCGGTACGGACCTTGGCGAGTATTTCGATCTTCGAGCACCTCATGATGGACCTCGAATCGTCACTTGACGAGCGGCTCGTGATCGGAGCTTAGACAACGAAGCAAAAGATGTCTGTCAATGTTAGGACAAAAGCCACGATCAGCGTGATCGACTGGTTGCTGAGTTCGTCGAGGCGGACACGGTACCGCCTTTCCCAAGCATCGTCGAGTTCCAATGAGACATCCGGCCGGTCTTGCCGTTCTGCAATCAGGGCAACTGGCGATCGAGTGATCCGGCGGCGTGGCGCTCTCGCGGCTGGGCGTTACCTCCCTGTATGCGAAAACGGCAGCTACACACGCCAAGCTCAATCCCAATCACAGCGATCGCTCACACCCCATGCAGCCTCATAGGCGCGGCACAGCATCACCATGTCGTCGACGCCTGAATACTGACCCCCTGACGGCGGGTCAAGGATGACCCCTCCGAGTATCAGGAGGGTGTTGAACGTGGAGGACTGGGCGGAGATCCGCCGGTTGTACCGGGCCGAGCAGATGCCGATCAAGGCGATTGCC
>NZ_QJUG01000332.1 GCF_003426775.1 Allorhizocola rhizosphaerae | reverse complement strand
GCCCACGCCCCACCTCGCGCCCCACCCCACAAACACCGCACCCCACCCACAAACGCCGCACCACGCCGCGCCCACAAACACCGCGCCGCGCCCCACCCAGGACGCGGCGCGTTCATCGCACACCCCGCTCAGCCCAACGAAATCTCGTCCCCGTCAATCTTCAGTGCCTTCTCGGGCAACGGTTTGGTGGCTTGACCTCCGCGGACTGATCCGTCCGCAATAGAGAACCTGCTGTTGTGACAGGTGCAAACGATGGCTTCATTCTCCACTTTGGAGACTGGGCATCCCTGATGTGTGCAGATGTTGTCGAAACCGCGAAAGGTGCCCGCCGTGGGTTGCGTGACCACGACGCCCTGCTCGCCGAAGATTTTGCCGCCACCCACGGGGATGTCCGACTTCTTGGCCAGCGTGGCGGAGGCACCGCCGGCGGTGGTCGGGGTGGGCTGCGGGTTGCCGCCGGTCGTCGGAGTGGTGCTGGGCGTCTCGTTGCCGCCGCAGGCGGCGATAAGCGACGCGGCGCCGATCGCACTCGCCCCGGCGATCAGCGCTCGCCGGCTCGTGGGGGACTCGTGCTGGTCTGTCATGCTCACACCTTCCAGATCGATCACACCTTAGCGGTGGCCTTGGTCTTCTTGCGCGGTGTCGTCGCCACCGGAGCAGTGCCCAGCAACGGCCGCAAGAACTGCGCGGTGTGGCTCTCATCGACCTTGAGGACCTCCTCGGGCGTGCCGGTGGCGACCACCGTGCCGCCGCGGTGCCCGCCCTCGGGGCCCATGTCGATGAGGTAGTCGGCAGACTTGATCACGTCGAGGTTGTGCTCGATGACGATCACCGTGTTGCCCTTGTCCACCAGACCCTGCAGCACCAAAAGCAGCTTGCGGATGTCTTCGAAGTGCAAGCCCGTGGTCGGCTCGTCGAGCACGTAGACCGTGCGCCCGGTCGAGCGCTTCTGCAGCTCGGAGGCGAGCTTGACCCGCTGGGCCTCGCCTCCGGACAGCGTGGGCGCGCTCTGCCCGAGCCGCACATAGCCCAGCCCGACGTCGACCAACGTCTTAAGGTGCCGATGGATCGCCGGGATCGCCTCGAAGAAGCCGGATGCCTCCTCAATCGGCATCTCCAGCACCTCCGCGATGGTCCGGCCCTTGTAGTGAACCTCCAAGGTCTCCCGGTTGTACCGGGCTCCCTTGCATACTTCACAAGGCACGTACACATCGGGGAGGAAGTTCATTTCGATCTTGATGGTGCCGTCACCGGCGCAGTTTTCGCAGCGGCCGCCCTTGACGTTGAACGAGAACCGGCCGGGCCCGTAGCCTCGCACCTTGGCCTCGGTGGTCTCGGCGAACAGCTTGCGGATGTGATCGAACACACCCGTGTAGGTCGCGGGGTTGGACCGCGGCGTGCGCCCGATCGGCGACTGGTCGACGCCCACGACCTTGTCAACGTGCTGCAGCCCGGTGACCCGGGTGTGCCGGCCCGGCACCATGCGCGCCCCGTTGATCTGGTTGGCCAGCACCGTGTAGAGGATGTCGTTGACCAGCGTGGACTTGCCCGAACCGGAAACCCCGGTCACCGCGATGAACTGCCCGAGCGGGAACGCCACGGTCAGGTTGCGCAGATTGTGCTCCCGCGCGCCGACCACGGTCAGCTCGCGCCCGCCGACCCGTGGCCGCCGCTGCGCGGGCACCGGGATGCTCTTGCGCCCGGCCAGGTAGGCCCCGGTGACCGACTCCTTGTTGGTGAGCAGCTGCTTGTAAGTCCCGCTGTGCACGATCCGGCCGCCGTGCTCCCCCGCGCCCGGCCCGATGTCGACGATCCAGTCGGCCGTGCGGATCGTGTCTTCGTCGTGCTCGACCACGATCAGTGTGTTGCCCAGCTCGCGCAGGCGGACCAGGGTCTCGATCAGCCGGTGGTTGTCGCGCTGGTGCAGCCCGATCGACGGCTCGTCGAGCACATAGAGCACGCCCACCAGACCCGAACCGATCTGCGTCGCGAGCCGGATGCGCTGCGCCTCGCCGCCCGACAGCGAGCCGGCCGACCGGGCAAGCGACAGGTAGTCGAGCCCGACATCGATCAGGAAGCGCAGCCGCGCGTTGATCTCCTTGAGGACGCGCTCGGCGATGAACCGCTGCCGATCGGTCAGCTCCAGCGACGCCAGCTCCTCGGCCGCCTCGCCCACCGACAGCGAGCACAGCTCGGCGATGTTGCGCCCGCCGACCGTGACCGCCAAGACCTCGGGCTTGAGCCGCGCCCCGCCGCACACCGAGCACGGCACCTCGCGCATGTAGCCCTCGTATTTTTCGCGAGACCACTCGCTGTCGGTGTCGGAGTGCCGCCGCTCCAGCCACTGCACCACGCCCTCGAAGCCGGAATAGTACGAACGCTCGCGCCCGTATTTATTGCGATAGCGCACGTGGACCTGATCCTCGGCGCCGTGAAGGATCACCTTCTGCGCCTTGGCCGAGATCTTGCGCCACGGCGTCTCCATCGTGTAGCCGTATTGCTCGCCGAGCGCAGCCAGCAGGCGGTTGAAGTATTCCATCGTGTGGCCGCCCGACCACGGGGCGATCGCCCCCTCGCCCAGCGACTTCTCCGGGTCGGGGATGATCAGCTCGGGATCGACCTCCTTCTTGGTGCCCAGACCGGTGCACTCGGGGCAGGCGCCGTAGGGCGCGTTGAAGGAGAAGACCCGGGGCTCAAGATCTTCGATGCCCAGGGGGTGCTCGTTAGGGCACGCCAGGTGCTCGGAGAACTTGCGCTCGCGATGCTCGTCGCCCTCGGGCAGGTCGACGAACTCCAGCACCACGATGCCGCCGGCCAGGCCCAGCGCGGTTTCGACCGAGTCGGTCAGCCGCTGCTTGGCGCTCCCCTTGACCGCGAGCCGGTCGACGACCACCTCGATGTTGTGCTTTTGCTGCTTGTTGAGCTTGGGCACCTCGCCGAGCGGATAGACCTTGCCGTCGACCCGGGCCCGCGCGAAGCCCTTGGACTGCAGCTCGTGGAACAGGTCGAGATATTCGCCCTTGCGGCCGCGCACCACCGGGGCCAGCACCTGGAAGCGGGTGCCCTCCTCCATCGCGAGCACCCGGTCGACGATCTGCTGCGGCGTCTGCCGGCTGATCGCGTGACCGCAGATCGGGCAGTGCGGCTGGCCCACCCGGGCGAACAGCAGCCGCAGATAGTCATAGACCTCGGTGATGGTGCCGACCGTCGAGCGCGGGTTGCGCGACGTCGACTTCTGATCGATCGAGACGGCGGGCGACAGGCCCTCGATGAAGTCGACGTCGGGCTTGTCCATCTGCCCGAGGAACTGGCGCGCATAGGACGACAGGGACTCCACATAGCGCCGCTGACCCTCGGCGAAAATGGTGTCGAACGCCAGGCTCGACTTGCCCGAGCCGGACAGCCCGGTAAACACGATCATCGCCTCGCGCGGCAGATCGAGGCTCACGTCGCGCAGATTGTGCTCGCGCGCCCCACGAATGACTAGACGGTCCATCACGGCCGCCACCCTAGACCGGCCGTATGACATTTAGCGCAGCAGCACGTCAACCCCACGGCGGCAACTCTAGCCGCGGGGTCTGACAGCCACGCGGACACGTGGTGCTGTCGGGTCGCGGACAGCCCGCATGTCCGGATCATGAGCCATGGTTGAATCCGGCTCATGCTTGACATGCAGCCCGATGATCAGCCCGTTCCCCCGGCTCGGACGCGGCTGCGCAAGCTGCTGTTCGTCGCGGGCATCCTGACCGGCGTGCTGCTGCTGGTGTGCGGGGGCGGGGCGATCGCGCTGCGCATGTACGTGGGGTCGGTCGAGGGCGACGTCGACCGGGTTGATGCTTTCCAGGGGGTACCGGAACAGGCCCGCCCGTCGAAGGCGCCGACCAACGCGCTGAACATCCTGGTGCTCGGCAGCGACTCGCGGGCCGACCGCGATCTGGACAACGACGGATCCGCCCGCACCGACACGATCATCCTGGTGCACATCCCGGCCGATCGCCAGACGGCGCAGCTCATCTCGATCCCGCGCGATTCCTGGGTACACATTCCGGGAAAGAAATTCCATAAAATCAACGCCGCATACGCCTTCGGCGGGACCCCGCTGATGGTCCAGACCGTCGAGAGTTTCACCAACGTGCGCATCGATCACGTGGTACTCATCGACTTCTTTGGTTTCAAGGAGGTCATCGACGCGCTCGGCGGGGTCGACATCGAGGTGGAGCGGGAGTTCAAGTCGAGCCATCCGCCGTTCCGCGTGTTCCGCAAGGGCATGCAGCACATGAACGGCGAGGTGGCCCTGGACTATTCGCGGCAGCGCAAGCAGTTCGCCGACGGCGACTTCAGCCGGATCGAGCACCAGCAACAGGTGATCAAGGCGGTCATGGAGCAGGCGGCGTCGGCCGGGCTGCTCTCCGACATCCCGCGACTCAACTCCTTCCTGCGCGCGACGGCCAACGCGCTGACCGTGGACCAGAACATGTCCCTGTTCGACCTCGCGCTTGAGCTTCGCCAGCTGCGCAGCCACCAACTGAAGTTCATCACCAGCCCGTCGCGCGGTACGGGCATGGAGGGCAACCAGAGCGTGGTCTACGTGGACGAACCCAAGGCCCGTGAGTTGTATGCAGCTGTGAATGCCGATCGTGTGCCATAACGGGTTGGTTTCCTCAGGCGAAGCCTGACTGGCGCCACCAACATCGCCCGCGCCAACCGCCACCACGCCCGTGGCGCCATCCGACCACTGGCCCTACCGGGCATCACCTAACGACTTCGCCGGGGACCTGGCTAAAGCACGGCGTTGGATTGGGCGCAGGCGCGGAAGTACTGGGCGCTCAGTTTCGGTGTGCGCCGCTGGGTCTCGTAGTCGACGCGATAGAGGCCGAACCGCGGGCGCAGGCCGAGCGTCCATTCGAAGTTGTCCATGGTGGACCAGTGGAAGTACCCGCGTACCGGCACACCCTCGTCCGTGGCCCGCTGCAGCTGCGTCAGATACGCGCGCAGCCACACGATCCGGTCCGAGTCGTTCTCCATGCCGTCGATGTCCGGCTGTGTGCCCACGGCACCCGGCTCGTGCGTGAACGGGCCCCCGCTTTCGGTGATGTAAATGTCGCCGACGTGCCACAGGTCGGCCAAAAGCCGTGTGCCCCAATACATCGACTCGGGCGTGAGCCGCAGCGACAGCGCTCCTCCCGGCCACGCGACACGCGGGTGCACGCTCTGATACGGAACCATCGCAAACCCGAGGGACGTGTCGGCCGCACGCACAATGTGGTGTGCCGCATAGATGTTGGTGCCCACGAAGTCCAGCGGGCTGCTGATCGCCTTGAGATCGTCATCGGTGAACCTCGGCGCGTCCCGGCCCTGCTCGTACAGGAACCCGTCGGTGTACTTGCCCTCCAGCATCACCGTGAGGTACCCGGCGTTGAGCTCGCGCGTGGCGACCGCGGCCGCACGGATGTGCTCCGGCGTCTCGATCACCGGGATCGCAGTGATCACCTGTTCGGCCGGGCCGACCCTGACTCCAGCAGAAGCGTTGGCCCGGATCGCCTGCACGGCCAGGCCGTGGCCGAGCACGGCGTGGTGGCGCACCTGGTTGAGCTGGGCGGGTGCCAGGCGCAGGCCAGGCGCGAGCCGCCCGCTGCCGTGGCCCATCTCGACGAAGCTCGAAAACTCGTTGATGGTGAAGAAATTGCGCACCCGGTCGGACAACCGCCCGGCGACATATCCCGCGTAGTCGGCGAAGGCCTGCGGCGTCTCGCGCGACTGCCAGCCGCCGTGCCGCTGCTGCAAGCTCTGCGGGAGATCCCAGTGGTACAACGTGGCAAAAGGCTCGATGCCGTTGGCGAGCAACTCGTCGACAAGCCGGCGATAGAAGTCGAGACCCTTGGGGTTGGGCTTGCCCGTGCCCTCCGGAAACACCCGCGGCCAGGCGATCGAGAAGCGGTACGCGTTTGCCCCGAGCTCCGCCATCAGCCGGACGTCCTCGCGATATCGGTGATAGTGGTCCACCGCCACATCGGCATTCGTGCCGTCCGCGATCGCCCCCGGAGTGTGGGCGAACACGTCCCAGATCGACGCCCCGCGCCCGTCTTCAGCGACCGCACCCTCGACCTGGTAGGCGGCCGTCGCCGTACCCCATAGAAAACCGTCCGGGAATGTCCGCGCAGCAGCCATCTTCGTCCCCCTCGCCATCATTGTGGTGCCGGCTTGCGCGACGTGGGGCCGATTTTCCAGATTCAGGTGGGTATCACGGACGCCCACGGTGTCGCGAACGCCTCCGCCGGCGTTCGAACTCGACCTCGCGGTGCAGCTTGACCCAACTGGCCCAGCGCCGGTGGGACAGCTCACCACTGGCCAGCGCGAGCGCCACCGCACACCCCGCCTCGCCCTGATGACGGCAGTCCGGATATTTGCACCGGCTGGCGAGCTCGACCACGTCCTGGAACGTCATATCGATGCCCTGCACGCCCTCCAGCAGCCCGACGGCCCGAATGCCCGGCGTGTCGAGGATCGCGCCCCCGCCCGGGACGGGGATCAGCGCGCGGTGTGTGGTCGTGTGCCTGCCCTTGCCGTCCACGCGCCGGATCGCCTGCGTGGCCATGACGTCCGCGCCGACGAGCGCATTGACCAATGCGGACTTCCCCGAGCCGGACGCGCCGATGAGACCGAGCGTGCAGCCGCGCTTCACCAAGGGGCGCAAGGCTTCCATGCCGTCGCCGCGCTCGGCGCTGACCGGGATCACCGGCACACCGGGGGCGATCTCCTCCAGGTGTTGGGCTATCAACGACCCGTCATAGGTCAGGTCGCACTTGGTGAGGATGACGCACGGGCGGGCGCCCGAATCCCACGCGAGCGCGAGCAGCCGCTCGATGGTGGCCAGCTCGGGCGTCGGATCGACGGATGCCACCACGGCCGCCGTGTCCATGTTGGCGGCGAGCACCTGGCCCACGGCGGCCTTGCCGGCCGTGCGCC
>NZ_QJUG01000331.1 GCF_003426775.1 Allorhizocola rhizosphaerae | reverse complement strand
ACTCTGCACGCCGCCGTTCCCTGAGCCGAGCCGGGTACCCATCCCACCCACCCCGACGAGCACCTACCTGTGGCAAGCCTCCCTAGTCGACAGGTGACCTCTTGGCGACGAGTCGACTTGCTCCTCCAACGGGCCGCAGCTCGCAATCCCGCATTCGACGGCATAGCGAGCCCGCGTGCCGTGCTAAGTGCCGCAAGCTGAGCACCCGACGCGCCGCAAGCGGGCGGGGATCGACGAGGCGGCCGCGGCGTTCGGGCTGACCGAGCTGATGCCCCGGCGCAACCAGGAGCTGTCGAGCGGGCAGCGTACGCTGGTGAGCATCGTGAAGGCGGTGCTGCACCGGCCCGATCTGCTGATCCTCGACGAGCCGACGGCCAGCCTCGACCCTGACATCGCCGCGCGGGTGCGCCAGGCCATGCTCGACGCGCACCGGCGCGACGGCACGGCGTTGCTGGTGACGAGCCACAACATGCGCGAGGTGGAGACGCTGTGCGAGCGGGTGGTGCTGCTCTCGACGGTGTCGCTGTCGGTGATGGACGAGACGCAGACCCGCAACCTGCTCAACGTGCTCACCACCTCCGTCACCCCGGCCGAATACCTCACCGGCGTGGCGGCGTTCGGCCTGATGAAGCTGACCCTCACGATGACCACGATCACGGTGATGACCACGCTCGTCTACGGTTTCGCGCTGAATTCGCTCGGCTGGAGCGCCGTGCCGATCGTGTTGCTGCTCATCGTCAACGGGTGGGCGCTCGGGTTCATCATCCTGGGGCTGATGCTGCGGTTCGGGCCGAGCGCGGAGATTCTGACGTGGGGCCTGAACTACGTGATGCTGTCGGTGTCGGGCGTGTTCTTCCCGGTTTCGGCGCTGCCCGGCGGGATCGGTGAGGTGATGCGATACCTGCCCACCGGGCTGGCGTTCGAGGCGATGCGCACGATTTTGCAGGGCAAGCCGGTGCCGGCCGGCATGCTGTGGTCGGCCGCGGCCGGCTCGGTGATCGTGCTCGGGTTGGCGCTGGCGTTTTGTGGTTGGATGCTGCGCATCTTCCGGCGACGCGGCTTTGTCACCCGATACTCATAACATTGTAATAATCAAGACGGTCGATGGTGAGAGTCAGCCTGCCGTGGCGGCACGACGACTCGGGCGTCTTCGAGCCGGCGAAATCGGGCGAGACCATGGTGATCGGGCCGCGCGGGCAGGACGGCAGGTCGACCTCGGCGGTGAATCCGGTCTGCGGCACGATCCCGAGGTTGTAGTTGTGGTTGACCAGGTGCAGCGTGCGTGCTCCGGTGCCGCGCTGGACGAGCAGGCTGGCCGAAACGTTGCCCGCGCTCAGGCGCAGCCCAGCCGAAGCGATGTCGTTGTGGCGGAACAGGTTAGCGTGCTCGCGATAGAACCTGCTATATGTGCCGTAGAAGCCCAGCATGCCCAGCTGCTCCGCGGTGGGGCTGCCGACCGTGTCCTTCAGGTGGAACGCCGGGAAGATGCCGTTGGCGTAGGCTTCGGCGCCGAAAATCTGCCAGTAGTCCTTCTTCTCCTGCAGCGGCAGATTCAAATAGTTCGTCATCATGTCATTGGGCCAGTCGATGAACACGACGACCGGAACGTTGCGGCCCGCGATCTGCCGGCTTTTTTCTTTGAGGTACCGGTAATTCGCCTGCAGTGACTTGGCCCCGTTCAAATGGCCGTTGACGACGGGGACATAATCGGCGCCCCGGCCGTCCGGGGTCTGCTCGTCGGCGTTCCACGGATACATGCCTACGCCGTTGAAGTCCACATAGGGCAGGAGCCCGTTGGACGTGATGAGGATCTGGCGGCCCGCACGGCCTGTCGGGTGCGAGAGGAGGCCACACGGCGCTGCGGCCGGTCGCGGCGCGCAGGGGGCCGAGGCGAGACGCCCGCGGCCATAAGGCACAGTGTGCCAGGCATAGGCCCGCAACTCATCGACCATCTGCTTCCAGTATCGGCGCAGATAGGTGGCCGTGAACGACATGTCGTCCGCATACATCCGGTTGGGGATGACCCGACCCCACTCGGGGGCCAACGGGTTGGTGGCGTTGACCGGATTGGTGTTCCAGCCGTTGGCCCGCAGATAGTCGCGATAGTTGAAGTTGCGGTCCAAATCGGATGGTGGCACGTCCCGCCGCACGATGTTGTCGTCGGTCATCCCGAAGCGCGACCGCCAATCCGCATCCGTGAACGCGGGATATTTCGCGAGCAGATAGCGGTTGAAGTCGGCCAGCGCGTAGTCGTCGAACCCCTCATTGCCATTGAAGCCCCACTTGAGCCCGCCGCTGAACCCGGCGTTCACCTCGTCGAAGCTGAGCCCGTCGACACCGCCGTCGATCTGGAGTTTGGCCCAGCCGAGCAGATACTCGCGATATCTCGGATTGAACATGTTGCCCCGCCGGGCGGGGATCGGAAAGCCGAACTCGTCGTGCGGCACGGGATTGCCGTCGGCGTCGCGGGTGGACATGTCGTCGAAGATTTCGGGCGTGGGGAAGTCGTGCGGGAAGATGACGCTTGTCGTGCCGCTGCCGATGAAGGTGATTCCCTTTTCGTGGTACCGGTTGATTTGCGCGAAGTTGTAGTCCTCAGCCTCATCGCCATTGGTGGACCACTTGCCGATGGCGCGGATGTTGACATCCGGCACGAACTGGTAGACCTGCGGATCCTCGCCATCCACATCGGACTGGCTGAAGCCCCACACGGTGAAGTCGGGCGGCCGCACCATTCCCACCGTCGCCGAGGCCCGGTTGCTCGCCCGCGAAACGTTGCCGGCGGAGTCGCGCGCCCGCACGGTGAACGTGTATGTAGTGCCCGCCACGAGGTCGGCCACCACGGCTGTGGGCTCGGCGACGGAGCGGACCAGCGACTGTCCCATGTAGACGTCGTAGGCCACGACCCCCGCGTTGCCGGTCGAGGCGTGCCAGGTGAGCGTGACGCCTGTGCTCGTGACGCGCAGTGCGGTCAGTTTGCCCGGAGCGGTCGGCGGGCGCGTGTCATGTTGCGGCGGCTGCGGCGCCACAAGCAGGAGCGCGACCAGTATGCACACCAGAGCCATCAGATCACGGTATGGGAAAGTGTCGATTTAGTCGTGGGGTTCCCACTATTTAGTTGCAGCGATAGCTCTCCCGGCCGCTCACGCTGATTTTGGAGTGGCCGGGCAGGCTGACGCTCACGCTCCACTGTATGTTGCCCATCACCGTGACGACCGGGCTGTATGCGCCCATGGCTGGGCTCTCGTCTTCGGCACAGTGTTTTCGCTGCACGCCGACGACAACCCACGCATGGCCGCGATCGCCGCGCACACCCTCGATCAGGTGCTGCTGGGCCGCCACATGTAAGGCGTGGTCGTGGTGACCGCGACGAAACCGAGCCGCTCCAGGATCGGGCGGCTGTCGTCGGACGCGTCGACCTGCAGGTATTTGTGGCCACGTGCGACGGCGTCGGCGGCGCGCACGGCGACGAGCGCGCGATAGAGCCCGCGCCCGCGATATTCCTTGAGCGTCGATCCGCCCCAGAGACCCGCGAAATCGGTGCCCGGCACGAACCGGATCCAAGCCGCGCTGACCACCCGGCCGTCGGCCTCGGCGACATAGACCTTGAGATTGTCCGATGTGGACTCCGTGGACAACATCTCGCTCAGCCAGCCCATGTCCGTCTCCCACACCACCGTATTCAGCTCGGCGATGTGCCCGAAGTCTGCGGGCGAACGGGTTTCGCGCAGCGTCACGCCCTCGGGCAGGGGCGGGTGCGCGTCGGCGTGGTCGGCGGCGAGCCCGATGATGACGGTCTCGCGCTCCTGCGGCACGAAGCCCGCCGCGAGCAACCGCTGTGGCAGGTCTTCGGGCAGGTCGTGGCCGCGCGTCTTCCACTCGAACTCCTCGCCCCGCGCGGCGAAATGGTCGCGCTGGCGGGCGATGAACGCGTCGAGCTCATCGCCGGTCAGCCCGCCGAGGTCGCGATATTCGACGAACCCACCGGTGTAGACGCCGGAGACGCGCATCAGCGGGCCGTCCCACTCCAGCACCGCCCGCTCGGGAAGGTCCGGGTCGGGACGGGCGCGCAGCTGGGCGTCGTAGGCGGCGAGCAATTGACGCGGATCGAGTTGGCTTGGCACGGGCTCATGCTAGCCCGCCTGGTACCGCTCAAAGAATTGAATAAAAAGCCGGTGTGACGCCTCGATCTCCGCCGGATCGGCGCCGGCGAGGAGCTCCAGCAGCAGCCCGCGCGTGACCGCCACGCCGAGCCGGATCGCGGCGGCGTCGGTGGGCGCACCGATGCGGGCAGCGGCCGCGACTCCGGCGGTGAGCCACGGCTCGGTGAGGTTTTCGAGCATGGCTTGCGTGCCGGGCGCACCCTGCACCGCGAGCCCGAAAACCTCGAAGAACAGGCGCACGAACGGGCGCACCTCGGGACTGGAGACCTCGGCCCAGAGGGCGGCCATGAGCTCCCGCGGGGAGCGCGCGTCGCGCGCCAGCTCGGCGAGCACGGCCCGCTGCTGGGCCTCCACCGCACCGACGATCGCCGTCATCAGGCCCTCATGCGACCCGAAGTGGTAGATCAGCATGCGGTGGCTGGTCCCCACACCGGACGCGATCTCGCGCAGGCTCTTGCCGGCGATGCCCTGCTCGGCGGCGTACGTCACAACCTTGTCCAGCAACTGGTCTCGCGCCATGTACCACATGGTACATTCAATCCATGCGATGGCAGCACACGATCACCATCAGCGCACCGGTCCGGCGGGTGTGGGAGCTGACGCTCGACGTCGAGGGCTGGCCCGGCTACACGCCGACCATGCAGCGCGTCGAGCGTCTCGACTCCGGCCCGATAGCGGTCGGCAGCAGCGCGCGCATCAAACAACCCGGTCAGGCCGCAGCGATTTGGACGGTTACGCGCCTGGAGCCCGAGCGCGAGTTCACGTGGCAGACCAAGCGCATGGGCATCACCATGACCGGCTCACACCTGCTCGCACCCACGGCCGACGGGTGCCGCAACACGCTCGTCCTTGAGATCACGGGCTTCGGCGCACGCCTGCTCGGCCTCGTCGCCGGGCGCGCTCTCGCCGATGCGCTCGCCAAGGAAAACCACGGCTTCAAGAAAGCAGCCGAGTCACTCGAGGTCTGACTTGCGCCGCCGCAGGGTCGCGCACGCCCGCACGGTTGACCTCACCACGGCGGAGCAGGCGTCACT
The DNA here is from genome assembly GCF_003426775.1 of Allorhizocola rhizosphaerae. Lineage (GTDB taxonomy): Bacteria > Actinomycetota > Actinomycetes > Mycobacteriales > Micromonosporaceae > Allorhizocola > Allorhizocola rhizosphaerae. The sequence goes on along the minus strand of NZ_QJUG01000331.1, from coordinate 1,790 downwards.
CCAGGTCTGACTTCAGACGCCGCAGGGTCGCACGCATGCCCTCGCGGTTGGCCTCGCCCCGCCGTGTCGCCACCGCGCCCGTGAAGATGCGCCCGAGAGTGAGAGCCGCTCTATTGCGGCGATCGTGCCAATACTCGGTGACCACCGTGCTGCCGCCATCGGCCGGCTCGAAGCGATAACCCCAGCGCGACACCGGCTGGCCAAACGTGGTCACGTCGAACGCGAACTCCTCGCCTGGCTTGGCGACCACCACCCGGCAGGTGGTAAACCATACGAACCCTTTGCGACGGTTCCAGCCCACGAAGCGGTGTGGCAGGCCGTCGCGGCTGCGCCAGATCCACACTGCGAAGCACTCCGGGCTCCAGCGGGCCATCCGGCGCATGTCCGCCACGGCGGCGAACACCTCGCCCGGCGCGGCATCGATCGTGATCTGCTCCGTCACCTCGCCCGCCTCGGCCGTCATGCGAGCACCCTAGCCCGGCGTCTTCGTTGACGGCCGGCGGGCATCGGTGACGGCCGGCGACAGGATCGGTTCGCCCGCGGCGGCCCGCTTGATGACGTGCAGGATGTCGGCCGCGCGGGTGTCCTTGAGCAGGAATCCACCGGCCCCGGCGCCGGGCAAGCGGTTGGGCACGGCCAGTGTGCTGCTCGGCCTGGCCGTTCTTGGCGCGGGCATGGCCGTGCTTGCCGATCCGGACTCGCTCGCGGCGGCGCTCGGGCTCTTCGCGCTCATCGCTTTCCACCTCGCCGTCGGCTGGAAGCTGTACAGGCTCTCGGGCCGCATGCCGGCTGCTGGATAATCGGGTGGTGCCGAGGCGTGGCTGAGGGGTGGGCAGCAGACGTTGGACGAGACCGAACACACGCCGCTGGACCGGCCCGACATCACCGGTCCGCTGCCGGGCTACCGGCTGCGGGCGCAGCTGGCGCGGACCGGGATGAGCGAGGTGTTCCGCGCGGAGGAGGCGGACAGCGGCCGGCCGGTAGCGCTCAAGGTCATCGGGCCGGAGCTGATGCGCCTGCCGGGTTTCGCGGAGCGGTTCGAGCGGGAGTCCCGGGTCGCCGTGACCCTGAAGCACCCGAACATCGTGGATGTCTACCGCGCCGGAAAGGCCGACGGTGGCCGGCTGGGCTTTCTGACGATGCGCTTCATCGAGGGATCGAACCTCCGCCTGGTACTGGAAAATCATGGAAAGCTCGGTCTGGAGGCGACGGTCGATATCGCGCAGCAGGTGGCCGCGGCCCTCGACGCGGCACACGCGCGCAACGTGATTCACCGGGATGTCAAGCCGGCCAACATTTTGATAGAGGAGGCGACTGGGCGGGCCTATCTGTGTGACTTCGGCATCGCCAAGGATATCGAGCTCAGCTCGATCACCACCACCGGCGCGACGGTCGGCAGCCTGCTGTATCTCTCGCCGGAGCAGCAGCGCAGTGGCCGCGACGTCGATCGCCGAACCGATGTGTACGCGCTGGGTTGCGTGCTCTACGACTGCCTGGCCGGGGTGCCGGCGACCCCGGTGCGCGACCGGCGGGTTCTTTCGGTCCCGCTGCTGGGCTCGCCCGTCGATCGGGTGCTGCGCAAGGCGATGGCCGAAGACCCCGCGCACCGGCACGGCAGCTGCGGCGAGTTGGCCGAGGAGCTGGCGGCGGCCGCGGCGAAGACCCCAAGCATGCGCCGGTGGGCGGGGGCGATGGCGGTGGCAGGGGCCGGCCTGACCACCGCGCTGGTCGCGACGGTCGCGGCCACGGTGGTCGATCCGGCCCCGGATCGGGCGGCGCTGGCCCGGGTG
>NZ_QJUG01000330.1 GCF_003426775.1 Allorhizocola rhizosphaerae | reverse complement strand
GGGCGTGTGCCGCGTGTGGCGGTGGTGGGTGGGCTAGTCGGCTCTGTGGTGGTGTGGTGGGTTGATCCGCTGCGTGGTGGTGTTGGTGCTGCGGCCGGGGGCGTGGGGTGGCGTAATCCGTTCCGTGGTGGTGTTTGGGTGCTGTGGTCGGTGGTGTGCTCGCATTGTTGGGTAGGGGAGAGTAGTCCCATGTCCCCTTCTGTGGCAGTTGTGGCATGCGCGCGTTCGTGACGAGCGGAGCGGTTTGGCGGCGTCGGATGCGTGGGCTCTGTTCAGCATCCCCCGGCAGGCTTCTGTGGGTGGATTCCTCGTCGCGCCGGTGAGCGTTTCGGAGCAGACACCGATGAGCTTCAGTTTCGCGTGGGTGGCGCCTGAACGACCGGATACTCCTGCGATGTGGCGGTGATCACTCTGGAGAATGCACGGGTGGGTTTCGCTTGGTGGAGCCTTTGCTTGGCGGTCAGGAGAGGTCATGGGGATCACGCCCGGCTGGGGGTCGGGCGCGGCGACAATGGGGGGCATGCTTGATGCCGCTGACGCCGATGGACTGACCGTCGGTCAGGTCTCGACGCGTCTCGGCGTGACAGTCCGCGCGCTGCACCACTGGGATGAGATCGGGTTGGCGCGACCGTCGCTGCGCACGGCTGCCGGATACCGGCTCTACACCGCTGGTGATCTGGAACGCTTACACCGCATCGTCGTCTACCGCGAGATCGGTCTGGGCCTGGACAGGATTCGGGCCATCTTGGACGACTCGACCGTGGACGTGCCCGGCGCGTTGCGTGCGCAGCGTGCTCAGGTTACTGAACGGATCGATCGCCTCAAGCAACTGGGTGCCGGGCTGGATCGGATGATCGAGGCTCACGAGCGCGGGCTGCTGCTGACCGTTGAGCAGCAGGCTGCGATCTTGGGGCCTGAGTGGAATCCGGACTGGCCCGCCCAAGCGCGTCAGCGATACGGAGTCACGACGCAATGGCTGCAGTACGCCGAACGATCGGCCTCTCGCGGTGCGGAGGAATGGCAGGCCGTAGCCGACGCTGTAGCCGGTCTCGAACGTGCGCTGGGGGATGCGATGGACGCCGGTGTCACGCCTGGGAGCCCGGAAGCGAATCGACTCGTCGAGTGGCATCGGGAGATTTTTGCTTCGTACTTTCCGCTTACCAGGCAGATGCAGGTGTGTCTCGGTCGCATGTTCGAGGCCGATCCGGGGTTTGCTGCCCATTACGACGACATCCGCGTCGGGCTTGCCTCGTGGTTCCGTCAGATCATCGATGTCAGCGCGCGTGCCAACGGAATCGACCCCGACACCGCGACCTGGGAGTAGAGCGCGGCGTCCGCGCATCGCCACATACATGCCGAGCAATGCCGTCGCGGTCGACGAGCACGGCCGCTCGGCGCAGACATTCTTTGGCGAGGTCGTCGCCCGCGCGGGCGGCATGGAACGCCGCGAAGTGGCCGGCGGCCGTGACAACTATGCGGTCACGGCACGCCTCGTCGGCCGCTTCGAAGGACTTTCCAGGCTCGCTGCCGGGTAAGTCAGGCGCGGGGAATGTCGCGACCTGTCGGGCGGTATTCGGCCAGCAGGATCCGTCCGTCGAGCGCCCGGTGATTCACGAGTTCCAGGTCGGCCGATGCCATGCCGGCGAAGGCCGGCTCCCGGCCCGACGGTCCGGCCAGAAGCGGGAACGTCATAAGGCGCAGGCGGTCGACCAGGCCCGCGTCGCAGAGTTGCCGGGCGAGGGAGAGGCTTCCCATGGTGCGCAGCGGGATATCGCCGTCGCGCTTGAGCCGGCCGACCTCACCGACGAGGTCTTCACGGCAGATGCGCGTGTTGGGCCAGGTGGCTGCCTGCAGGGTTGACGAGAACACGACCTTGTCCAGTTCGTCCATGCGGTGCCCGCGCGCTTGCGCGGGCAGGCCGGCGAGCGCCTCGTAGGTGCGCCGGCCCAGCACGACCAGTTGTGGCTGGGCCAGCTCGGTGGTGATCCAGGCATCGAGGTCCGGGCCGAAGTATCCAAAGAAGCCGGGCGAGTCGGCACCCTTGGCCCACCCGTCCACCGAGAGAAACAGGTCCACAGTGAGCGTCTGCACCATCGTCTCCTTGTCGTCGCGCGGGCTCTACGTATGCGTCGAACGACCCGGGGCGGGATCGACACGCGGATGCAGTTCTATTGGACAGCCGAGATAGGTCGAGGCCTAGACCAACTTGATGTGGCGCAGCTGCGGCGAGTCGGAGAAGCCCTGCCGGGCGTAGGCGCAGACGGCGCGTTCGCTGGAGTGGACGGTGACCCGCTCCAGGCCCAGCTCGCGGGCGAGGTTCAGAATCGCCTCGATGAGCAGGCTGCCCAGGCCCGCATTGCGTTCCGCGGGAACGACATAGACCGACTGCAGGTCGCCCGATCGGCGGTTGACCGAACTCGGGCTGGGCACGCGCGGCGTGATCGCGAGCCAGGCCACACCGATGATCAAGTCGCCGCGCAGCAGGACCATGCAGTGGTGCGTGCCGTGGTTGCGCTGCGCCCATTCGACGAAGTGATGGAGAAATTCCTCTTTCTTGTACCCGATAGGGCCGTCGAACTCCTGGGTGAACTGCCACCGGAGCCCGGCAACCACGGGAAGTTCGCCGGGCCGCATGGGCCGGACCGAAACCGTGGTCATGACTTGGTCCCGTTGAGTGCGTCGAGGATGGCTTGTGCGGTGCGGCGGCCGATGCCCGGCACGGCGCACACTTCGTCCACGGTGGCCGCGGAGAGGCGCTTGACCGACCCGAACTCGCGCAGCAGCGCCTTGCGCCGGGTCGCGCCCACGCCCGGGATGTTGTCCAAATCGGACGCTTTCATCCGCGCGGAACGCCGCTGCCGGTGGAAGGTGATCGCAAACCTGTGCGCCTCATCTCGTACCCGCTGAAGTAAATAGAGACCTTCAGAGGTGCGGGACATAATCACGGGCATGGAGTCGTCGGGCAGCCATACCTCTTCGAGGCGCTTGGCCAGACCGCACACGGCCACATCGGTGATTCCCATGTCGGCCATGACGTCTGAGGCGGCGTTGACCTGTGGGCCACCGCCGTCGACCACGACCAGCTGCGGGGGATAGGCGAAGCGCTGCCTCCTGCCCTCCACCGGGGCCTCGGTGTCGAGGCGGTGGAAGCGGCGGCGGATGACCTCGCGGATGGCCGACACGTCGTCCGTCGCGCCCTTGATGATGAACCTGCGGTAGTCGCTCTTGCGGGGCAGCCCGTCCTCGAAGACCACCATGCTGGCGACCACGTCGGTGCCCTGGATCTGGGAGATGTCAAAGCATTCGATGCGCAGCGGGCCGCTGGCCATGCCGAGCGCGTCGGCGATCTCATCGAGCGCGCGGCCGCGGGCGGCCAGGTCGCCGGAGCGCTTGAGCTTGTGCTGAGTCAGTGCCTGAAGCGCGTTGCGGGCCACGGTTTCCATGAGGGCCTTCTTGTCGCCACGCTGGGGCACGCGGAGGGTGACGCGCGATCCGCGGCGTTGCGACAGCCACTCCGTGAGAGCGTCCACATCGGACGGCAGGGCGGGCACGAGCAACTCGCGGGGCACGTCGGCCTCGCCCCCCTCGCCGTAGATCTGGGTGCAGAAGTGCTCCACGAGGTCGCCGAGCGACAGGTCCTCGGTCTTCTCGACGACCCAACCCCGCTGGCCCCGCACCCGGCCACCGCGAACGTGAAACACCTGCACGGCCGCCTCAAGCGGGTCGTCGGCGAACGCCGCCACGTCGGCGTCGGTCCCGTCGCCGAACACGACCGACTGTTTCTCCATGGCCCGTTTGAGCGCGGACAGGTCGTCGCGCAGGCGGGCGGCGAGCTCATATTCCTGGGCGGACGAGGCCTCATACATCTGCTTCTCAAGCCGCCGCTGCATGGTGTCGGTCTTGCCCGCCATGAAGTCGCAGAAGTCGAGCACGATGGCGCGATGCTCCTCTGCGCTGACCCGCTTGACGCACGGCGCCGAGCACTTGCCGATGTCGCCCAGCAGGCACGGCCGTCCAATCTGGCCGGCCCGCTTGAACACGCCCGCCGAGCACGTGCGCGCCGGGAAAATGCGCAGCAGCAGGTCGAGCGTCTCGCGGATGGCCCACGCATGCGAATAGGGCCCGAAGTAGCGCACGCCCTTGCGCTTGGCCCCGCGCATCACCTGAAGACGCGGGAACTCCTCGTCGAGCGTGACGGCAAGGTACGGATACGACTTGTCGTCGCGATAGCGCACATTGAACCGGGGATCGAACTCTTTGATCCACGAGTACTCCAGCTGCAGCGCCTCGACCTCGGTCCCGACGGTCACCCAGTCCACTCCGGACGCCGACGTGACCATCTGCTGGGTGCGCGCGTGCAGCGAGCCGTAGTCGGCGAAGTAGGAGTTGAGCCGGCTGCGCAGGCTCTTGGCCTTGCCCACGTAGATGATCCGGCCGTTCGGGTCGCGGAAGCGGTAAACCCCCGGCGCGTCCGGAATGCTGCCCGGAGCGGGCCTATATGTGAGCGGATCAGCCACGGGCAAAGCCTACCTAGCTGATCGCCAGTGATCCGCCCCGCTCTAGGATGTGGCAGTGGGGGCGGAGCAGGAGACCGAACTGGTGGTGGTCACCGGGGTTTCGGGCGGCGGGCGCAGCACGGTGGCGCGCGCCTTGGAAAACGTGGGGTTCTATGTCGTCGACAATCTGCCGCAGGCGCTGCTCGTGCAGCTGGCGGAGTTGGCGGCCAAGGCCGGGGGCGCGGCGCGCAAGACGGCGATGGTGCTCGATGTGCGCAGCCGGGCCTTTTCGACCGACCTGTCCGGTGCGATCCGGGAGCTGCAGGAGCGCGGTTACACGCCGCGCGTGGTGTTCGTCGACGCCGACGACGAGGTGTTGATCCGGCGGTTCGAAAGCGTGCGCCGTTCGCATCCGCTGCAGGGCGACGGTCGGCTTTCCGACGGCATCGCCGAGGAGCGGGCATTGCTGGCGGAGGCGCGCGAACAGGCCGACGTGTTGATCGACACATCGCACCTGAACGTGAACCAGCTACGGGCCCGGGTGGAGGAGCTTTTCGCCAGCCCGGAGGAGCTGAAGCTGCGGGTCACCGTGCTATCTTTCGGCTTTAAGTATGGCTTGCCACCTGATGCCGATTTTGTGCTCGACACCCGATTCCTGCCCAATCCCTACTGGGTACCCGAACTGAGGGATCATTCGGGGCGGGAAGAGCAGGTCAGCAAGTACGTGTTGGGCCAGCGAGGAGCGAGTACCTTCGTCGAGACGTATGCCCGGATGGTCATGACCACCGCGCCGGGTTTCGAACGCGAGGGAAAGAGGTACCTGACGGTCGCCGTCGGCTGCACCGGCGGCAAGCACCGCAGCGTGGCCATCGCGGAGGAACTGGCGCGGCGGCTGCGCGAGCTGAGGGTGGTGGCACATGCCCAGCACCGTGACTTGGGACGGGAGTGAGTAGTTGCGGGTAGTCGCATTCGGTGGGGGACACGGCCTCGGCGCCAGCCTTCGGGCACTGCGCGCGACCAACCTTCCGCTGGACATCACGGCGGTGGTGACGGTCGCCGACGACGGCGGCTCCAGCGGGCGGCTGCGCGCCGAGCGTGGCGTCCTGCCCCCGGGCGACCTGCGACAGGCCCTTGTCGCGCTGGCCGGGGTCGACCAGCTGAGCGTGGGCAGTGCGGCTCTGTTCCAATACCGCTTTCCCGGGGATGAGCCCCTCGGTGGGCATGCCGTGGGCAACCTTGTCCTGTGTGGACTGATGGAGCTGGTCGGCGATCCAGTGATGGCGCTCGATCATGCGGCGGCGATGGTCAACGCCGTGGGGCGGGTGCTTCCCATGGCGTGCGAGCCGCTGGGCATCGAGGCCGACATCCGGCAGGGCGACGCCGTCACGACCATCCGCGGGCAGCACGAGATCGCGATCGCCGATGGTGAGGTGCTGCAGGTGCGCATCGCCCCGCCCGCGCCGGCCGCGTGCGCCGAGGCGCTCAAGGCCATCGGTGAGGCCGACTGGCTGCTGTTCGGGCCCGGAAGTTGGTACACCAGCGTCATCCCGCACCTGCTCGTGCCCGACCTGGCCAAGGCGATCGTGTCGAGCCCGGCGCAGCGGCTGGTCACGCTCAACCTGGCGGCCGACAACGAGACCGTCGGACTGTCCTTACCGGACCATGTGTCGGCCCTGAGCCGGTACCTCCCGGATTTGAAGATTAACTTTGTACTGGTCGATAGAAACGCTGTTCCCGATCCCGAAGCGGTCGCTCATGCGGCACAATCACTCGGAGCCCGTGTTGCGCAAGCCGAGATTGCCGTCCAGGACGGGACCGCACGACACGATCCGGTCCGATTAGGGCGGGCCCTGGTGCCTCTCCTTGGTACCGCTCGTTAAGCACGTACGAACAAGACGGCCCCCGAGGTGACATGACGATGGCGATGACCGCAGCCGTGAAAGACGAACTGAGCCGGGTCGATGTGCCCAAACCCTGCTGTAGAAGGTCCGAGATGGCGGCACTGCTGCGCTTTGCCGGAGGGCTGCACATCGTGTCGGGCCGGGTTGTGGTCGAAGCCGAGCTCGACACCGGCGCGGTCGCCCGCCGCTTAAGAACATCAATTGCCGACTTATATGGGTACCCATCAGAGGTCCACATTCTGGCATCGGGTGGGCTGCGCAAGGCCAGCCACTACATCGTCCGGATAGTCAAGGACGGCGAGGCTCTGGCCCGCCAGACCGGTCTGCTCGACGTGCGCGGCCGCCCGGTGCGCGGGCTGCCGCAAAATGTGGTCAACGGGTTGGTCTGCTGCGCCGTCGCGGCCTGGCGCGGGGCCTTCCTCGCACACGGCTCGCTCACCGAGCCCGGCCGCTCCTGCGCGCTGGAGATCACGTGCCCCGGCCCCGAGTCGGCGCTGGCGCTCGTAGGCGCGGCCCGCCGGCTGGGCATCGCCGCCAAGGCCCGCGAGGTCCGCGGCGTCGACCGGGTCGTGGTCAAGGACGGCGACGCGATCGCGGCCCTGCTCACCCGGATCGGCG
>NZ_QJUG01000033.1 GCF_003426775.1 Allorhizocola rhizosphaerae | reverse complement strand
GGGCGGGTGGGTCGCGGTGGGAGGGGACAATGGCCGGGTGAAGGGGATGGTCGTTCTTCCGCCGAGGGTCGGCAACGTGCTCCGTCCGCGACCTTCCGCCGAAGGCCCGCAACACACTCGTCCGCGCGCGAGAGCCGCGTGGATGCCGTGTGGATGAGCCCGGATCGACTCGGCGATGGCGGCGCGCGAATGATTTTGAACTCGGTGGAGATGGAGTGGGCCGTGTCTGGTGACACTGTGGAATTGCTGGGGTTGGTGGCACACCCGGAGGGTGGGTGGTATAGGGAGACCTGGCGATCGGGGGTGGAGTTCGAGCCCGAGGGTTATGGGGGCACGCGAGCCGCGGCAACCGCGATTTACTTCCTGCTGCGGCCCGGCGAGGTGTCGCGGTGGCATGTGGTGCGGTCCGATGAGCTCTGGCTGTGGCACAGCGGCGGGCCGTTGACGCTGCGGATGCGGCTTCCCGAGGGCGAGACGGAGTTCGTGCTGGGGCCCGACTTGGCGGCGGGGCAGCGGCCGCAGGTGGTCGTGCCGGGTGGGGTGTGGCAGTCGGCGGAGCCGGCGTCGGGCGAAGAGGCGCTGGTGAGCTGCGTGGTCGCGCCGGGGTTCGACTTCGCGGACTTTACGATGGGCGAGTAGTGAACCTGGGCCTGCTGCGCAGCTTGCGTACCACGTTCATCGGCGCCGACCCCTATCAGGGGCCGAGCGCGCCGCTGCGTCGGCATTGGCTGGCGGCCATCGGGGTCGTGGCGCTGGTCGGGTTCGCCGCGATCGTGGTCGAGTGGGCGGACGACCGGGGCATCCCCATCCCTCTCGGCATCGGGCTCGGCGCGCTGAGCGTGGCCCCCATGCTGCTGCTGCGGCAGAGCCCGCTGTGGGCGTGGCGGGTCGCGTTCGTGGGCCTGCTGCTTGGGCCCGTGGACAACCGCACCGACACCTGGCCGTGGAACCCGGTGCAGATCATCATGATGGTCGTGGTGCTGTTCGTGGTCGCGCTGCGCGAGCCGGTCGGCGTCATCGTGTGGGTGGGCCTTGCCACGATCGCCCTTGTCCCCGTGTTCGCCAACTCGTTCAACCTGGGCGGCGTCGCGCTCGTTGTGGCGGCTGTCCTCGTACTAGGTGAGCAAATTCAGGTTCGAAGACGGGTGCAGGGTGATCTGAAGCAGCAGGCGCGGCGCAGCGAGGAGCTGACCGAGCGGGCTCGGCTCGCCCGTGATCTGCACGATGTGGTCGCGCATTCGATGTCGTTGGTGGCGGTGCGGGCCGAAACCGCGCCGTATCGCCTGCAAGAATTGCCCGAGCCGGTGCGCGAGGAGTTTCTGGCCCTGGCCGGGACCGCGCGGGAGAGCCTGACCGAGCTGCGTCGGCTGCTGGGCGTGCTGCGCACCGAGGCCGAGCCGGCGCTCGCGCCGCAGCCGACACTGTCCGATCTGGACGAGCTGATCGAGACGATGCGGCGAGCCGGGATGGATATAGATTTTCATGGGGTACCGGTTCCGCCCACGACTGCGTTGACCGTGTACAGGATTGTGCAGGAAGGGCTGTCCAACGCCGCCCGGCACGCCCGCGGGGCCCGGGTCGAGGTGACCGTCACGCCGAGTGTGGTGCAGGTGCGCAACGGGCCTTCGGACACCGTTGCGCAGCCGACTGGGCCGGGACACGGGCTGATAGGCATGCGTGAGCGCGTGGCCATGCTCGACGGGCGGTTCGAGGCCGGCCCGACACCCGACGGTGGATTCGTTGTCCGCGTGGAGCTGCCCGATGATTAGGATCCTCGTCGTCGACGATCAGCAGATGGTGCGGGAGGGGTTCGCGGCGCTGCTCGCCGCCCAGTCCGACATGCATGTCGTGGGGCAGGCGTCCGACGGGGTCGACGCGGTTGCCCAAACCCGGTCGGCGGGGCCGGATGTCGTGCTCATGGATGTCCGCATGCCACGCATGGACGGGCTGTCGGCGACGCGGCACATCACGTCTTCCTCGCAGGCACGCGTGCTGATGCTGACGACCTTCGATCTGGACGAGTACGTGTACGAGGCGCTGCGGGCGGGCGCCAGCGGATTCCTGCTCAAGGACGCGCCGGCGGCGGACCTCGTCCATGCGGTGCGCGTCGTGGCCGGCGGGGAGGCGCTGCTCGCACCGGCCGTGACCCGGCGCCTGATCGAAGACTTCGTGCGCCGGCCGTCGTTTACGGGAGTCAAGCCGGCCACGCTGCGGGCACTGACGGCACGCGAGACGGAAGTCTTGCGGCTGATCGCCCAGGGACTGTCCAATCAGGAGATCGCGGCCGCGTTGGTCGTGGCCGAGCAGACGGTCAAGACGCACGTGGGGCGGATCCTGGGCAAGCTGGGGTTGCGGGATCGGGCACAGGCGGTCGTCGTGGCGTACGAGTCGGGGCTCGTCACCCCTGGGAGCTAGGCTCAATCCCATACCGTGGTGTGACGCACGTGATCATGGTTGACGCACAGCGTTGCGGCCATGCGCCATACTCGTGTCGCCCTGCTCATCGCTTTGATGGCCATCGCTGTTCCGGTGCCGCCGGCTTCGCCGCCGCCACTGGCCGTGTCGACGGATTATGCGTCGGTGCGGGAGCGCATGACCCAGGCCGGGTTCGGTGAGCTTGCGCGGGATCGCAACTTCCTCGCGTTCGACCCGTCCGGGGACGGGCGGGCGGTGGAGGTGATCGGCGACCTCGCGTCTGCGCGGCGGATCGTGGTGCTCGTGCCCGGGGTTGATACCACACTGCGCGACTTCGACCGCGGGCTCGGGGGTGTGCCGCGGCGGGCGCCTTCGGTACAGGCCCGCGCGGTGTACGAGGCCGTCGGGTGGGCGCCCGATGTCGCGGTGGTGGCGTGGCTCGGGTACGACCCGCCCGAGGGGATGGGTGTCGCAGCCGTCAGGCGGGAGCGGGCGCTCGCCGGCGCACAGGAACTCCAGCGCTTTGTGCCGGCGCTCAATCCAAACGCGACATTCGTCATCGTCGGGCACAGCTACGGCACGGTCGTCATGGGCCTTGCCGCAGCATCGGGCCTCCCCGCCAATGTCACCGACCTCGTGGCCCTCGCCAGCCCCGGCCTGGGCGAGGAGTTCCGCCCCGAGGCCAGACTCTGGGGCGCGACTGCCGAAACCGATTGGATCAGGCGGGTACCGGCCGTGCGCCTCGCCGGTTTCGGCCACGGCCCCGATCCCGCAGACTCCGCCGCCCGCCCACTGCCCACCGACGGCGTCACCGGGCACGACGCCTATCTGGTGCCGGGTTCGACCACGCTGCAAGCCTTGGCCGGCATCATCCTCAATCAGGAGTAACGCCATCCAGACGGCGACCCCACCGGCGACGACCACCAGTCCGCCGACGGCGATGACGGTCCTCGCGGCGAGAAACTCGGCGACGGCGTCACAGGAGGAAATGCTTTGCCTGCACCCGCCGACCTTCATTTGCAAGCCGCAGAATACCGAGCGGCAAACCGCCGCACGCCGCTGTTTCACGCCCACCGACCGCGGCGCGCCCCTTGGACCAGCCAATCGCAGCACGCTGTTGCGATCGGCAGCGCACTGGGCCTATCGGCGCGCTGGTGTAAGGGCCGCGCCCTGCCAAGCGCTTCCGCAGTTTCCGGCGCTCGGGTGAAACGCGGACACGAAGATCCTCTGACACTCCCAGCGCATTGCCTCGGCCGACTGATCGCGGCGCTGTTTCGGCCCGTCGACCACGGCGCTGTTTTCGGCCAGCTGATTGCGGCGTGCTGCTTCGGTCGGCTGTTCGTGGCGATGTTTATCGGCCGGCTGTTCGCGGCGCGCTGTTTCGGGCCGGCTGATCGCGGCACTGAATGGGTCGGCTGATTGGGGCGAGCTGTTTTGGCCAGTGGATCGCCATGCGCCCTTGGACCGGTCGATCGCCACTCCCGGTATCGCCGCTCCCGGTATCGCAATATCCGGGATATCGTCGCCCCAGGCCGCGAAACCCACAGCAATATCCGGGATAACGTTGCCGCGCACACGGAAAGCCGAACAATATCCGGGATTTTGCACTACATCTATCAAGTGCCACAACAATATCCCGGATCCTGCAGATGTGGTGTTTGGTGGGGTGTGGCGGTGCTTGGTGGCGGTGTGGGTGTGGTGGGGCGTGCTGCCTGGTGGAGGGTCGAGCCTGTGCCGTTGCGCCTGGATGACACCACGCACGCGCTTAGGGGAACTGCGCGGACGAGGTTCGTGGTTGCGGGCGGCGAGGCTCCGGATATGAGGAGAATTGCCGTGGGCACGGTGGGCACGGTGGGCACGGTGGGCACGGTGGGCACGGTGGGCACGGTGGGCACGGTGGGCACGGTGGGCACGGTGGGCACGGTGGGCGCCGTGGGCACGGTGGGCGCCGTGGGCGTTGCCGTGGTGGTGGTGGCGGGTGTGGTGTTGCGCGATACCATCCCGGCCGCGGACGCTTGGCTGCTCGACAACGCCTATCTTGCGTCGGGCACCGTGGGCGCGGGCGTGGCACCGCGGTCAGTCGCGTGGGGACGCTCGTCTGCCTGGCGGCGCGCTCGTGGCCGGTGTGGCTGCGCGTGGCGTCGGCGCGGTGCCGGGCTCGTGTTGCGGGCGCTGCTTGTGGGCGTCCTTGGCGGATCGGTGCTCCTGCTTCAGCCCCTGATAGTGCGCGGCCGCAGACGGGGTCCTACCCGAGCGGTCACGCGACGATTATCACCGCGATCGCCGTCACCGCCATCGTCCTGTTGGATCGCTGGGCCGGGTGTGGCACCGAGCTGCCATTGTCGGCGGGCTCGCCGCGATCCTGCTCATATCGGCCAGTCGGGTCATGCGCGCCGAGCACTGGCTGGTCGACGTCGTGGCGGCGACGGTCGCGACGGCCGGGTCGGCCTGGTAGCGGGGACGGTGCTGCGGGTCGTCGAGCCTGGGCGCTCTAGGATGGGTGCGGCGGCGGGGTAGGAACCCAGTGCGATTCTGGGGCGGTCCCGCCACTGTGACCAGGCGTTTGCCTGGGAGTCAGGAACTCACTCGCCGCCGCTGCACCCCTACGACCCGGCGCGGACCGGATTTGGGAGGTACCCCGTGGCGGGGTTGTTGCTGTCCACTGCCGACACTGAGCTGCTTGCCGCGCGTGCGTCCGGCGCGCCGTGGGCGGTGGCGAATCCGAGTCGGATCGATGGTGCGCTACCGGAGGCCGACTTCGCGGTCGTGCGCCTGCTCGGTGGGCGCCAGGCATGGCCCGACGGGCTGGATGAGCTGCTGGCCAGCGGCATGCCGGTCGTGGTGCTGGGCGGTGAGGCCACGCCCGATGCCGCGCTGCAGGCCCTGTCCACGGTGCCGGCCGGGGTGGTCAGCGAGGCGCTGGCCTATCTGGTCGCCGGCGGCGCGCAGAACCTGCGCGAGTTGTACCACTTCCTGTCCGACACGCTGCTCATGACCGGTACCGGCTTCGCGCCCCCGGTCCAGACTCCCGAGTTTGGCTCGCATCCGCACGACACGAAGGACCGGCCCACCGTAGGAGTCGTGTACTACCGTGCCCACGAGCTGGCCGGAAACACCGGCTTCGTGGACGTGCTGTGCGAAGCGCTGCAGGCCAAGGGCGCCAACGCATTGCCCATCTTCTGCGCATCGCTGCGAAGCATCCCCGACGGATTGCGGGACCTTCTCGCACGCTGCGACGCGCTCGTCGTCACGGTCCTCGCGGCGGGCGGGGCCAACGCCGCCGACGAGGCGTCGTGGTCGGTCGACGCGCTCGCCGAGCTGGACGTGCCCGTGCTGCAGGCGCTGTGCCTGACGACCACCCGTGCCGCGTGGGAGGCGTCCGACGCCGCGCTGTCGCCGATGGACGCCGCGATGCAGGTCGCCATCCCCGAGTTCGACGGGCGCCTGATCACGGTGCCGTTCTCGTTCAAGGAGGCCGGGCCCGACGGCCTGCCGGTCTACGTCGCCGATCCGGAGCGTGCCTCACGCGTCGCCGGGATCGCCGTGCGTTACGCGCGCCTGCGCCGCATTCCCAACGCCGACAAGCGTCTGGCCGTCGTGCTCTCCTCCTATCCAACAAAGCACTCGCGCGTGGGCAACGCCGTCGGGCTGGACACCCCGGCCAGCGCGGTCGCGCTGCTGCGCGCACTGCGCGCGGCCGGATATGACCTGGGCGGTGGCTTCCCGGAGGACGGCGACTCGCTGATTCACGCGCTCATCGCGGCCGGCGGCCACGACGTCGAGTGGCTGACCGACGAGCAGCTCGCCGCAGCGCCCGCCCGGGTTCGGCTCGCGGACCTTCAGACCTGGCTGACCGGCGGGGTTGGACAGTCTATTGTGGAGGCTTGGGGCGAGCCGCCGGGCACGCTCTATGTCGACAACGGCGAAATTGTCTTGGCGTGCCTGCGCTTCGGTAACGTGCTGTTGATGATCCAGCCGCCACGTGGCTTCGGTGAGAACCCGATCGCGATCTATCATGACCCCGATCTGGTGCCGTCGCATCATTATCTGGCGGCATACCGCTGGCTCGACGAGGTGTTCCGGGCCGACGCCGTGATCCATCTGGGCAAGCACGGCACGCTCGAATGGTTGCCCGGCAAGGGACTCGGGCTCTCCGCCGATTGCGCGCCCGACCATGTGCTTGGCGATCTGCCTATGGTGTACCCCTTCATCGTCAACGATCCCGGCGAGGGCACGCAGGCCAAGCGCCGCGCCCACGCCACCATTGTCGACCACCTGATCCCGCCCATGGCCCGCGCCGAGTCCTACGGCGACCTGGCCAAATTGGAGCAGCTGCTCGACGAGCACGCGACCGTGCAGGCGCTCGACCCGGCGAAGCTCCCGGCCGTGCGTGCCCAGATCTGGACGCTCATCCAGGCGGCGCAGCTGCACCACGATCTGCACCAGCCCGACATGCCCGGGTCGGCTGACTTCGACGACTTCCTGCTGCACCTCGACGGGTACCTCTGCGAAATCAAAGATTCTCAAATCCGCGATGGCTTGCACATTCTCGGTTCTGCGCCGGTGGGCGAGGCTCGCGTCAATCTGATGCTGGCGATTCTGCGGGCGTGCGGGTTCAGGCAGGCGCTCGGACTGTCCACTGAGGATCGCTCCGATGTAGATGCTGCGGAGGCGAGGGCGCGCGCACTGGTTGAGCAGTGCGAGGCCAACGGTTGGGCGGCCCCGCCGGGCGACGACCGGGCCAGCGAGCTTTTGCGTTACGCGGCAAGGGAAATCGTGCCCCGGCTCGCCCGCACCACCGACGAGATCGGCGCGGTGCTGCGGGCGCTCGACGGGCGTTACATCGCGGCCGGCCCGTCGGGCTCGCCCACCCGCGGGATGGTCAACGTGCTGCCCACCGGGCGCAACTTCTATTCCGTTGATCCCAAAGCGATCCCGTCGCGCAACGCGTGGGACGTCGGGGTCGCGCTCGCCGAGTCGTTGCTGAGCAAGCATCGCGACGAGACCGGCGAGTGGCCGCGTACGGTCGGGCTCACCGTCTGGGGCACGTCGGCCATGCGCACGCAGGGCGACGATATCGCGGAAATCCTTGCCCTGCTTGGCTGCCGCCCGGTGTGGGATGAGCCGTCGCGGCGCGTCACCGGGTTCGAGGTGATCCCGCTGGAGGAACTAGGGCGGCCGCGCATCGACGTGACCGTACGCATCTCCGGATTCTTCCGCGATGCGTTTCCGCACGTGGTCGCGCTGCTCGACGATGCGATCACGACGGTCGCCGGATTGTCCGAAGTGGAAAACTTCGTACGGGAGCATGTTCTGTCCGATCTGGACGATCACGGCGACTGGCGCCGCGCCACCACGCGCATCTTCGGCTCGAAGCCGGGCGCCTACGGGGCCGGCCTGCTCCCGCTCATCGACGCGCGCAACTGGCGTGACGATCGCGACCTCGCCGAGGTTTACGCGGTGTGGGGAGGATACGCCTATGGGCGAGGGCTCGACGGCGTGTCGGCCCGCCCCGACCTCGAACGGGTCTACAAGCGGGTCTCCGTCGCCGCGAAGAACGTCGACACGCGCGAGCACGACATCATGGATTCCGACGACTACTTCCAATACCACGGCGGCATGATCGCCATGGTGCGCGCGCTGACGGGCGCCTCGCCGACGGCGGTCATCGGCGACTCGCACGTGCCCGACGCCGTCAAGACGCGCACGCTCGAAGAGGAGACCAAGCGCGTGTTCCGGGCCCGGGTGGTCAACCCGCGCTGGATCGCGGCCATGCAGCGGCACGGCTACAAGGGAGCGTTCGAGCTGGCCGCGACCGTGGACTACCTGTTCGGATACGACGCCACGGCCGGTGTCGTTGACGACTGGATGTACGAGAAGCTGG
Source organism: Allorhizocola rhizosphaerae (assembly GCF_003426775.1). GTDB lineage: Bacteria > Actinomycetota > Actinomycetes > Mycobacteriales > Micromonosporaceae > Allorhizocola > Allorhizocola rhizosphaerae. The sequence goes on along the minus strand of NZ_QJUG01000033.1, from coordinate 43,096 downwards.
CCGAGTCCTACGTTTTCGACCCGGACGTGCGCGCGTTCATGGAAAAGTCCAACCCGTGGGCGCTGCGCGGCATCTCCGAGCGCCTGCTGGAGGCCGCAGACCGCGGGCTGTGGGCGTCACCCGATCCGGCGACCCTCGACGCGCTGAAGCAGACCTACCTGGCGGTCGAGGGCGACCTCGAGGGTTAAGGCCTCGCAGGCAAACCTCGACCGCGCCATCGCCCGGCGTCCTAGCGTCTCGCGGCCGTGCGCGCGGCGGCGGTGAGCGCATCAAGTCCTGGAATGCCGCAGACGAGATGTCCGGCGCTCTCCACCGCGGAGGCCCGGAATCGGTCGTCCATCGCCGGGTCGAGCGCCCCGCAGATCTGGCCGTACAGGAAGTTCAGCCACACGGCCAGGCCGGTGGCGAACAGCTCGGGGCCATCCGGCACCAGCTCACCCCCACCCAAGCGGTAAGCCGAGGCGACGGCCTGGCGAGCCAGCCAGCAGGCTGTCGGAAGGTCGGTACGCTCCGGCACGGTCCCATCAGCCCAGCGCTGAACCAGCCACGGTCGCCCCGTCGCGGGATGGTCCAACAGCAGATCGCCGCGGACCGTGGACAGCGTCTCGGGATTGGGCACGCCCGCAGCGCGGCAGGCGTCGGCGAATCCGACCTGCCACTCAATTTTGGCGACGTCCGGGCGTTGCGTGAGAAACTCCTTGGCCGCATATGACCCGGAGGACGTCACCAGGTGGAAGATCTCGCCGGCCCAACCCCGTGCGGCCGGCGTCCAGGCGATCATAGTGCCGACTCCGTACACCTCAGCGATGTGCTCCGGCCACTCCTCGTCAGACACCGCATCAGCTAACGACAGTTCCGCGGCCCTGGCCAAGCGGTTTTCCGCGAGTCGGGCAATCATTCGCCAAAAGCCAGGAACTCCAGCCAGTCTCCGCTGAAGTCAGGCCCCTAGGCGGTCAACAGTCCAATCCCGAGCGCGATCACGCCGGCCGCGAGTGATGCGGCGCCGAACCACAGGATGGCGATGAACCGGTTGGGGCCGGTCGCGCCACGGCCCGCGGAGCTCGCGAAAAAGCCTCCGGACATCAGGATGGCCGCGAGTGGGACGCCCCACCGACCGACCCAGCCGAGCACGCCGTCGACCCCGGCGGCGTCGGCCAGCAGCTGGCACACGAGCCCGAGCGTCACGAGCACGCCCGCATGCGCGTGGCCGGCACGGGCGAACGCCTTCTGGAAGTCGGTCATGGGCACGTGTCCGCGCACGATCTTCGTCATGAAGTATCCACCGAACTCGATGGTCACCACGCTCAGCAGCATGATGCCGGCGAGTGTCCGGCTCGCGTCGCTCATGTTCCACCCCGTCACTGTCTAGCTAGCATATGCCAGTGACGCTAGAGTCCGACCCCATCACTAGTCAACGTACTCTTAATAGTTACGTAGCCAACTGGGCCGATCTGGCGCTCCGCCTTGTCAACGAGCTCGCGACGGGCTGGGCGCGCGGGCGTCCCCACCCGCCGCCGACCGATGCGGCGGCGATCCTGCGGGTCATCCGCCCGGCGCAGACCCTGGCACACGGCGTCCACATCGCACCGTTGACTGAGGACGACGCGCTTGACCTGGCCGCGACCGTCACCCGCCTGCGCGCGGCCATCGACGCGTGTGTTGACGGAGAGGTACAGGATGCGGCTGAAATTCTCAATGAGGTGATGGCGGCCAATCATGCGGTACCCAATCTGCACCGGCATCCGGGCATGCCGTTCATATTCGCGTTTCACACCGGGGATCACACGGGGGCGCAGGCGCGCGCCGCGGACATGGCCGCGAGCCTGGCGCTGGTCATCGGCAGCGGGCGGGAGGCAAGACTGCGTCGCTGCGAGGCCGCCCGCTGCGACCGTGTGTTCTACGACACGACCCGCAACGCCTCGCGCCGATTCTGCGACCTGCAGTGTCAAAACCGGGCCAAAGCGAGCGCTCATCGAGCCCGGCGCGCCAGCACTTTGACGGATCGGGCCGAGTAGGACACGATAGCGAGCGAGCGGCAGTGGAGGAACCCGGTGTGAGTCCGGGGCGGTCCCGCCACTGTCACCGGGGAGCAGACCCTCACTCCTTGGCCACGGCCGTGCGAGCGGTTGGAAGGCCGAGGGCGAGCGACGATCCGGGAGCCAGGACACTCCGGCCGCTTGTTACATAGGCACTATTCGCGGGCGAGGACACCCGCGGAGAGGACTTGGGTAATGGCGCCGCCGTATCCGTTTTCCGCCGTGGTCGGGCTTGCCGACCTGAGGCTCTCCCTGCTGCTCAATGCCGTTTCACCCACTATCGGTGGGGTACTGGTCCGAGGCGAGAAGGGCACGGCGAAGTCCACCGTCGTGCGGGCCCTTGCCGGGCTGCTCCCGGCGTTGGAGGTGGTCGCGGGCTGCCGGTTCAGCTGCGACCCGGCCGCGCCGGATGCGGGCTGTCCCGACGCGCATCGGCACGAGGGTGTCGAGCGGCGGCCGGCGCGGTTGGTGGAGCTGCCGGTGGGCGCGACCGAGGACCGGCTGGTGGGAGCGCTCGATCTGGAGCACGCGCTCACGTCCGGGCACGCGCACTACGAGCCGGGCCTGCTGGCGGCCGCGCATCGGGGCGTGCTGTACGTCGATGAGGTGAACCTGCTCCCCGACCACCTGGTCGACCTGCTGCTCGACGCGGCCGCGATGGGCGAGGCACACGTGGAGCGCGACGGGGTCTCCGTGCGGCACACGGCCCGGTTCCTGCTCGTGGGCACGATGAACCCGGAGGAGGGCGAGCTGCGGCCGCAGCTGCTGGACCGGTTCGGGCTCGCGGTGGACGTGCGGGCCCCTCGCGAGGCGAGCGAGCGGGTCGAGGTGGTGCGGCGGCGGCTGGCGTACGAGGCCGACCCGGTGGGGTTCGCCGCGCAGTGGGCCGACTCGGACGCCTCGCTGAAAGGGCAAATCGAGGCAGCGCGGGATCGGTTGTCCAAGGTGGACCTGCCCGACGCCGAGCTCATGCGCATCGCGCACGTGTGCGCGGCGTTCGAGGTCGACGGCATGCGGGCCGATATCGTGGTCGCGCGGGCGGCGATGGCGTTGGCCGCGTGGCACGACCGCTTCACCGTGACCGCCGAAGATGTGCGCTTTGCGGCCCGGCTCGCGTTGCCGCACCGGCGCAGGCGCAATCCGTTTGACGCGCCGGGGTTGGACGAGCAGGCGCTGGATGACGCGCTGAACGAGGATCCCGAGCCAGAGCCGGATCCCGATCCTCCTCCCGGTTCGGCGCAGCCGCGGCCAGGCGATGGCAAGGCGCCGCGATCCGAGACCCGCACCGATGCGCCCCAGAATCCAGAGCGGGCAAAGCTTTTCGCGGTACCGGGGACGGGGCACGGAGCGGCGGGGCGGCGCTCACAGGCGCAAACGCGAACGGGCCGGACGGTGGGGGCCCGCCCCGGCGCCGCCTCACTGCATCTCGTCGCGACGCTGCGCGCGGCGGCGCGGTACCAGAAAAATCGCGGCCGCATCGACCACGGACCGGTCCGTTTGCGCAAAGACGATTTGCGGGAACGGGTCCGGCAGGGGCAAGAGTCCAATTTGGTGCTGTTCTGTGTGGACGCCTCCGGGTCGATGGCGGCGCGGCAGCGCATGAGCGCGGTGAAGACCGCCGTGCTGTCGCTGTTGCTCGATGCGTATCAGCGGCGCGACAAGGTAGGTTTGGTCACGTTCCGGGCCGATGGCGCGCAGCTCGTGCTGCCGCCAACGTCCAGTGTGGAGGCTGGCGCGGCACGGCTGCGCGAGCTTCCGACCGGCGGCCGGACTCCGCTCGCGGTCGGCCTGATGAAGGCGGCCGAAACGCTTCGCCTGCAACGGTTGCGCGACCCGCATCGGCGCGCGCTGCTCGTGGTGGTGACGGACGGCCGGGCGACGGCGGGCGGCGATCCGGGCGCGGCGGCTTCGGTGCTGGCGCGGATGGGCGTGGCGAGCGTGGTCGTCGACTGTGAGGCCGGGCACGTGCGGCTGGGGCTCGCGGAGGCGTTGGCGGTTCAGCTCGGCGCCGAACACGTGCGACTGGCCGCGGTCACGGCCTCCGATCTGCGGGCTGCCGCGGGAAGGCGGGCCGCCTGATGCCGCAGGGCAAACCGCCGCAGGTGCCCGACGACGGGCTCACGACCCGGCAGCGGCGGCGGTCCAATGTGCTCGCCGTGCACACGGGCACGGGCAAGGGCAAATCCACCGCCGCGTTCGGCATGGCGCTGCGGGCCTGGCACGTGGGCTGGCCGATCGCGGTGTTCCAGTTCGTGAAGAGTCCGAAGTGGAGGGTCGGCGAGGAGGCTGCGTTCCAGGCGCTCGGCTGCAGCGGGGTCGGCGGCTCGGTGACGTGGCACAAGATGGGCGAGGGATGGTCGTGGATCAAGAAGCCGGCCGGCGAGGATCACGCGGCCAATGCCGCCGAGGGGTGGGCGCAGGTCAAGCGCGACCTCTTGGCCGAGCGTTACGCCTTCTACGTGCTCGATGAGTTCACCTATCCGATTCACTGGGGCTGGATCGATGTGCACGATGTGGTCGACACCTTGAAAAGCCGTGGCGGCACACAGCACGTCGTCATCACGGGCCGATATGCCGCGCCCGAGCTCATCGCTGCGGCCGATCTCGTCACGGAGATGGGCAAGGTCAAGCATCCGATGGATGAGGGGCGCAAGGGCCAGGCGGGCATCGAATGGTAGGCACGTTTCCGAGGCTCGTCATCGCCGCGCCGGGGTCGGGGCACGGCAAGACGACCGTCGTCACCGGACTGCTGAAAACCTTTGCGAAGCAGGGGATCGCGGTGGCGGGATTCAAGGTCGGCCCGGACTACATTGATCCGTCCTATCACGAGCTGGCCTGCGGGCGGCCCGGCCGCAACCTCGATCCGGTGCTCGTGGGCGAGGGGCTCATCGCGCCGCTGTTCGCACACGGGGCCGCCGCCGCAGAGGTGTCCATTGTGGAGGGGGTGATGGGCCTGTACGACGGCCGCAGCGGCGCGGGCGGCCTCGGCTCCACCGCGCACGTCGCCCGCCTGCTCGACGCGCCGGTGGTGCTGGTCGTGGACGCGCGCGGGCAGGGCCGCTCGATTGCCGCGCTGCTTCACGGGTTTCGCACCTTCGGCGCGAGCGTGCGCATTGCGGGTGCGATTCTCAATCAAGTGGGCTCCGACCGGCATGAGCTGGTGCTGCGCGAGGCGTGTGCGGAGGTGGGCGTGCCCGTGCTCGGCGTGCTGCGCCGTAGCGTGCCGGTGGCCGTGCCATCGCGCCACCTCGGCCTCGTGCCCGTCGCCGAACGCGCCCCCGAGGCGGTCCACGCCGTCGAAGCCATGGCCTCGCTTGTCGCCGGCGGCGTGGACCTTCCTGCCCTGCTCGCGCTCGCCAACAGCGCCCCGTCCCTGCCCGTGCGAGCCTGGGCGCCGCCGGTCACTGTCGTGAAAGGACGGCCGACGGTCGCCGTCGCCGGTGGTCCCGCCTTCTCTTTCGGGTACCGTGAACAGCTCGAACTGCTCTCGGCGGTCGGCGCGGAGGTGACGTCGTTCGACCCGCTGCGCGACGAGAAGCTGCCCGACGGCACGGCGGCGGTCGTGGTCAACGGCGGCTTCCCCGAGGTCTACGGCGAGCAGCTCGCGGCAAACGAGCCGCTGCGCCGGCAGGTGCGCGACCTGGCGCTGTCGGGTGCGCCGGTCGTCGCCGAGTGCGCCGGCCTGCTGTGGCTGGGCCGGATGCTCGACGGCCACGAGATGTGCGGCGTGCTCGACTCCGTGGCGACGATGACCGACCGGCTCACGCTCGGCTACCGCGATGCGGTGGCGGTGACGCCGAGCGTGCTCGCCGGCGCGGGCACGCGCGTCACGGGCCACGAGTTTCACCGGACTCAGACCACGCCCGAGTGCGGCCCGCGCCCCGCCTGGTCGGGCGCGTCCGGCGGGTTTGTGCAGGCGGGCGTGCACGCGTCATATCTGCACACCCACTGGGCCGGATATCCGGGCTTCGCCCAGCGGTTGGTGGAAGCGGCGGCGGCGTCATGCGGCTGATCGGCGTCGGCGTCGGCCCGGGAGACCCGGAGCTGTTGACGCTCAAGGCATTGCGTGCCCTGCGCGAGGCGGGCCGGGTTTTCGTGCCCGTGCTGCCGGGTGAATCCCCCGGGCGGGCCGAGCAGACCATTCGCGCACACATCGACGGCTCGCGCATTGAGCGCCTCCCGTTCGCCCTCAACGAACGCGCCGACGCGGCCCGCCGCGAGCGATATTGGGACGCGGCCGGAAGCCGTGTGGCGCAATGGATTCGGGATACGGACGGCACGGCTGCGTTTGCCACGATCGGCGACCCGAACGTGTATTCCACGTTCAGCTATCTCGCTGACACCGTGCGGTCGCTGGTGCCGTCGGTGCAGATCGACACCGTGCCCGGGATCACCGCGATGCAGGCGTTGTCGGCGGCCGCCGGAATCCCGCTCGTCGAAGGGTCGGAGCCGCTTGTCCTGCTTCCCTTGGCGCACGGCGCATCCGCACTGGACGGGGCCCTGGGGCAGGGCGGCACGATCGTCGCGTACAAGGGTGGGCGCCACCTGGCCGACGTGACCGCGCGCCTCAAAGCCGCAGGCGCTCTGGACCGGGCGGTCATCGGCACCCACCTTGGCCTGCCGGGCGAACACATCGCACCGCTGTCCGAGGTGGACGATGCGCCATATCTGTCGTCCATTCTCATCCCGCCGTTGCGCGGTCACCGAGGCGGCAAGATATGAGGGTCGTGTTCGTCGGGGCCGGGCCCGGCGCGGCCGATCTGCTGACCCTGCGCGGGGCGGCTGCGATCGCTGCGGCCGACGTGGTCATCTGGGCCGCCAGTCTGGTACATCCGGACGTGCTGGCCCACGCCCGCCCCAACGCGCGCATCGTCGACTCCGCGGCGCTCACTCTCGAACAAACCCGTGCGCTGTATGAGGAAGCGGCCCGCGACGGGCTGACGGTCGCGCGCATCCACTCCGGCGACCCGTCGCTGTGGGGCGCACTCGCCGAACAACTCGACGCCTGCCGGGAGCTGGGCCTGGACACCGAGGTCATCCCGGGGGTGTCGTCGTTCACCGCGGCGGCGGCCGCGGTGCAGCGCGAACTCACCGTGCCCGAGGTGGCCCAGTCGGTGATCCTGACCCGGCTTGAGGGCGGAAAGACGCCCATGCCGCAGCGGGAATCGATCCGAGCGTTCGCCGCGCACGGTACGACCATGGCAATCTTTCTCTCGGCGGCTCGCTCCGGTCAGCTGGCGGTCGAGCTGGAGGCCGGAGGCTACCCGCCCGAAACGCCGGTTGTCGTTGCCTATCAAGTGACGTGGCCCGACGAGCTTGTGTTGCACTGCACAATCAGGACACTCGAAGAGACCGTCAAGGCGCACCGGCTTTGGAAACACACGCTGTTTCTTGTGGGGCGCGCACTGGAACAGTCGGGCACGCGCAGTCATCTCTATCATCCGGGCCACTTTCATGGGCACAGGCGGGCCGATCCGGCGGCTCGTGCGGCGCTGCGGGCACGGCGATGAGCCAAGACGAGCCCGAGCTGCGCGAGCCGGATCTGCCGCGCACGGCCAAGGTCAGGCCCAAGGCGCTGCGCACCGGCTGGACGACCGGCACCTGCGCGTCGGCCGCGGCCAAGGCGGCGACAATGCTGCTCGCGAGCGGCGAACCTCCGCGCTGGGTGGAGGTCGCGCTGCCGTCCGGCCGGCGCGTCACCTTCGCGGTCGCCGAGTCCGGATTAGACGGTGACCTGGCACGTGCGGTCGTGGTCAAAGACGCGGGCGACGACCCGGACGTGACGCACGGCGCGCATCTCACCGCGACCGTGCGCTGGCATCCCGGGCCCGGAATAAGGATTGAGGGTGGAGAGGGAGTCGGCGTCGTCACGAAACCGGGGCTGGGTCTCAAGGTCGGCGGTCCGGCCATCAATCCGGTGCCGCGCGCGATGATTACGCAGGCCGTGGCGGAGGTTGCGGGTGCGCGCGGCGTCGAGGTGACCGTTTCCGTGCCCGAGGGCGAGCTGATGGCCCGCAAGACCACCAATCGCCGTCTCGGCATCCTGGGTGGCATTTCCATACTGGGTACCACCGGAATCGTCCGTCCATTCTCGACGGCTTCATGGCGCGCGAGCGTGATGCAGGCGGTCGCGGTCGCGGCGGCGCAAGCAGAGACGACCGTTGTCCTTTGCACCGGCGGCCGGACGGAGGCGGGCGCCACGGCGCTGTTGCCAGAGCTGCCGGAGGTTTGCTTCATCGAGGTGGGCGACTTCACGGGTGCCGCGCTGAGGGTCGCTGTCGAGCAAGGGATCGGGCGGATCGTTTTCGTCGGCATGATAGGCAAGCTCACGAAGCTCGCCGCCGGAGTGCTGATGACACACTACACGCGATCCAAAGTGGATGTTTCGCTGCTCGCGCGGTTTGGCGGTGACCCGGTCGAGGTGGCGGCGGCCAATACGGCGCGGCACGTGTACGAGTTGTGGGAGAGCGCGGGCGTTCTGCGCTCGGCGGGTGATCGGTTGTGTGCGCGGGTGCGGGATGTGCTGGTGCGCTTCACCAAAGGCGCGCTGGACGCCGACGTGGCGATGGTGGACTTCACGGGCAGGGTGGTCGTGGCGGCGACGCGCGCGGAGTGGGTCGCATGACGACCGTCACCGTCATCGGCTGTGACGGCAGCGCAATCGATCCCGCTCTGCTGTCAGGTGCCACGCTGGTTGTTGGGGCGGCTCGGCATCTGTCCGGTGTGGACGTTGAGGTCGAGCGGATAGTCCTCGGTCCGCTTGCGCCCGCGGTTGAGCGGATCGCGGCGCATGAAGGCGACGTCGTGGTGCTCGCCAGTGGAGATCCGGGATTCTTTGGCGTCGTGCGTGCCCTGCGTGCTGCGGGCATACGTCCGCGGGTCATCCCGGCGGTGTCGAGTGTTGCGGCGGCGTTCGCCCGTGCGGGCTTGGATTGGGACGATGCTGTTGTCGTGTCCGCGCACGGGAGGTCGCTCGGCAGGGTCGTCAACGTGTGCCGGGCACATCCGAAAGTGGCGGTGCTGACCGGGCCTGGGGCGGGCCCGACTGAGCTCGCGGCCGCGTTGCAGGGCGTGCCCCGGACTCTGCTCGTGGCGGAAAACCTTGGCACGCCTCAGGAACGGATGGCGGGCGATCCGCCGTGGGCGTCGCTCAACGTGGTGCTCGTGATTGACCCGTCCAGGGTGGATGGTGCTGGTCCTCGTTGGATCGCGGGGGTCGGGCCGGGCCCGGCTGGGTGGGCCCTGCCGGAGAAGTCGTTCGCCCATCGGGACTCCATGATTACGAAGGCCGAGGTGCGTGCGTTGGTCTTGGCGCGACTCGGGCCGCGGGTCGGTGACCTGGTGTGGGATGTCGGGGCAGGCTCGGGTTCGGTGGCGGCGGAATGCGCCCGCTTCGGCGCGGCCGTCGTCGCCGTCGAGCGCGACCCGGAAGCGGTTTCGCTGATCGAGCGAAACACGAGCGAGCTTGGCGTGCAGATAGTTGCCGGGTCCGCGCCCGCGTGCCTGGCGGACCTGCCCGATCCTGACGCGGTGTTCGTGGGCGGGGGCGGGCTCGGCGTGCTCTCGGCATGCGCGCGGCGGCGGCCCGCCCGGCTGGTGATGGCCGTCGCGGGGGTCGAACGGGTCGGCCCGGCGTTGCGTTGCATGGGCGAGGCCGGATACGAGGCCGAGGGCGTCGCGCTGCAGGCTTCCCGGCTCCATCCGCTGCCGGATGGGACGCACCGGCTCGCACCGGTCAACCCGGTGTTCGTAGTGTGGGGAGAGCTGTCGTGATTGGATTGGTCTGGACCACGGAGGCGGGCCGGTGCATGGCTTTGGGGCTCGCGGAGGCCTGGCCGCGCGAGTGCACCGTCCATGATGGACCCGTGCGGGAGCAGTTGGCTCATGCCTGGGAAGAGTGCACCTCCATTGTCGCGTTCCTCGCCACCGGAGCGACCGTGCGCCTCGTCGCGCCGCTGTTGAGCGGCAAGCAATCCGACCCCGCGGTGGTCTGCGTTGACGAGGCCGGCCGCTACGCCGTCGCGCTGCTGGGTGGGCACGAAGCCGGGGCCAACCGGCTGGCCGAGCGGGTGTCGGAGGTTCTTGGGGCGCAGGCGGTCGTGACCACGGCCACGGATTCGGTGGGCTTTCCGGGGCTGGATATGATGGGGTTCAAGGTGGGAAACCCCGAGCGGCTCGCCGGCGTGAGCCGTGCCATGCTCGACGGTGCTCTGGTGGCCTGGAAGTCCGACGACCAGTGGCCCGTGCCCGCGCTGCCCCCCAACGTGGGCGACCACCCCGCCGCGCCCCACGCCGTAGTCATCACCGACCGCTGCGTCCGCTCGCCGCAAGCGTCCGACCTGGACGTTGCCGCCTCGGGCGCGCTCGTGCTGCATCCGCCGTCGCTCGTGCTGGGCATCGGCGCCAGCCGCGGCGTGGCCAAGGGCGAGATCGCTGCGCTCGTCGATCAGGTGCTGGCCGATGCGCGGCTCGCGGCCGAATCGGTGCGGTGCATCGCGACCGCCGACATCAAGGCCGACGAGGCCGGGCTGGTCGAGTTTGGCGAGGAACGAGGCTGGCCGATCCTCACCTATTCTGCCGCACAACTAGCCGCCATCGAAGTCCCCCATCCGTCCGAAGTGGTCCGCGAAGCCGTTGGCACGCCAAGCGTTTCCGAGGCCGCCGCCCTGCTCGCCGCGCGAAGCCGTGGCCGCGAAGCGCGCCTCATCGTGCCAAAAACGGTGTCAGCAAGGGCCACCGTGGCGGTGGCGAGGCTCGTGCCGCGCGGGCGTCTGGCCGTCGTCGGGCTCGGGCCGGGCGCCGCCGATCTTCGAACACCCAGGGCCACAACGGAACTGCGCCGCGCCGCCATCGTGGTCGGGCTCGACCAATACGTCGATCAGATCCGGCACCTGCTGCGCCCCGGGACCCGCGTCGTGGCGAGCGGGCTCGGCGCGGAGGAGGAGCGCGCCCGCACCGCCGTCGAGCTTGCCCGCCAAGGCAATGCGGTCGCGCTCATCGGCTCGGGAGACGCGGGAGTCTATGCAATGGCCTCGCCCGCACTGGAGTTTGCCTCCGGAGACCTTGACATTCATATGGTACCGGGCGTGACCGCCGCCCTCGCCGCGAGCGCGCTGCTTGGCGCCCCGCTCGGGCACGACCACGCCTACATTTCCCTATCCGACCTGCACACGCCCTGGCACGCCATCGAACGCCGGCTCTACGCGGCCGCCGAGTCGGACCTGGTCGTGTGCCTGTACAACCCGCGCAGCACGCGCCGCACGCACCAGTTGCCCGAGGCTCTCGCGATCCTGGGCAAGCACCGACCACCCGACACACCCGTCGGCATCGTGCGCAACGCGTTTCGGGACGCCCAGCGCATCATCCGCACCACACTGTCCGCACTCGACCCCGATGACGTGGACATGAACACCGTCGTGATCGTGGGCTCCTCCAGCACCCGTGAAGTCAACGGGCGCATGGTCACGCCGCGGGGATACCAATGGAAACAGTAGTCATCGAAGCGTGCCAGGGCTGCGGAGCGTGCCTGCTCACCTGCCCCACCCACGCGATAAGGCCGGTCGGCGGGAAGCTGCACGCCCTCGGTCATCTGTGCAACGGCTGCGGCGAATGCGTGGAGGTGTGCCCCGTGGACGCGATCAGACTGGTCCACCCGATCGAGGCCGAATCCTATCGCATTTTGCGCTCCACAGTGGACACCGCGCGCCTCCAGCCATTGAGCCGCAACGTCGCCGAGCGCATCATCCACACCACCGCCGACCCAGCTTGGCGGGACGACCTCGTGCTCGACGAACGCGCCTTGTCCCAAGGCGCGCAGGCGCTTGCAGAAGGCGCCCCGCTCATCGTCGACGTAAACATGGTCGCGGCCGGCATCACCCGCTATCCAACGATCTGCCACATCGACAACACACCCGAGCCCGGCCTGACCCGCGCCGCCACCGGATTCCGGAGGGCCGCGAGGCAATACCCGACCGGCGCGGTCTGGGTGGTCGGCAACGCTCCGACGGCACTCTACGAACTTCTGCGGCTGTCCCAAACCAACGCGGTGACGCCCGCCCTCGTGATCGGACTGCCCGTCGGCTTTGTCGGCGCAGCCGAGTCCAAGCAGGCGCTGCGCGAGACGACCCTGCCCCAACTATCGAACGTCTCCGCCCGCGGCGGCGCGGCCGTGGCAGCGGCGGCAGTCAACGCGCTCCTCTACGGAGACCCACTGAAGGAGGACCGGTGACGACACCGCCCGCATTGCTGATCGCCGGGCACGGGACAGCCGATGAGGCCGGGGCGGAGGAGTTTCGCGCCTTCGCCGACCGGGTGGGCAAGCGGCTCGCGCCCCGCTCCATCGCGGTCGCGGGCGGGTTCATCGAACTGTCGCCGCCGCCCATCGCCGACGCTGTCGCCGAACTGGTCTCCGGCGGCCGCACCCGCATCGCGGCCGTCCCGCTCATGCTGGTCGCGGCCGGTCACGCCAAGGGCGACATCCCTGCCGCGCTGGCCCGCGAGAAGCTCCGTCATCCGGGCCTGACGTTTGCCTACGGCCGCCCGCTCGGTCCACACCCGACCGTCCTATCGCTTCTCCGAGAGCGCCTGAGCGAGGCCGGATCCGACCCCGGCACCATGGTCCTGCTCGTCGGCCGCGGCTCGACCGACCCCGACGCGAACTCCGAAGTCGCGAAGGTCGCTCGCCTTCTGGCCGAAACCACCGACACGGCCGGAGTCGAATACGCGTTCGTCTCACTCGCGCCGCCCAATGTCGCGCAAGGGCTCGCCCGCTGCGCCGCGCTCGGCGCCCGCCGTGTGGTGGTGCTTCCATACTTCCTCTTCGGCGGCGTCCTGCCCGACCGCGTCAAGGCCCAGTCAGTCCACCCGGGTCTCGACATCGGCGTCGCGGGCGTGCTCGGTGACACCGACGCCCTCGCCGACCTGGTCGTCGAGCGCTATACCGAGGCGCTTGCCGGTGACATCAGAATGAATTGCGATTCTTGTGTGTACCGCGTCGCGCTTCCCGGATTCGAGACGAAACTGGGTGCGCCCCAGACGCCGCACCATCACCCACACGATGGCCATCACCAACATGGGTTTGACGGTCACCACCACTAACTGGCAAGGTAAGTCCAACAGCTAAACAGCGAGACGACGGTGTGCAGGAAGCCAGTGCAAATCTGGGACGGTCCCGCCACTGTGACCGGGGAGCGCCCCCGCATTCGTTTGGAGGCCACGGCCGCGTCAGCGGTTGGAAGGCGTGGGGTGCGTGCGAGATCCGGGAGTCAGGACACTGACCCGTCGTCATCCCAACCCGGGGCGGTGAACCCCGTAGAGGAGGTAAGGCATGTCCGAGATGATCGTGCCTGAGGCCGCGGCGCAAGAGTCGGTCGGCAGGCTCAGGGATCTGATGCTCACCGGCGTTGTCGTCGCGGGCGCACTGCTCATGCTCTATCTGGTGCTCCTGTCGCAGGGCATCTACCTGCACGAGTTCAACCACGACGGCCGGCACATGTTCGCGGCGAACTGCCACTGAGCATGAGCCTGTTATCGCTTGTCGGGCGCGGTGGCCTGGCCGGCGCGTGCGCCGGCCTCGCCTCTGGGCTCGTGTCGCTCCTAATGGGCGGGCCGCTGCTCGACCGCGCCATCGCCCTTGAGGACTCGCATGGCGGCGACGAGGTGTTCTCCCGGGACACCCAACAGGTGGGGCTGCTCGTCGCGGCGGTGCTGATCGGCGTGAGCCTCGGCCTGATTTTCGGGGTGCTTTACTGGTACCTCCATAAAAAGGATCTTTTGAAGGATCCCTGGGGTCGCTCGATGCGCCTTGCGGGTGCGGGTTTTCTGGGCGTGAGCCTGCTGCCGTTTCTGCGTTTCCCGGCCAATCCGCCCGGGATCGGCGATGCTGACACTGTGGACACTCGCAATGCCGTGTGGCTCGCGGCGGTGGTCATCAGTGTCGCGGCGATTGCGCTCGCGTGGCGGATCGCGGCGCCGGGCCAGCCGGTGCGCCAGCTGGCCGCGGCCGGTGTGGTCGTCGCCGGGCTGGCGCTGCTGTTCGCGCTGCCCGGGTCGGTTGACGTCGACGGGTTCCCGGCGGGGCTGCTGTGGTCGTTCCGCTTGGTGTCGTTGCTGACGCTCGCGCTGACCTGGGCCGGCATCGGCGCCGGCTTCGGCCTGGCGGCCGTGCGGCAGGCGCAACGGATCGCGGTGACCGCCACCGCATGAGCCCGACCGTCACCGTCTGCCGCGACTGTTGCTGCGGCAGCACAGCGAAACATCCCGACACCGACCACAATGGACAGATTGACATCCTGCGGGCCGCTGGAGTGCTTGTGCGCGTGAGCCAATGCTTGGACGTGTGCGAGCATTCCAATGTGCTGGTGGTGCACCGGCGCAGGCGGGTCTGGCTCGGTGGCATTCACGATGCCGAGACGACGAAGTGGGTGGCGCAGTGGGCCGTCTCCGGCGGGCCGATCCCGGATGCTTTGCGGCCGTTTGTCATCGAGCGCCCGCGTAAGCCGTCGGCCGGGCGGGCGCGAGAGGAAACCACACGGTCTGGCAGCCGGTCGTGGCGGGCGGGGGGCCGAGGCGAGACGCCTGCGGCCATTCAGTCGCCGGCCGGGCGGGCGCGAGAGGAGGCCACGTGGCCTGGTAGCCGGTCGGGGTGGGCGGGGGGCCGAGGCGAGACGCCTGCGGCCTTGGAACACGGCGATGCGCAAGGCTGACATCGCCGGGCTGATCGCCGGTTACGCGCTCGACGCGGTGGCCGGCGATCCGAGGCGTTTTCATCCTGTCGCGGGGTACGGATCGTTCGCGGCGGCGGTCGAAAAGCGCGTTTACGGGCCATCGCGCGGGCGCGGCGCGCTGTTCACCACGATCGCGGTCGGCGTTCCGGTGGCGGGTGCGGTGATAGCCCAGCGGTTGGCGAGAAGGCCGGTTGCCCGGTTCGCTCTTGTGACGGCGGCGACGTGGGCGGTGCTCGGTGGGCGATCGCTGCGGCGCGAGGGCCGGATGCTCGCGTCATCGCTCGAAGCTGGAGACATCGCCGCGGCGCGGGAGCGGTTGCCCAACCTCTGCGGGCGCGATCCATCCATGTTGGACGAGCCGGAATTGGCGCGCGCCGCGCTGGAGTCGGTCGCGGAGAACACGTCCGATGCGGTGGTGGCGCCGCTGGTGTGGGGTGGGATTCTCGGGCTGCCGGGGCTTGTCTTCTATCGAGCGGTGAACACTTTGGACGCGATGGTGGGTCACCGGTCGCCGCGCTATGAGCGGTTCGGCACGGCGTCGGCCCGGCTCGATGACGCGGCCAACCTGGTGCCGTCGCGGCTGACGGCCTTGCTGGCGGGGGCATTCGCGCCTGCGGTGGGAGGGTCGACGCGACGCGCTTGGTTGGCGTGGCGGGCATACGGACGCAGGCATCCCTCGCCGAATTCGGGTCAGTGCGAGGCTTCGTTCGCGGGGGCGCTCGATGCCCGGCTCGGCGGGACCAATGTCTACTTCGGACGCTCAGAATCCCGTCCAGAGCTTGGGTTTCCGTCCTCGCGCCGCCCATTGCCAGATGATGTCCGCCGGGCGGCGGTGTTGAGCGGGCTCGTGGGGTTGGGCGCGTTGGCGGTGGCCGTCGCCGTGAGGGGTGCGCGTCGTGGATGACGCGTTGCTTGCGCACCACGGGGATTCGGAGGTCGGGCCGGGGCTGATCGATCTGGCCGTGAACGTGCGCACGGATCCACTGCCCGACTGGCTGGCCGAGCCGATCCGGTCCAGTTTGGACGATCTGGCCCGCTATCCGGACGGAGCGCAGGCGCGTGCGGCGGTGGCGGCACGGCACGGGCGCCCCGTCGAGGAGGTGTTGCTCACGGCCGGGGCCGCGCAGGCGTTCACGCTTGTGGCGCAGGCGTTGCGCCCGGGTCGTGCGGTCGTGGTGCACCCGCAGTTCACTGAGCCCGAGGCGGCGCTTCGTCAAGCGGGCCAAGCGGTTGAGCGCGCCGTGCTTCCGCCCCCATTCGTCCTCGACCATGCACTGATTCCGGCCGAGGCGGACCTCGTCGTGATCGGCAACCCCACCAATCCGACCTCGGTCCTGCACCCGGCTTCGGTCATCGAGCGGTTGGCCCGGCCTGGGCGGGTCGTGCTCGTGGACGAGGCGTTCGCCGACACGATCCCGGGCGAGGCCGAGTCCGTCGCCCATCGGCGGGATCTGCCCGGGCTGGTCGTGGTGCGCAGCCTCACGAAGACGTGGGGATTGGCCGGATTGCGGGTTGGTTATGTGCTTGGGCCGGCCCCGATCATCGCTCGGCTGGAGTCGGCTGCTCCACTCTGGCCGGTCAGCACGCCCGCCCTCGCCGCGGCCATCGCGTGCAGTTCGCCTGTCGCGGTCGTGGAGGCCCACCGGATCGCCCTGGCGCTCGCCGACGACCGGGCACACCTCGTCGGCCTGCTCGCGCAGCTTCCGGGCGTGGCGGTCGCGGGCACGCCCACGTCCTCTTTCGTGCTGGTTCACTTGGCAGGCGCCGACCGGGTGCGGTTGGCGTTGCGATCGCGCGGCTGGGCGGTGCGCAGAGGTGACACCTTCCCGGGCCTCGGGCCTGACTGGCTGCGGATCGCGGTTCGGGACCACGCGACCATGTCGGCGTTCGCATCGGAGCTCGCTTATATCCTTGGCAGGCATGAACGAGCGCCTCATCCGTGACCTCGTCGAGTCGGTGTGGAACGGTCGCGCCTGGGATCGCCTCCCCGACTTCTTCGCCGCCACGTTCGACCACTCCGGCCGGCCCGACACGCCGGCCGGACTCCGCGCCTGGCACGAGTCAGACTCGCAAACCTGGTCGGACACCCACTACGAGATCGCGGACCTCATCGCGACCGGCGATCGCGTCGCCCTCCACTGGCGAGCCACCGCGCGCCATACCGGCCACTGGGGTCCGGTCCCGCCCACCGGCAGGACCATCGCCTGGGACGGCGTGCACTTCTTCACCGTGCGTGACTCCCGCATCGTCGCGATGTGGGCCACGGCCGACATGTTCACCAAGGCTCTGCAGTTGGGCGTCACCATGACCCCACCCGCACGCTGAGCTGGCATTGCTCCCGCTCGGCGGGCAAAAGAAGAGGCTCGTTCGAACAGCCACGGGGGAAGCCATTCGAACGAGCGCTGCGGGCAACCTTACACGGCTTTTGTTGAAAGCGCTACTGTTCCACGCCCATGATTTTTGTCGGACTTCTTGCACCGCCTGCCATGAGCTGGACTCTTCCGACATTTGCCGCGAATGGCCGACACGGGCCGGTGTTCTCCACGATGGACGAGCGACCCTGTCTTCGTCGCTAACTCTGGCTCACCCGGCGTCCGCACTGTCGCCTCGGCTTTGGGGCATGGACGGCGGCGCTGGCTGCCGCATCCACCGAGCGGGCCACGCAGGCAAAGGCGGTGGCGATACGGATGAGGTGCATGACGGCCTACCCTACGGTTCTTCCGCGCCGATGTGCCCCAGCAGCGATGCGGCCACCGCCGCCGCCGCAATGCCCAGCGCGACAGGTAGCAACGAGCCGATTATCTGTGCCGTCTCGAACAATCCCGCACCGGTGCGCAACGGATAGAGGTCCAGCGACCCGGCCGGTTCGAGACTGAAGTTGGCCTGCGCGACCCACGCCGTCACACCGGCCAGCACCACCAGCGTCACGAGCGCACGCACCTTGCCGAGCCGATACAACGACACGGCAACGGTCGCACACGCGAACAGTGCCACCCCATTTGCCACGCCCCAGATCCACCAGAGCCCAACCGGCGCCCGCTGCGGGAAGAGCCAGCACATGTCGAGCACAACCGTTACCGGGGCGAGGAAAAGGAACGCCCGAACCCGTGCCCGGGGGAGAGACCGCCACGCCAAGTACGCCAACACGACCAACCCCGCGCACGCGACAGCGAGCAAACCCAACAACCCGACCATCACGCGATGGCCGGTGAAGTCCGGTACCGCGCGCAACGGTGGGAGGCTGTGTCCCTCGACGCCGACCCGCTCCCACTTGCCCGAGCTGTCGCGGCGAAGCACGCCATCGCGCCCGTTCGCCACCAGCACCATGTGATCGCTCTCCGTGCCAAGGACCGCGACGGACTGCGACGACAGCTCGGTTGCCGGGTCGCTGACGTCTTCGTGGTCGACCGCCAGCGCGCGGTATTGCCAGCCGCTGATCTGCCACGCCGTGGTCCAGCTCCGCCCGGCGTCGTGGCTTTCCTGCACGTGCAGCTCGCCTGGCACGACCCGATAGCAGCGGCTCCCCGCGCAGGCCTGTGTGTTGCGCATGACCTCTCGCGGCGGCCGGCCAGGCGGCGCGGTCTCGAAGGTGCGGCCGCCGTCGTCGCTCGCGCCCACATACACTCCGATGAGTGTCCCGCCGGTGTAGCCCATGGCCGGTTTGCCCTCGGCCTCGCCCACCCAGATGACAGTTATCGGGTCAGGTCGAGCTGTGGTCGCTACCGTGGCGATCAATCCTATGGGTACCAGCACCAGCGCCCGCACCAGCCGGGCCCGTCCATCGGTGACGGGCCTGCCGCTGGCCCGCCGCCATGCCAGCCAAGACAACGCAAGCACCGGCAGCGCGAGCAGATCGGTCGGGTCGGCGAGCACAGTCGACGGTCCATTCACGACGGACCAGGCGTGCGAAGCCACCTCGGCCGCCCGCCCGCTCGCCTTGACGACCCCGAACACCGCACCGGTCGCGACCAGTGCCACCACCGCCAGCACGCGAGCCCGAGCCCGCGGCAGCGCGACGGCCACGAGCACCGCGAGCAGCGGCGGGAACATCAGCATTCCCGCGGCGTCACTGAGCTTGCCGGTCACCACGCCGGGCCACGCGGCCTTCAGCACGTGGTCGTTGAGCACCAACACGACCAGTCCCGCGACGCTCAGCGGATGGGAAATCCATGCTGCGCACGGCGCAAGCGGGTCCGGCTGCATGCAGCACAGCGTCGCGATTTCGGGTCACGACGGTGTCTCGTTTCCGCCGTTTCCCGGTTGCATCTATACATCTAGATGAGGGGGCACTAGCTTATTGGCCAACCCATAAGGAGGAGGCACCCCTTGAAACGACTCCACCGAGCCATCGTGGCCGGTGCCACCGGGCTCATCTCCGTGGTCGCCACCGTCGCCATATCCACGGCGGGCGCGCTGGGCGGCGACAACTTCCGCACGCTCGCGCTGCCCAATGAGGCGGAACAGGTCCGCTTCGCCACCAACGGCACATATCAGCTCAGCGCGGACGGAGGGCGCACCTGGAGCCGCGCGCTGCCCGAGGCGAAGCTGATCCGGCTGCGCTCGCGCGAGTTCGATCCACTCACGACAGTGGGCACGTTGAAGACCGCAGAGGCCTACATCGTGCAGTTCGCCAACGCGCCGCTGGACTCACAGCGCCGCGATCTGCGCCGGATGGGCGTGAACCTGGGCTCATACCTACCCGACAACGCCTACGTGGCACGGATGTCGGGCGACGCGCTGTCCAAAGTGGCCAAACTTCCGTACGTGCGGTGGGTCGGCGCATACGAGCCCGCCGACAAGCTTGCCCCCGGGCTGCAGCCCGGCCGGGTGCGCATCTCGCTGGTGAACCGCGATCTGGTCGAGCAGGGCGGGGTCATCAACAAAATCGAGGCTCTGGGCGGTACCGTCCAAATGGTTTCGGCTTCCAGGTCTTTGATAGAGGCCACTGTGGACAGTGCCCAGTTGCGGGCCATCGCCGCGGACGGCGCGGTGCTGGCGATCGACCAGTGGTCGGCCCCCGAGACCGATATGAACAACGCGCGGGCCGACGGCGGCGCCAACGCCATCGAGACCGCGCGCGGCTATCGCGGCCAGGGCGTGCGCGGCGAGGTCATGGACAGCGGACTGCGCACCACGCACCAGGAGTTCGCGGCCCGGCCGCCCGTCATGCACACGGCCAACGGCACCAGCACGTCGCACGGCACGTCGACCTACGGCCAGATCTTCGCCTCGGGCGTCAACGCCACGCACCGCGGCCTGCTGCCCGAGGGGCAGGGCATTTTCGCGTTCTACAGCGCGTTCGCGGGCGGCAACCGGCACGCGCACACGGCGCAGCTGGTCAACCCGAGCGGAAACTACCGCGCGGTGTTCCAGAGCAACAGCTGGGGCGACGCATTGACCACCGCCTACACCACGATATCGGCGGACATGGATGACATCGTGTTCGACCACGACATCCTGATCTGCCAGTCGCAGAGCAACGCGGGCACGCGCTCGTCGCGCCCGCAGGCGTGGGCGAAAAACGTGGTGAGCGTCGGCGGGCAGTACCACCGCAACACCCTCGACCGCTCCGACGATGCGTGGAGCAGCGGGGCATCGATCGGTCCGGCCGCGGATGGGCGGCTCAAGCCCGACCTGTCGAACTACTACGATCAGATCAACACCACATCGAGCACCAGCGATACCTCTTACACTTCGACATTTGGGGGTACCAGCGGGGCGACGCCCATCACGTGCGGCAACTTCGGTCTGCTGTTCCAGATGTGGGCCGACGGGGTGTTCGCCGGCGGGCCGGGCCTCGGGCGTGACGTGTTCGCCTCCCGCCCGCACGCGGCCACCGCCAAGGCGCTGATGGTCAACCAGGCCAACCAGTACACGTTCAGCGGCACCGCGCACGACCTGACCCGGACCCACCAGGGCTGGGGCACGGCCAGCGTGGGCAACCTCTACAACCAGGCGCAGGCCAACGGTTGGCGGCTGCCGATCCTGGTCAACGAGACCGACCTGCTGACCGTGGGCACGAAGAAGACCTACACCATCACGACCGACGGCACGCAGCCGCTGAAGGCGACGCTGGTCTGGACCGACCCGGCCGGCTCGCCGAGCGCGGCCAAGGCCCAGGTCAACGACCTGACGCTGCGGGTCGTGGCGCCCAATGGGACCGTCTATTGGGGCAACAACGGGCTCAACGCGGGCAACTGGTCGACCGCCGGTGGCGTGGCCAACACCGTGGACACGGTGGAAAACGTGTTCGTGCAGAACCCGGCTCCCGGCACGTGGACCGTCGAGGTCTCGGCCGACACGCTCGGCGCGGATGGGCATGTGGAGACGGCAGCCACGGACGCCGACTACGCTCTCGTGGTCACGGCTCGCGTGGGGACGCCTCCCACTGGCACGCCCACCGCATCGCCCACCGCGTCGCCTACTTCAGGGCCGCGGCGGTTCACCAACGACACGGACTTCGCGATCAACGACAACACGACGATCGAAAGCCCGATCACGGTGACCGGCGTCCCCGGCAACGCGCCATCGAACCTGCAGGTGGACGTGAACATCACGCACACCTACCGGGGTGATCTGGTGGTGACCCTGGTGGCGCCGGACGGGAGCACGTATGTGTTGCACAACCGGGCGGGAGGCAGCGCAGACAACATCGTGCAAGTGTTCCCGGTCGACGCCTCCAGCGAGGTGGCCAACGGCACGTGGCGATTGCGCGTGCAGGACGCGGCAAACGCGGATGTGGGCACGCTCAACACGTGGTCACTGATCTTCCCGTAGCCGCTTGACGTAACTGTCCAAAATGTACGGCCAGCCCTCGGGGGACTCCAGCGCTTTGCGATAGTCGTCTCCCGTGGGCTGGTATTTGTCGAAGCCGCGGTGCTCGAACTCGATCCGCTCATCCTTGAACAGGACTTCGACCTCGCCGGCGTGGGCCGGATCGGGTACGGGCTCGCGGTTGGGCCCGATCTGCCACGTGAAGACCAGCCGGCGCCCCGGATCCCAGTGCAAGACTCGGCCCCAGTCGCAGCGGAACCCGTGCGGCCCGATCTCGTAGCACAACCCGCCCGCGCCCGACTCCATGCCGATCTCCGCCAGCGCCCGCGGGCCCGACCACGTGTACTCGGCCGGCCACCAGCTCATCAGCTCGCCCGTGAACACCTCGAACGCGCGCTCCGGTCCGGCGGGCACCTCCAGCTCAAGCCTGATCTTCCCCATGCGGGTCGGATACCCGGATCGCGTGCGCAACAATCCCATCCCGTGGCGCCGGACCGGGTCGCCATCGTGGAGGCGCTGGCCAAGCTGCCGCCGAAGCACCGGCTCGCGGTCGTGCTGCGATCCGGGGAACTGCCGCGGCCCGATGGTGTCGTCCGCGCGTTCGCCTATGACCTGTCCGATGACGGGACCGCGGTCGGCTGGGACGGTGGGTCGCGCGCTCTGGTTTGGACAGCGGACGGCGCGGTGCGCGCGCTGCCGGGCCCGCAGGGCCTGAAGGTCTCGGCCATCGCGATCAACGGTCCATGGGTGGTGGGCGCGGCCGCCCAACCGCAGGGGCTTGACCTTCCCGGGTCAGGCCAGCAAGCGATCCGCTGGGATCTGCGCACCGGCGACTATGCGGAGATCCCCGACATCCTGCTCGCAGTGGGCGTCACGCCGCGCGGCTGGGTGCTCGCGCACGCGCGGGTGGAGATCAAGGATTCGACAACGAGATCGCGGTTCCTGCACCCGCCGCTCGTGCAGATGCCCGGCAAGCGGATCGCGCTGCCCTCACCGGCGGGCGCCAATCAGGATGACGCCGGGGCGCAGGTGGTGAGCGACGACGGCCGGACGATCGCCGGTGAGGGAAAGCTTCCTGGCAGTGGCCACGGTACGGTGATCCGCTGGACATGTTCGTGAATCAATGCAACATTGCGGGCCTCTGATGCGTGGTAAGAAGAGTCACGCCGGGCGGCTTGGGCCTTCGCCGGCGGAGCAGAGCACAGCGTTACGGGGAAAGGCCCTTGCCAA
The DNA here is from genome assembly GCF_003426775.1 of Allorhizocola rhizosphaerae. Classification (GTDB taxonomy): domain Bacteria; phylum Actinomycetota; class Actinomycetes; order Mycobacteriales; family Micromonosporaceae; genus Allorhizocola; species Allorhizocola rhizosphaerae. The sequence goes on along the minus strand of NZ_QJUG01000033.1, from coordinate 20,331 downwards.
ACGGCTTCGGCCCTCGCCGGCGGAGCAGAGCGCAGTGTTACGGGGAGGCCCTTGCCGGAAAGGACGCGCATGCCGGACACCGCGGAGTTTGCCGAGTTTTACACGGCGAACTTCCACCGTATCGCCGCCCAGCTCTATGCATACCTGGGAGACCATGCCGAGGCGCAGGACCTGACCCAGGAGGCGTTCTGCCGCGCCCTGGACCGATGGGGCAAGGTCAGCGCATACGAGGACGCCCACGCCTGGGTGCGCAAGGTCGCGTGGAATCTTGCCACCAGCCGGCTGCGCCACCTGCGGGTCGCGGCCCGACACCTGGCGCAGCAACGGCCCGAACATATCGAGGGGCCCGGCCCGGACCGGGTGGCGCTCAGCCGCGCGCTGGCCACCCTTCCGCCCAATCATCGGCTCGCGGTCGTGCTGCACCATCTCGGCCACCTGTCAGTGAACGAGATCGCCGAGCAGCAGGGGGTGGCCGAAGGCACGGTCCGGTCGTGGTTGTCCCGCGGCCGGTCGCAGCTGGCCGAGTACTTCATGGAAAAGCAGAGCCCGCAGTGGCAGGCCGAGACGACGACCGCGATCCGCGCGCCGGGCATCGACCAGGCGGTCACGGGGGTGCGGCGGCGCCGTGCGGTGCGCCGGTCGTCGATCGCGGCCCTGGTGGTCGCGTTGGTCGCGCTTCCGGCCGGGGTGGCGGCGGCGATCACGCCGGCCGAGCAGGCGACGGTCCTGCCGTCCGACCCGCTGTTTTGGGCGGGTCCGGACGTGTCAATCACGGTGCGGTATGTAGTGCTGCCGGGCACGGGCTCGGGTATCGATGCCAATGTGCGGCCCCAGTTGCTGCTCGCGGATTCGCAACGCGGGTGGGCGTTCTACGACCTGTGTAAGGTGGAGCCGCGCAACAAGGATTGTTCCTATCAACTTGGGTCCACAAACGACGGTGGGCGCACCTGGCGCACGGCCAACCTGCCCGACGTGCCGCCAACCACCGCGTTGCAGCCGATCCCGCTCGACGGCGCGACGCTGACCTTCCAGTCCGGTGCCAACCTCTATCTCACCAAGGACCGCGGCACGACCTACCGGGAATATTCAGCCAAGCAGCCGCCAAAGGAGGCGCAGCTGGCCAAGGGTGGACCCTATCAGCTGGTGTGCCCGGGTGAGTCCGGGTTCGAGAAGCCGCCGCGGACCGGCTGCGCCGAGCCTGACCTGGTGCAGGTTGGCGAGGGACCGGTGTACCCGGAACCGCCCCTGACCGGCCCGAGGACGTCCGTCCTCACTGGACCGGACGGGCGGATTTGGCTGTGGGACTGGACCGTGCCGGACCACGAGCCCAGCATCATGGTCAGCGCTGACGGCGGCAAGAAGTGGGAGTCGGTCGCGATACCGCCCAAGGATGCCCGCACCGGGTCGCTCAGGCTTTCGCCCGACGGGCAGGAGGTGTGGCTGGAGGGCAGGGCCCGGCTGCTGCGCCTCGTCGGTGACACATGGCAGGAGCAGCTGGCGGTCAGCGGGCTGGTCCCGAGGTCGTGGGCGCCGATCGGGGCGGGCGGGCTCGCGCTGACATACCAGGAGAAGTTCGCGTTCCTGCTCGACGGCGTGCTCAAGATCGTACCGGAGATCCCGGGCGACGGCCGGATCTCGGTGCTGGCCGACGGTGCGATCTCGGTGGCGACGTCCGGCGGCACCTACCTGACGTCCAACCCCGGTGACCGCAGATCCTGGATCCTGCTCAAATAGGCGCAACAATCGCGCGTGCGTCGGTTACGGCGCGCCGGTCAGAACCGCGAGTGGGTGCTCGTCGAGTTCTGACCGGCGCGGTGAGTGGCTATCCCTGCGGAGTCAACGCGATCGTGGCGGAAGACGCGGCCTCGTTGACGGTGACCGTGAGGGTGATGCTGCCCGACGGGCGCATCGCGAGCAGTTTGCCGGTCGCCGGGTTGAACCAGGCGACGTGCCACGGCCGCAGGCCGCTCATCGGTCCGATGTGGACGCCCGGCGAGCCGGACCAGTCCGCGCTCACCGGCAGGCTCACCGGCACCATGCGCGGGCCCTGCGTCAGGGCGGCGCTCAACGGCTCGAACTGTCCAAACTCGACCGACTGGGGCGCGTTCACCGCGAGCGCGTCCACATGCGGCCGGAACTCAGCCCGCAGACCTGAAGGCGAGACGCCCCAAAGGCTCCAGCCGGTGAACCCGCCTTCCGCGGGCGGCGTGGCGGGCGCCTTGGCGGTGTTGCCGTTGACGATGAACGGCACGCCGTCGACCCGGCCGGCGTTGAACATGCCGACGTGGGCGCTGACGACGACGGCCTCCTTGCCGCTGCGCTCCTCGAACTCGGCCAGCCACCGCTCCACGAGCGCCGCCTCCTTGCGGTCGCCGAGCTGGCTCGCGTCGATCGGGGTCGGGTCGCGCGGCGGGTGGTGGAAGAACACGGCCACCGAGCGGACCGCCGGATCCGTGGCGGCCGTGTCCAGCGCCTGGCGCAGCCGCACGATCTGGTCGAAGCCGCCGCCGCGCAGCGTGCCATCGGCCGAATTCAGCGTCACGAACCGCACGCCCTCGTGGTCGAACGTGCGCTGCGTTTCGCCGAACACCGCGCGGAAGTTGGCGATCGGCGCACCCATGATTTCGTGGTTGCCCGGCACGTAGTAGTAAGGCAGCTCCCCGCCCAGCTCCTCGTCGAGGATCCGTTTCGCCAAGGCGAAATCTGCCGGGAAGGCTGTGTCGACGAAATCGCCGTTGATGATGAGGAAGTCGGGCCGTTGTGCCTTGATTTCTTGGAGGGTACGCCGTGCGGCCCGCACCAATTCGCTGTCCGGATTGGACGCGACGAACTGCGCGTCCGACATGACCGCGAACCGCCACGGCGCACCGTCCACATTGCCGTCCGCCACCACGGTTTCGTCCGTGCGCACCTGAGAAGCGGGCAGTTCGATCGCCGGTGGCACGCGGGCCACGATCTCGTCGAGGATGAGCTCGCTCTGATACTGCGCCGCGGCCTTGATTTCGGGCGCGTAGAACCGGCGAATCTTCACCGGATACGCGATCCCGGCAGGCACGTTGAACGTCACCTGCTGCCACCCGGTCCACATGACGTTGCCGCCCCGCAACACCTGGGAGGCCCCGTTCGCGTCGACCAGATGCAGGCTGGCCCATTCGCCCTTGCCCTGCCCGTGGATCCACATGGTGAACGCCTGCGGCTGCCCCGGCACGTCAATGAACGCCGGCGGGTTGGCGTACGCCGCCCGCGTCACCGTGTGCTGGGCGAAGTTCGCCGACAGCTTCAAGCCCTGGCCCACCTTGCCCTCAGCCGGTGCCACTGAGCCCACGACGCTGGCCGGAACCGCGCTGTACGACCACTGCGCGGCGTTGTCGAAGTTGGCGACCACGACATCCTCAAGCCCGATGGTCACGGCCACAACGCTTTTCGCCTGTCCAACCCGGACGGTGACGAGCCCGGCCCCGACCGGCTTGAGCGCCTTGACCTCCAGCTTCCCGTCGGCGCCGGGCGTGACCGTCAGCAGCGCCGGGTCGTAGTCGAGCTCGACGTCCGAAGGCTCGATCGGCGCCGAGCGGGCGTCCCGGTCGTACCCGACCACCCCGAACGATCCCACGGCGTCGAGCCCTGCCAGGCCCAGCTTGGTGCTCGTGCTTTCGATCCGGTCCAGCGGCCCGAGCACGGTCAGCGCGAGCTCACCCTTTGCGTTGCCGTTGAAGGCGGTGACGGTCGTGCGCCCGGGGAACAGCGCCCGGAACACCCCGTCGGAGTTGACCAGCCCGTGCGAGGCGGGATTGGCCCGCCAGTGCGCACGACCGGCAGCCGGCCCGTAGGTCTCGTCGTGTCCGGCCGCCGTGAGCTTGCGGGTCAAGCCGGGGAACACCCGCTCCGGCCGCCCACCGCGCACGGGCGCGGTTCCCGGCGCCCGCAGCGGATCGATCGCGGTCTCGACCCAGAAGCCGTGCAGCCGCCCGCTTCCCTGTGGCGCGTAGATCGCCAGGCCGTTGGGTACCGACCGCTCACCGCCGTCGGAGGGCTGGTTCTCCACGAGCAGCGCGGGGCTGCCCGGCTCGCGAGCGAGCAATGTGGATGATCCGCCGCCGTCGAGGTTGAGCGCGTGATGCGCACCCAGCTCGGCCATGAGCTTGGCCAGCTCGGTGAGCGTGACGCCCCGGCTGTCGGCCTGCCGCCCGTCGACGGTGAGCAGGTGCATCGTGCGCCCGTCGGCGGAGAAGCCGACGGCCGTGCGCGGGTTGGGTACCGGATCGGGATGGGTTTGCGGAACACCGTCGCGCACGAGCACCACGTTGCCCCCGATGGCCGCCTTCAGCTGGGTCTCGCCGTCGGGCTTGGGCTTGTACGCCACATCCACCCGCGTGCCGACATTCATAAGAGCGAGCGCATCGGCGCCCGCGTCGCGGCCCACGAGGATCGTCGTGCCCGCCGGGATGGGCCCGCTCCCGGCCGCGTCGGCGACCGCGGACACCATGCCGTCCACAATGGTCACTTCCCGCACCCGGGCCGCACCTTCCACGGCACGGGTCCGCGTGTAGGACCCCCACAGCGGCGTGAACACGCCCACCCCGTTGGCTTCAATCAGGTTGTTGAACTGCGTCAGGCTCACGGGCGCGGCCCCCGCAGGTGTGGCCGTGCCCTCGAAGTACACCTGAAGCACGCGCCCCAGCCCGTCCGCGGTGACGCCCACGGCCTGGTTGTGTCCCCTGACCGGCGACTGGATCAGCTGTCCATTTTGGATGCCGATGCCCTGCGCCGCGCCGGAGTTGTTGATGTCGAAGAAGTCCCCGTTGACCGCCGCGACCGCACCGGCCCGCGTGGCCGGGCCGGACAGCGGCTCCGGTTTGGACACCGCGCCGGAGTAGAGGTAGTCGACGGTCGTGCCGCCGCCGAGGTCAGCGCTGAGCGCGTCGGCGCGCAGCCACCCGGCCGCGTCGATGCGATCGAATGAGGTCAAGGTGATGCCGGGCGCGACCGGGCGGGTGCGCCTGTCGGTTTCGATAAACGTCGTGCCAGGGTCGCTGAAGGCCGGTGCCGAAGCGGGCACCACCAGCAGCGGGAGCACGAGCGCGAGTACAGCGATTCTCCGCATGCCCGGCAGTCAACCGAACACGGTGAAGATTTTCAAGAGCCGTTAGGTTAACGAAAAACAATTTCCTTGATCATTCGGTATGGTGGGGTGCACATCCCGGAGTGCTGCGGACCGCTGCCTCCAGCCGCGTGCGACGTCGCGTTCGCGCGGGCGGCCGAGTTCTTCCCGCGCCACTTTCCGGACGAGCCCTATGAGGTGGCGGTCTGCATGTCATGGTTGCTCGACCCGGCGCTGGCCGATCACCTGCCCGCGGAGTCCAACATCGTGCGGTTCCAGCGGCGGTTCGCCATCGTCGACACCCAGGAGAGCGACTCCTTCGAGCGCTTCGTGATGCCCGGTTCGCGGTTGGACGGTCGCCGCTGGGACATCGGACGCGGCTGGCTGGAGCTGTAGCCCGCATCGGTGGGCGTGAACATCCCGGCTAGGAGTGTCGCGATCGCGCCCGCGGGGTCGAAGTCGTGGCGCGGGTCGGCGAGCCGGTTGCCGATCAGCCCGTCGATGAACGACAGGATCAGGCGCAGGTCGCGCGGCGGGTCGGCCGAACCGAGCGCGGCGATCACGGGCACCGCCCACGTGGCCATCCGGGCCTGCCCTTCGGCGACGAGCTTGCCGAGCTCGCGCTGCAGCACGGCCCGTGCGTCCGCGGCTCGATGGGTCGGCTGGCGGATGCCGTCGGTACCCAAAACATCAATGGCCGCATCCCAAATGACCCGCCGCCGCACCCACTCACCCTCCTTACCCGTCGATCATGAACTTACGTCCATGGTCGACGGCGCGTCGTGACACTGACGTCATGGTCAGCGCGACTGACAGTCTGCCTCAGCCATGCACGACGATCGGGCGTATCTCGACGGCGGCGCCGAAGCGGAGGCCGGGCCACTCCGACGCGGTCTCCAGTGCCTCGTCGATGCTGTCCGCCTCGATCACCATGAACCCGCCGACCAGCTCCTTGATCTCGGTGTACGGCCCGTCGGTGACGACCGTGCCGCCCGAGCCGTCGGTGCGGATGGTGCGGGCCGTGCTCGGGCCCTGCAACTCGTGCCCGCCAGGCACGTAGCGGCCGCGCTTCTCCCACTTCTCGATGTGCGCGTAGATCTCGTCGTAGACCCGCTTCTCCTCCTGCTCGCTCAGATCGGCGCGCTCGGCCGGGTCGCAGATCAGCATCACGTACTTCATGACAGGCTCCTTAAGAACTCTTCCGCTTATGCTGGTGACGAAAGCGGGGAGCGCCTTTTCGACAACACGCTAAAGAATCTTGCGATATTGCCGCTGGTTTGTCATGAAGCGGTACCCAAGCCAGGCGTTCACGGCGATCATGGGCGCGTTTTCCTCGTCGTTGGACGTGTACGCATGGGTGATGCCGGCCGCGGCCACCTTGCGCAGCGAGGCCGACTTCACGAGCTTGGCAAGCCCCCGCCCGCGATGCTCCCGCACCACCCCGGTGAAGCCCGACACGCTGCGCCTGTAGGGCTCGTCGACGTCCACGATCGTGCCCGCGATGACCTTCCCGCCGGACATCGCGACCACACCGAGGTCGGGCCGGTGGTCAGGGCTGAGCCAGTGCATCGCCATCCACTCGTCGTAGGAGTGCATCTCGCCGGGCACGTCGGTGGGCTCGTCCTGCGAGACGATCCGGTCGAACTCGAACACCGCGCGCGGCCCGGCCTCGTCCAGGTCGACCAGGCGCACGCCCTTTGGCGTGTCGGGCATGGGCGGCAGCAGGCTCGTGTCCGTGAGGTCGGCCATCGAATAGCGCATGGTACGGCGCTGCTCCCAGCCCCGCTTGACGGCGAAGCGGTGTGCGTCGTCGTCATCGGGCGCCCAGAGATACACCGACCGCGCGCCGATCTCGGCCTCGTGGGCGAGCGCGTCGTCGTAGAGCGCGCTGCCGATGCCCTGGCGGCGGGACTCGGGCAGGACCATCAGGCGCATCCGCCCCGTGCTCTCCTGCGTGGCCTCGAAGTCGAGGAACGCGGAGGCGAAACCGACGATCTCGCCCCCGGCCTCGGCCACGACGATGCGCCGCCGCGCCCGCGCGGGGAAGGTGCGGAAGTTGTGCCGCCATGCGTCGTCGCTCATGACCCAGGCGGGGAAGAGCGTGCGCAGGATGCGAGAAACGCCGGGCATGTCATCGATCGTGGCCACGCGCAGCGATACGTCAGGCATCTGTCCTGTGTACCAGAAAACCGGTTACGCTCCACGGGATTTTACCGGCGCTCGTGGACTGCTTGCGGATAGATTGATCGGCAATATATGTTGGTCGCGTGACTGAGATGCGCGAGCCGACGTTTCTCGTGCTGACCGCGCTCACCGACGGGCCCAAGCACGGCTACGGGATCATCCGCGACGTCGCCGAGCTCTCCGACGGCCGGGTCAAACTCCTGCCGGGCACGCTCTACGCGGCGCTCGACCGGCTGGTGGCCCAGGGTCTGGTCGAGCATGTGCGCGACGACGTCATCGACGGCCGCATGCGCCGCTACTACAGCCTGACCGGCAACGGGCTGCGCGTGCTGCAGGCCGAGACGGCGCGGCTGCGCCAGCTCGCCGGTGCCGCCGAGGCCCGCCTGCGCGCGCTCAAACCCCGACTGACCTAAGCGAGGTCCGAGTGTCTTCTTTGGAGCGGCGGTACCGGCGGTTGCTGCTGTGCTATCCGCGGGCCTACCGGCGTGCCCGTGCCGATGAGATCGTGGGTACCCTGCTGGAGCTCGCCCCGACCGGGCGCACCCGGCCGACCTTGCGCGAGGCCGTCGATCTCGTGTGCCAAGGCATGCGGGCGCGGTTGGGCCGCCCGGCAAGTCGCAGCGTTGCGGTGTGGGCGGGCCTGACGGCTGTCCTTTGCGGACTCTTCGCCGGCGCCATCGGCAGCCGCGTCGGCTGGGAAACCGCGCGGCCGCTGCCGTCCGAGGCGGAGGCCCGAGCCCTGTTCGCCAACGCCGTTCCCGGCCACCAGATCAACGGCATCCAGTTGGACCAGGGCCTGTTCTCCGTGATGGGACGGGAGCTGACCTGGACGGACTTCGGATACCTGCTGGGCCTCGACTCCGATCTCCACCAGACTTCCGCGGCCGTCGGCTTCGCGGGAGGCAATCCTCCGGTCGAGCACCAGCAGACACTGCGGACCGCGCAGGAACGGCTGCGCGCCGCCGGATGGGACCTGCACCCGGTCATGTCCCTCGACGTCGACGGGTGCGCCATCTGTCCTCAGCCCAGCCCGCCCAACCGCTTCAAAATGTCGGCCACCCGTGAGGATTCGATCCTCACGCTGGAACTCAACTCTCCCCAACCGGGCTCCGGTTATCTGAGCATCCACCTCACGCGGGCGACGCCGTGGACCGTCTACCCGGCCGGTATAGGCATCGGGCTGCTCGGCTTCGCCTTCGGGTGGATGATGTTCGGCTGGGCCAGCCGCCGCACGGAGGGCAGGCGGGCGGTGCAGAACCTGGCGGCCATACCCTACGCGCTCGCGATGCTCGTGTGGCTCGCGATCGCGGCATCCGGGTTGTCGGAAAAAATCACCTGGCACATCAAGCGGCCTCGGCCGGGCTGGGATCCGGCCTGGGAGTGGCTCGGCCTGCCCGACAGCCTGTTGTTCTTCCACTTCGGCTCCGTGTGCGCGCTGTTCGCTCTGGCGCTGGCCGCGCTGCCGCGGTGGGGTGCGCGTCCGTCCCGGCAAGGTGCGCTCGCATGACCCGTTTGGAGCGGCGTTACCGGTGGTTGCTGTGCGCGAGGCGGTCAACCTCGTGCGGCACGGCATGCGGGCGCGGTCGGGCCAGCCGGTGCACCGAGGGCAGGCCGATCGTGCGCGCTCTCGCGGCCATCCCGTTTTGGACTGGCGATGTTCCTGTGGGGGCGTGCCGACCGCGTCCGCGTTGTCACTGGCGACCTTGCGTCGGCCATCGCGGCGCTGCCGCGCGTAGGTTTTCTGACAGCCTTTCGGGTGACGCGCGGGGCAGCCGCAAGGCACGGGCTCGGCTAGATTTGGCGGATGTCGCAGACGCATGACATGGTCGTGACGAGCGGAGAGCTGGCCAAGCGCTATTTGTCATGGGAGCGGGGCGAGCACCGTCGCGAGTGGACAGTGCTTACCCGTTTGCATAACCATCTGCCCGATCTGGTACCAGCTCCGCTCGCGCAAGACCTCGACGCCCAACCGCCCGTGGTGACCATGAGCCGGCTGCCCGGACTGCCCCTGTCGGGCACGCTGTCTGACGCCCAACTGTCCGGTTTGGAGCGTGCGCTGCGCGCGATGTGGTCGGCGGCCGTGGGCGACCTGCCTGCGCGGCGATACCACGCTGCGGAGGCGCAGGATGTTGGCCGCCAATGGTTCGCGGGCGCCACCCGCCCGCCCGGCGTCGCGGGCGAGGCGTTCGACGCGGCGGCCGAGTTCCTCTCCGGTCCGCCGCTGCCCGACGTCCCCGGCGAGCAGACCGTCATCGGGCACGGCGACCCCAACCTCGCCAACTACCTGTGGGACGGCGAGCGCATCCGGATCGTCGACTTCGAAGACGCGGGTGCCTCCGACGTGGCCTACGAGCTCGCCGACCTCGCCGAGCACCTGTCGGCGCGCCAAACTGACTGGGAGGAGTTCCTGACCCGGTTCGACCTCGACCGCGAACGCCTGCGCCGGGCCCGCTGCCTCATGGCCGCGCTGTGGCTGCACAGGCTGCTGCCCGGCAACAGCGCGGCCCACCGCAACCCGCCCGAAACGCTTGCCCAGCAAGCCAAACGCCTTCTGCGCCTCACCTCCGCCGGCCGCGCCTGACGCCAGCGGCCACGCTTGCCGGCTGGCCGCATTCTGCCCACGCACACCCAACGCGCACGACCCGGAGCGCTTGGCGGAAGCTCGTGCAGCGCGCGCAGCCGATCGGGCGGCAGCAGCGGGTTGAGGCGCAGCGCGCCGCCGCGATCGGCGACCGGCACGTCCTCGGCCATCAGCTGGATCAGCATGGTGCGCAACAGGTTCGCCCCGGACTGGCCGACCACGAACTCACCCCGGCCCCACGACTACCGGCAGTAGGCCGAGCACGCGGAGGAACTCGCGGCCGAGCCACTCGACCTTGCGCGGGTCGGGCAGCAGCGCCACACCGGGCCCCACCGAGCCGGGCGCTGGAGATTGTGGGGATCGTAGAGCGGTTTGACGGTGGCTGGATCAGGTCCGTCTGCCGCATCCGTGTCCCAGCTAGATTTTTGTGAGATCTAGTGTCACGGGGAATGGCGCTGTCGCTCTCACCACGCCGGTGAAGACCTCTGCGTCGCGATACCTTCCGCTGGCCATGTCGAGCACGTAGGTGTACACGATGGGCATGCCGGTGAGTGCTTGCTCGATCCTCCAGTAGAACTGGATGCCAGCCTTCGCGTATTGGTCGAGTTTGACGATGCGATCGGTCGTCTCCCAGCCCGGTGAGACCACTTCGGCGACCAGGAGCACGTGCTCTGGGCGGGTCGGCGTGATGTCGATGGTGTCCGCCCGATAGACGATCACGTCGGGCCGCCGGTTGAGCAGAGGCACATCGTGCAGTCGGAGGTCGAAGTCGACGTCGGCGTTCCACTCATCGCCGGCCGCCGCTTCCAAGGCCACCGCGAGCATTTTCGCGATCCGGTTGTGTCGCTTGGACGGGCTCGGGCTCCCGACAATCATCCCATCCACGATCTCGATGCCGGCGCACTGTTCCTCAGACCACGAGTCGTACTGCTCGGCGGTGACGAGTTCATACATCCACGTCGGGGGCGATAGCTTCCGCAGTCATCATCACATCCCCCAGTGTCGACGATCTTGGGGCTATGCGCGTCACCACGAGCTACATCCTACCGGTCCACGAACCCGACGCCGCGTCCGCGCGTTATGCGGGCGGCGGTGGGGGCGCGGTGCTTTCGCGGACCACGAGCCGGGTGGGGACGAGGGTCGTGCCGTGCTCGGGCTCGCCGCCCTCGATCTGGCGCAGGATGCCCTGCACGCACCTGCGCCCGACCTCCGTGAAGTCCTGGTGCACTGTCGTGAGTGGAGGGATGAACGCCCCCGCCTCGGGCAGGTCGTCGAACCCGACCACGCTGGTGTCCGCGGGCACGCGCCGGCCCTGCTCGTGCAGGGCTCGTAACACGCCGAGCGCCATCTGGTCGTTGGCGGTGAACACGGCCGTGCAGTCGGGCTCGTCGGCCAGGGCGAGCCCGGCCCGGTAGCCGGACTCGGCGGACCAGTCACCGTGCAGCGGCGGTGGCACGGGCCGCCCGGCCTCCTCAAGGGTGCGCCGCCACGCCTGCTCGCGCCGGTTGCTGGCGAAGGACTCCTGCGGGCCGGTCACGTGCCAGACCGTGCGGTGCCCAAGTTCGAGCAGATGCGCGACCGCCTGGCGGGCGCCGTCGGTTTGGTCGGTGTCGACGACGCTGTATCGGTCGCCCGCATCCGAGTCGACCACGACCACCTGCACGTGCGGGGGCAGGGTCACGGTCGCGGAGTCGAGCAGGTGCACCTCCATGATGACGATGATCCCGTCGACGGCCAGCTCCCCGAGGCGGGTGAATGCCCCGAGCACCTCGTCTTGCGTGGGCACCGCGACCGGGATGAGCGTGATGGCGTATCCCTGGCCCGCCGCATGGTCGGCGATCGCCTCAAGTGTGCGGCTGTTGCCGGTACTGGACAAGGTAAAGAGAATGACCCCAATGGTCCGGAAGGCTCCCCTTTTCAGGGCTCGCGCGGCGCTGTTGGGTCTGTAGCCCAACTCGCGCATGGCGGCCAGGACCTGCTGCCGGGTGCTGCCGACGACGCTGGGGTGTCCGTTGGCGACGCGGGAGACGGTTTGTGAGGAGACTCCGGCGAGCCGGGCCACGTCCGCCATCGATACCCGTCGCTTCAAATGGGCCATCCCATCGCATCCTCCCCTGGTGCCGCCGGTAACGAATCGGAAACCGCAGCTTGACGCGTTCTCCGGCGCGGTGACACTATCACTCAGCCGATGTTAACGTAAACATTCGCGAGCTTGGATCTTTCTCGCGAGAGGAGTGTGCATGGCAAGGCGCAGGTCATGGACGGGGTGGGCGTTCATCGGGCCGTTCTTGGCCGTGTTCGCCTTCGTCTTCCTGGCCCCCATCGCGTACGCGCTCTACCTGAGCCTGTTCCGCACCCGGCTGATCGGCGGCACCAGCTTCGCGGGGCTGGAAAACTACGAGCGCGCCCTCACCGATCCGCAGTTCTGGTCGGCGGCCGGGCGGGTCGCGCTGTTCCTGGTGGTCCAGGTGCCGATCATGCTGTTCCTGGCCCTGCTTGTCGCGCTGGCCATCGACAGCGGCCGGCTCTACGGCAAGGCGTTCTTCCGGGTCACCGTCTTCATGCCATATGCCGTCCCGGCCGTGGTCGCCACGCTCATGTGGGGCTTCATGTACGGGTCCCAGTTCGGGCTCGTCGGCAACCTCAACGAATCGCTCGGGCTGTCGCTGCCCGACCCGCTGTCCCCGGGCCTCATGCTCGCGTCGATCGGCAACATCGTGACGTGGGAGTTTGTCGGGTACAACATGCTGATCTTCTATAGCGCGCTTCAGGTGGTGCCGAGATCGCTGTACGAGGCCGCCGAGATCGACGGGGCGAGCCAGCTGCGGGTGATCCGGTCGATCAAGCTTCCGGCCATCCGCGGGGCCCTGCTCATCGCGACCATCTTCTCCATCATCGGCAGCTTCCAGCTGTTCAACGAGCCCGCCATCCTGCAGAGTCTGGCGCCCAACGTGATCACCACGTTCTACACGCCCAACCTGTACGCGTATTCGCTGTCGTTCTCGGGCCAGCAGTACAACTACTCGGCCACGGTCGCGATCGTCATGGGCGTGCTGACCGTGATCGTGGCCTACGCCGTGCAGCTGCGCGCCACCCGAAAGGAGCGCTGACATGCGGCGCCGTCGCAGCCTGCTGCTCACCGTGCTGACCGGCATCATGCTCATCTACAGCCTCGTCCCGCTCGTGTGGCTGATCATCAACGCGACCAAGACCCAGCCGGGCCTGTTGGACTCGTTCGGGCTGTGGTTCGCCGGCGACTTCGCGTTGTGGGACAACATCCGCGACACGCTGACCTACAACAACGGCGTGTTCGTGCGATGGTTGCTCAACACGCTGCTCTACGTGATCGTGGGCGCGGGCGGGGCGACGATCCTCGCGACACTGGGCGGATATGCCCTCGCCAAGTTCGACTTTCCGGGCAAGCGCGGGGTGTTCGCCATCGTGATCGGTGCGGTGGCCGTGCCGGGCACCGCGCTCGCCGTGCCGACCTTCCTCATGTTCTCCAAGCTCGGGCTGACCAATACGCCATGGGCGGTCATCATCCCATCGCTGATCTCCCCGTTCGGGCTCTATCTGATGTGGACATTCGCGGCGGAGGCGATCCCCGGCGAGCTCATGGAGGCCGCGCGGGTCGACGGCGCCAACGAATTCCGCACATTCCTGCGCATCTGCGTGCCCCTGCTCGCGCCCGGCATCGTCACCGTGGCCCTGTTCGCCATGGTGGCCACGTGGAACAACTACTTCCTGCCGCTCATCATGCTCAAGGACCCGGACTGGTACCCGCTCACGCTCGGCCTCAACGAGTGGAACGACCAGGCGACGACCGCCGGTGGGGACGTCATCTTCAACCTCGTCATCACCGGATCGCTGCTGACGATCCTGCCCCTGTTGCTGGCCTTCCTGCTGTTGCAGCGCTATTGGCAGTCGGGCCTGGCCACCGGCGGCGTCAAGGACTGAACCACCCCTGTTGGAAAGGACACCCATGATGAATATCAACCGTCGTACCCTTCTCGGCTCGGCCATGGCCGTGTCGTTGGCCGTGACTCTGGGCGCATGCGGCTCCGATGACGGCAACAACGGCACCGGGCCCGTGACGGCCGATCAGGTGCAGGCCGCGCTCGACGCGGGCGGCACCGTCACCGTGTGGGCCTGGGAGCCGACCCTCAAGCAGGTCGTCACCGCGTTCCAGACCAAATACCCGAAGGTGAAGGTCAATCTGGTCAACGCCGGGACCGGCGACAAGCAGTACACGGCGCTGCAAAACGCGATCGCCGCGGGCAAGGGCGTGCCCGACCTCGCGCAGATCGAGTACTACGCGCTGCCGCAGTTCGCGCTCGGCAAGTCGCTCACCGATCTGGGCTCGTTCGGCGCGGGCGAGCTGGACGGGACGTTCACCCCCGGCCCCTGGGCGTCGGTGAAATCCGGTGGCACCATCTATGGCCTGCCGATGGACTCCGGCCCGATGGCGTTGTTCTACAACAAGAAGGTGTTCGACACGCACGGCATCACCGTGCCGACGACGTGGGACGAGTATGTGGCGGCGGCGCGGAAACTGCATGCCGCCGACCCGAAGGCCTACATCACCAGCGATACCGGCGACGCGGGCTTCACCACGAGCCTGATCTGGCAGGCCGGCGGGAAACCGTTCACCGTGGACGGTACCAACGTGAAAGTCAATCTGGCCGACCCGGGCTCGCAGAAGTTTTCCACCCTGTGGCAGCAGCTCGTCAGCGAGAAGCTGCTCGCGCCGGTCACGGGCTGGAGCGACGCGTGGTACAAGGGTCTGGGCGACGGCACCATCGCGACCCTCGTGATTGGAGCGTGGATGCCGGCCAACCTGGAGACCGGTGTGGCCCCGGCCAAGGGCGACTGGCGCGTCGCGCCGATGCCGCAGTGGACCGCGGGCGGCACCGCAACGGCCGAAAACGGCGGCAGTTCGCTTGCCATCCCCAAGGCGGGCACCAACAACGCGCTCGCATACGGATTCCTCAAGTACGCCACGGCGGGCGAGGGCGTGAAGATCCGGCTCGACAACGGCGCGTTCCCGGCGACGACCGCCGACATGAAGTCGGATGCGTTCCTCAACAAGGAATTCCCGTACTTCGGCGGGCAGAAGGCCAACCAGATCTTCGCGCAGTCCGCGAACGGCGTCGTGCCCGGTTGGTCGTATCTGCCGTTCCAGGTGTACGCCAACAGCATCTTCAACGACACGGTTGGCAAGGCGTATGTGTCCAACACGACCCTCGCCGACGGCTTGAAGGCATGGCAGGACGCGTGCGTCAAGTACGGCAAGGATCAGGGTTTCACGGTTAACTGACGTGCTAGCCAAGGGTGGGCCACTGTGCCCACCCTTTATAGGGGAGTGACATTCGTGCAGCACCGCCCGCGCTGGCCGCGCATCCCGGGCCTCGGCTTCGGCGCAGACTACAACCCCGAGCAGTGGCCGAAATCCGTGTGGCAGGAGGATGTGCGCCTGATGCGCGAGGCGGGCGTCAACATCGTGTCCGTCGGCATCTTCTCGTGGGCGCGGCTGCAACCCGCTCCTGAGGTTTGGGAGTTCGGCTGGCTTGACGAGGTGATGGACCTGTTGCACGCCAACGGGATCGCGGTGGATCTCGCTACTGCGACCGCGTCGCCGCCGCCCTGGCTGACCGCCAAGTATCCGGAGATCCTGCCGGTCAACGAGCGCGGCGAGACGGTGTGGCCGGGCGGGCGGCAGCATTGGCGCCCAACGTCTCCGGTGTTTCGGCGTTACGCGCTCGCGTTGGTCGAGGCGATGGCGCGGCGATATGGCGGCCACCCGGCCCTGGTGGCGTGGCACATCTCCAACGAGCTTGGCTGCCATAATGTTTACGACTACTCCGACGACGCGGCGCGCGCCTTCCGGGAGTGGCTGCGCCAGCGATACACCACGATTGACGCTTTAAATCATGCCTGGGGTACGGCGTTCTGGTCGCAGCAATACGGTGACTGGCAAGAGATTCTGCCCCCGAGGCTGGCCGCCACCCACCCGAATCCCACGCAGCAGCTTGACTTCAAGCGGTTCTCCGACGAGGCGCTGCGGCAGTATCTGCGCGCCGAACGGGAGCTGCTGCTCGAACTGACGCCGGACGTGCCCGCGACGACCAACTTCATGATCATGGGCGGGACGAAGGGCATGAACTACGCGCGGTGGGCGCGGGAAATCGACTTCGTGTCCAACGACCACTATGTGCAGCCCGGCCCGCAAGCGTTCGACGAGCTTTCGTTCTCGGCGAATCTGACCGGGAACATCGCCGGGGGGCGTCCGTGGTACCTCATGGAGCACTCGACAAGCGCGGTGAACTGGCAGCCGGTCAACCTCGCGAAGAAGCCGGGCGAGCTGATGCGCGATTCGCTCACGCACGTCGCGCATGGCGCCGACGCGGTCTGCTTCTTCCAGTGGCGGCAGTCCGCAGCGGGCGCGGAAAAGTACCACTCGGCGATGGTGCCGCACGCGGGTGCGGACAGCGACGTTTTCCGCACGGTTGTTGGGCTTGGCGCGACTCTGCGGGAGTTGGCGGTCGTGGCGGGATCGGTGCGCGAGCGTTCTCCTGCGGCCATCGTGTTCGACTGGGAATCGTGGTGGGCGGCCGAGGCCGACTCGCACCCGACGGATCGCCTGCGGTATCGGCAGGAGGCGCTCGACTGGTACACGGCCTTCCTCAATCTCGGCATCCGCGCGGACGTCATCGCGCACGGCACACCGCTGGAGGGCTACGGTCTGGTGGTCGCGCCGATCCTGCATGTGCTCAGTGAGCACGCGGCCAAGGAACTGCGGCAGTTTGCGGAGTCCGGCGGGCATCTGGTCGCGACCTACTTCTCGGGCACTGTCGACGAGAACGACCACGTGTGGCTTGGCGGGTATCCGGGTGCGCTGCGGGAACTGCTCGGGATCCGGGTGCAGGAGTTCACCCCGCTGCTGGACTCCGAGCACGTGTCCTTGGACAACGGCTTGACGGGCACGCTTTGGTCGGAACGGGTCGATCCCGTCGACGCCTCCATCTTGGCGCGTTACGCCGACGGCTCACCGGCGATCACGCGGCGGGCGGTGGGCGCGGGGTCTGCGTCCTATGTCTCCACGCGGCTCGGGCCCGACGGGCTCACTCGCGTGCTGTCCGATCTCGCGGGCGCCGCCGGCGTGCACAGCGAACTGCCGCCCGCGGCGCGCGGCAAAGTCGAACTCGCGATCCGTTCTCATGGCACGGACCGTTATGCGTTTCTCATCAACCGCGCGGACGACCCGGTCACGGTCGACGGGTTCGCGGGCACGGTGACCCTCGAACCCCGCGCCGTGGCGGTCGTCCCGCTGGATTAGCCGGCCCGGCCGCACCTGTCCGACTACGCGGCAACGCCCACGGGCAAACACGGCCTGGCGTTGACTGGTGCGCGCGCGTCACCCAGGCTGCCCGACCAGTGATTCGGCCGCTGCCGTGGGTCTTTGCGCAGTGGTCCGAAGTTGCGCTATCCGGTGCTCACGGAGTCGCGCGGTCAGCAGGTAGGCCGCCGCGGCGCCGACACCCATGACGAGACAGGCAATCCAAAGCAACTCGCCGTAGCTGTGCAGCAGGTATCCGGCGAACAGTGGTGCGGCAAACCTCGAGAGCTGGCTCGCGGACGAGAAGACCCCGAAGTACCGGCCCCGCAGATGACGTGGTGCCAGCCCGGCGACGCTCGCGTCGAGCACGGAGAAGTAGGCCATCTCGCCGAGTGTCCAAACCGCCACGGTCACGGCGTAGAACCACGCCACATCGGCCAGGGCGGTCATCCCGAAGCCGGCTCCGACGAGAAACACTCCAAGGGCGAGGACCTTCGAGTGCGCCCGGTCGCGGATCAGCCGGGGCAGAAAAAGCTGCCCGATCACGATCAGCAGGGTATTGACGACATAGATCCAGCCGTAGGCGGTCGCGTCCAGCCCATCGCGCTGCACCGCCAGCGGCAATCCGGCGTTGTTCTGTTTGAAGACCAGTTGAAAGACGAAGAACAGCACCACAAAGGTAAGGAAGACCCGGTCAGTAAGCACATTGCGCAGCGAACCCGTGGAAATCGGGGAGGCCGGCTCCGATCCGTCCGCGGTCGGCCGGGTTTCCGGAATCAGGGCAAACATGATCATTGCCAGTACGGCGACACCGGCCGCGTCGAATGCGAAGAGCAGAAAGAAGTCCGCCTGCATCGCCACCGGGGCGAGCAGTGCCGCGACCGAGGTGCCGATGTTGATCGACCAGTAGTTGATGCTGAACGCTCTGGTCCGGTCTGCTTCGGCGACCACGTCCGTGACCAGCGCGCTGCTCGCTGTGCCGGCGAACGAGATGCCTATCCCGTTGGCCAGCATCATGGCGACGATCACTGAGAGGTCGGCCGTCATACCGGTACCGAGCAGGGAAACCATGCAGATGAGGTAGCCCGTGATTGCGGTGCGGCGCCTGCTCCAGCGGTCGGCGAGCACACCGCCGAGTGTGCTGCCGATGACGCTGCCCACCCCGGTCACCGCGAGCACCACGCCGACCTGCGCGGCCGTGAAGCCGCGCGCGCTCTGCAGGTAGAAGGTCAAGAAGATCAGCACGAACGAGGCGATGTTGCCGATCAGGGTGATGCTCCACAGGTACCAGAAAACCTTTGGCAAGCCGCCCGTGGTCTCCCGCAGCCAGGCGGTGATGAATTCCATAGGTTGACCTTGTGGCTCCGGTGGCCCGAAAATAAGCTCCACTTCGATGGAGAAAAACTGGTCCACTTTCCGCGAGCTGCTACTGCCGACCGCAGCCGGGCCTCGCTGGCTCGAGCGCGCCTTGCGGGAGGCGATCCGGTCCGGCCACCTACCCGCCGGAATCAGGCTCCCCTCCAGCCGGGACCTGGCCGTGCAGCTCGGTTTGGCCAGAGGCACCGTGACCGCCGCCTACGATCAGCTCATCGCCGAGGGCTACCTGACCGCCCGGCGCGGCTCGGGCACCCGTGTCGCGCTCGCCTCGGTCACCTCGTCATCAGCCGTGGCAGCCCCTGTGCCGCCGGTTCGCTGGGAGTACGATCTGCGCACCGGGATGCCCGCGCTCGGTGCCTTTCCCAGGGCTGCATGGATTTCCGCCTGCCGCATCGGGCTGGAAGGCAAACGGCTTTACGATCGGGGCGGCAGCGTTGCCGAGCAGGCGGGGTTCGCCGAGCTACTGCGATCCGGTGGCTATGACAGGCACCTGCGCAAGACTCGCCGCCTCTACCGGCAACGCCGGGACGCCCTGCTGGCTGAGCTTGCGGCCCGATTCCCTGAGTGGCAACCGGTCGGCATCGCGGCCGGCTTGCACGTCGTGCTGCGCCTGCCGGCGGGCGTGAACGATCGCGAGTTGGCCAAGCGTTTGGCAGGCAAAGGAATCCGGCTCGCACCATTGTCGGCCTATGCGATGACCACCGCGCCCTATCCCGGCCTGGTAATCGGCTATGGCAACGTCGGGGCGGACAGACTGCGAGCCGCTGCCGCCGCGATCGCGAGCGCGCTCAGTCCCGTTCCACTTGGCTCATTGGCCTGATCTGACGCGCCGCCGGGCGGGTCTGGCGATGGTCACCGGTTACCCGGCTTGCGCATGCGGGTATGCCGATGTCATGTCTGTGCAAGTGGCGCAATGGACGATCGATGTGAAGGATCTGGATCTGATGATCCGGTTCTGGTCCGAGGCACTGGGCTACGAGGCCGAGAAGGGCGACGACGGCAGCGCCAAGCTGTTTCCACCCGGCCGTGAGGATCTGCCGACGGTGTGGCTGCAGGGATCCGGTACCCCCAAGAAAGGAAAGAACCGCATCCATCCCGATATGGTCGCCGACGGACCCTGGGAGAAGGAGGTCGAGCGGCTCATCGGGTTGGGTGCCCGGCCCGCCGACGTCGGGCAGAACGGCGACGAGGGGTTCTTTGTGCTGGCCGATCCCGAGGGCAACGAGTTCTGCGTGCTGCACCATGCGCCGCGGCGGCCCGCGGGGTGAACCGCGGGCCGCACTTTTTTGCGCTATCTCGCTATGAGGCGGTGCAGGTGTAGCCGGACGGCAGCTGGGTGTTGCCGTTGGGCCGGCTGACCTGGAAGCCGAAGCTGGTGCTCCCGCTCGGCCCGAGGTTGCCGTTGTAGCTCAGGTTTGTGGCGGTGATGGTGCCACTGCCCGTTGGGGTGGCGTTCCACATGCCCACGATCGTGTGCCCGGCGGGGAGGGTGAACGTGACCCGCCAGCCGGTGATCGCCGACGTGCCGGTGTTGGTGACCGTCACCGGTTGCACGACATAGCCGTTGCCCCACTGGCTTTGGACGGTCGCCGTGGCCGTGCAGCCGCCGCCCCCGCCGCCGGTGGTCGTGGCGGTGACCGTGTTGGATGGGCCGGACGTGCCGTTGGTGTTGGATGCGGTGACGCGGTAGCAGTAGCTGGTGTTGGCCGACAGTCCGGTGTTGGTGAAGGTGGTTGTGGTGCTGGTGCCGACCTG
>NZ_QJUG01000329.1 GCF_003426775.1 Allorhizocola rhizosphaerae | reverse complement strand
GGCGGGGCGCTGGGCGCTGATTGGGGGGCCGCTGCGCCGCCCGGGGGTGAGCGGCGTCAGCGGGCGGTGTGGGGGATGGGTGCCACACCGGGGGTGCGGGGGACGGCCGGCCCCGTCGGGGGCGGGGCCCTTGCCTGGACATGAGCATACGACTTTTTGGCGCGATGTGCCAATAAGGCACGGAACGACAAAACCGGGCTATGCTGACAAAATGACCACCCGTCCAGGTCGGCCTCCGCTGACCGAGCGGCGCAAGGAGGCCACCCGGCTCGACATCGCCCGTGCGGCCGTGCAATTGTTCACCGCCAAGGGGGTCACCGCGACGACCGCGGAGGAGATCGCTGCGGCGGCAGGCATCTCGGTGCGCACGCTCTGGCGGTACTTTCCGTCGAAGGAAAGCTGTGTGATGCCTCTCCTCACCACCGGCGCGGAGGGGCTCGCGCACGTGATCCGGGCGTGGCCGAGCGGAGCCGGCATGGGCGAGCTCATCGAAGGGATTCGTGCCCTGCGTGGACAGGTCACCAACACGGCCACCCTGGTCGCCCTTGTCCGGTTGACGCGCAAGGACCCGCAGCTGCGCGGAATGTGGCTACAGGCACACGCGGAGGCCGAGCGGGTCTTCGCCGCCGCGCTCGGCGAACGAGCCGGACAGCCGGCCGAGAGCCTGCCCATCCGGGTGCAGGCAGCGATGATCGACGGTGCCATCCGGGCGGCCGTGGAGTTTCACGCCTGGCACGCGCCGGACGACGAGATCGATGAAGGGCTTGTCGATGCCGTGCGGATCGCGCTGGGCACCGCAGCCAAAGGCGTGACCTAACGGAGCGCGGGCAGGAGCTCCCGCTCGGCGAAGTCGAGGAAGTCCCGCTGGGTTTGCCCGCCGATCTGCACCAGCGCCACGTGAGTAAACCCGGCGTCGATGAACTTGGTGATCGCATCGATGTGGCGCTTGGCATCCGGCCCGCACGTGATCTGCTGAGCCACCTGCTCCTCGGTCACGGCCGCGCTGGCCGAGCCGAACGCGCGCGGATCGGGCAGCTCCGCGTTCACCGGCCAGCCCAGCCCGAACCAGCGGAACTGCTCGTGCGCCAGCCGCACGCACCGCTGCTCATCCGGCCCGTAGCAGATCGCGACCTGTCCATATTTTGGCTTGCCCGCCCCGCCCTCGGCCTCGAACTCCGACACCAGCTCCGCCTTGGGCTCCGTGGCAATCATCACGTCGGCGTAGGTGCCCGCGAGCGCGCACGAGTCCGGACCGGAAACCGCGACCCCGATCGGCACCCCGTTGGTCGGCCGATCCCACAGGTATGCCTCGGGCACTTCATAAAAGTCGCCCGAATAGGTCAGGCGATCACCCTGCAGCAGCGAGTGGATGATCTCCAATGCCTCGGCGAACCGCGCGTGCCGCTCGGTCCGGTGTGGCCATCCGCCGGACACATGCTCGTTGAGGTTTTCGCCCGACCCGAGCCCGAGGATAAACCGGCCCTCCGACAACAGGCCCACCGTCGCGGCCTTCTGTGCCACGACGGCCGGGTGGTACCGCTGGATCGGGCAGGTCACGAACGACATCAGCCCCATCCGCTCGGTCGCGTGGGCCACCGCACCCAGCACCGCCCACGCGTAAGGCGAATGCCCCTGCTCCTCCAGCCACGGGTAGTAATGATCCGAGCAGACCGCGAAGTCGAACCCCGCGCGCTCGGCCCCCAAGGCGTCATCCACCAACTGCCGAGGCGAACTCTGCTCACTCATCAAGGTGTATCCGATCTGAGCCATATGATCGCTTTGCCACGATGTGAGATCAACTAACCTGTCGCCATGGAGAAGAACTCCGGCACCGACGCGCTCACCCGACAGGTGTGCGACGCGATCCTGGCCCGCTTCCCCGACGCCGTGGTCACCCAAGACAAAGAAACCATGGGATTTGGTACCGCGCCCGGCTACAAAGGCCTGGTCTTCACCGTCATCCCGGCCCGCGCCCACGTGACGCTCGGCATCGCGCACGGCGCGAGCCTGCCCGACCCGGCCGGGCTCATGGAGGGCGATGGCAAGGTACACCGCCACGTGAAGATCCGGGCCGCCGAGGATCTGCGGCGGCCCGAACTTCTCGACCTGATGGACGCCGCGCTACGCGCGCTAGACCAGGCAACGGTTGGTCAGGGTGGTGCTGCTGAGCCGGAACGTCTCCCACGCGCCCACTGACGTCGCCCGTGCCCGCAGGTTGCCGAACCGGCTGCCGGTCGAGCCGTTTTCCGCGGTGACGAACCGGTTGTTGGCCAGCGACAGGAACGCGACGCCCCCGGTCACCCGATAACAGCGGAACTTCTCCCACGCGCCCCAGCTCGTGGTGCGTGCCCGCAGCAAGCCCTGATCGGGGGCGGGGTAGCTGACTTCGGCGGTCACCCACTCGCCCTCTGCCGCCTGGATGCCGAAAATGCTGTCGTCCGGCGCGTCTGGGCAGAACCAATACCGCTCCCACTCTCCTTCCTGCGCGGCACGCGCCCGGAGCCGGTGGTCGCTGCCGTATTCGGTGGACACGAGCAGGTTGCTGTGCACCGACGTGATGGTCGTCTGGCCGACGCACCACGTCGGGTCGGCGTGCGCGGGTGCGGCGGCCACGAAGCTTGTCGCCGACGCGGTGATGACGAGGATCAGCGATGCCGCTGCGGCTCGAATTGCTGGTCTCATTGCCTAAGACCTCCGGTCTGGATGGTTTTGACGCATCGTCCCGCCCGCGATCTCCGATCCGTCATCAGTTGATCACAGGGGTGCCGTGCATGATTGGTGGCATGACGTCCGCGACGCACATGCATTCGGTGCCGGCCGTGGTGAAGGCGGATCCGTGTGCGACGGCGTCCGCGCTGCCGCACCCGCGCCTTCGGCCCTATGTCGTTGGCTATTCCTGTTTCAGCTCGGCCCAGGCGGTGCGCCATCGCGTGCTCCCGCTCAATCTCGTCGTGCTCATCGTCGACCTGTCCGGTGCGAGCCGCCTGGTCACCGGACCGCGCACGGTGGCGACCACCGAGGGCGAGACCACGTGGTGGCACGGTGTCTCGATTGGACTGACGCCCGCCGGTGTGCTTGCCCTGCTTGGTGTTCCGATGCCCGAGCTGGTCGAGGGCAGCGTGCGCCTGGCCGACGTGCTCGGCTCCCGCCGCGAGGCCGAGCTGGCCGAGCGCCTCGCCGCCGCGCCCGGCTGGGCGGACCGATTCGCCGTGCTGGACGATGAACTGTGCCGTTGGCTGCCGGCCGAACCGCACCACGACAGGCTTCTCCTGCGCGCATGGCATCGCCTGCAGCAGCCCACCGGCCGCATGCGCGTCGCCGACATCGCCGACGAGCTGTCGGTCAGCAAACGCTATCTGCAAACGAGATTTCAGCGGGAGATCGGTCTCGGGCCCAAAACAGTGGCGCGGATCGCCCGCTTCCAGCGCTCCGTCTTCCTGCTCGCGCAACATGAAAGCCTGCTCACCATCGCCTCCGATTGCGGCTATGCCGACCAGGCCCATTTTCAACGCGACGTGCGCGCCATGGCCGGGCTCACGCCCACCAAACTGTGCGCATTCCTTCAATATCGGGAGTTTGCCGTCCGTTAAGCTTGCCACCCATGAGGCTCAACGGAAAGACGGCCATCGTCACCGGTGGATCGCGGGGGATCGGACGGGCGATCGTGCAGCGCCTGGCGGCCGACGGCGCGCGGGTCGTCTACTCGTACCAGAAAAATAAGCCGGAAGATGAAATCCCAGGCACGGTAGGGGTTCGCGCGGATCAGGAGGACATAGCCTCGCTCGCCACCCTCTTCGAACCGGTCCGCGAATCCGGTTTGGACATTCTCGTCAACAACGCTGCCGTCATCGGCGCCCGGTCGATCGCCGACATGACCGCTGAAGAGTTCGACCGCGTGATGACCGTCAATGCCAAGTTTCCGTTGCTGGCCATGCGGGAGGCGGCCGCGCTGATGCGGGACAACGGCCGCATCGTCAACATTTCGACCCTCAACACCGTCGTGCCCGCGCCCACGATAGCCCTCTACTGCGCGAGCAAGGCCGCGCTGGAGCAGTTTACGGCGGTGGCGGCGCGTGAGTTCGGACCGCGCGGCATCACCGTCAACACGGTCTCGCCGGGCGCCACCGACACCGACATGCTGCGCGGCGCCAATCCGCCCGAGGCGCTTGAGCGCAGCGCCGCGATGACGGCGCTGCAACGGCTCGGCACGCCCGACGACATCGCGGCCGTGGTCGCGTTCCTGGCCGGGCCCGACGGGCAATGGGTCACCGGCCAAAATATCCGCGCCACCGGGGGTCTGCTGGTCTAACCGGCCCGGGAACGCGGCGGGTGCCGCTGGAAACGCCGATGGGCTTGTCAAGCCGAGCGCGGTACCTAAATCGGATGTACGATAAACCACGCCATCAGTCCTTCCTTTTTGGACATAACCCCACGTAGGGAGGAACATGACTCAGAGTGTTACTCGGCGTGCTTTCCTGGCAGCCGGAGTGCTCACGGTTGCGGGCTGCGGCGGCGTCTCCACCAGTGGCACCGGTGAGGAGGGCGCGGTCGACTTCCTGTCCACGCAGTTCCTCCCGGTGGAGGAGCGGCAGCGGTTCGAAAAGATCCTGTCCGACCACGTCAAGTCCGCTAAGGTGGGCTTCAACCCGGTGGACCAGAGCGCGTTCGCCGCCACCGTGCAGGCCCAGGCCGACGCCAACCGCATGCAGCTGAGCCTGCTCGGCGGGCTGCACGGAGACCTTGCCCCGCAACGCGACCGGCTGTCCGATCTGGACGACCTGCTTGGCGGGCTCGGCGACCGCCAGTTCCCCGGCGAGCTCACCACGCTGGCCCGGCTCGGCGGCTCCACCGTCAAATACATCCCGTGGATGCAGGCCACCTACCTGCTCGCGGTCAACAAGAAGGCGCTGCAGTGGCTGCCGTCCGGGGCCAAGGTCGACGACCTGACCTACGACCAGCTGCTGGCCTGGGCCACGGCCGCCAAGGCGGGCAACGGCGGCAAGCCGGTGTTCGGCATCCCGGCCGGGGCCAAGGGGCTCTATCACCGGTTCTTCCAAGGGTTCCTGCTGCCGAGCTTCACCGGCGGTCAGATCACCACGTTCCGCAGCCCCGAGGCCGCGACGGCGTGGGATTACATGAAGCAGCTGTGGGCGCAGAGCGCGCCCGCGTCCACCAACTACGACTTCATGCAGGAGCCGCTGGAGCGCGGCGAGGTGCTCATCGCCTTCGACCACGTGGCCCGGCTGATCAACGCGCCCAAGTCCAAACCGGACGACTGGCTGATGGTGCCCGCCCCGCGCGGGCCCAAGGGGCGCGGATACATGTTGGTGGTGGCAGGGCTGGCCATCCCCAAGGGCGCGCCGCAGGCCGACAAGGCCAAAGAGGTCATCAAGGCGCTCACCACCGCACAGGTGCAGATCGAGGTGTTGCGGCAGAACGCCTTCTTCCCGGTGTCCAAAGCAGACCTCCCCGGCGACCTGCCCGCGCCCATCGCGCTGGAAGCGGCCGGGGTCAAGGCGCAGCAGGGTTCGTCCGGCACCATCGTCTCGCTGCCGCCGGTCGGGCTCGGCACCAAGGACGGTGAGGTCGGCCAGATCTTCAAGAACTGCTTCAAGGAGATCTGCCTCGACGGCCGGCCGGTGCAGGGCGTGCTCGACGCCCAGGCGGCCAAGCTCAACGCGATCCTCGACGAAGTGAAGGTGCCGTGCTGGGCGCCCGATCCCGCGGGCGCGCCATGCAAAGTGGCATGAGGAAGCCACTGCTGCTGATAGCGCCGTCATTGCTGTTCATGACGGCGCTGTTCGCATGGCCGCTGGCGGCCGGCATCGGGCAGGCGCTCGACCAGCCGGGCGCGTTCTCACGCATGCTCGACGATCCATACTTCTGGCCGGCCGCGCGCAACACCGGTCTGCTCATCGTGGTGCTGATCCCGCTGCAGTTCGCGTTCGCGCTCACCATGGCGCTGCTGCTGCGGGAGCGGCCGCGGCTGTCCGGGCTGTACTTCTTCCTGTGGGTGATCCCGCTCGCGGTCAGCGACCTGGCGGCCGGGCTGGTGTGGCTGTCGGTGTTCACCGATCGCGGATACCTCAACTCCTTCCTCGAATACCTTGGATTTTCCGGGTACCCCTGGCTCTCGCACGAAAACCAGGCCTCCATGTTCGTGGCCGTGGTGATCGCCGAGCTGTGGCGGGCCACCTCGCTGGTGTTCGTCATCATCGTGGCCGGATTGCAGGGCATACCAAGGGATTACGACGAGGCGGCCGCGGTGTTCGGCGCGGGATACCTGCGGCGGCTGTGGCATGTCGTGCTGCCGCAGCTCAAGCCCAGCCTGCAGGTGGCGCTGATCCTGCGCACGATCCTCGCGCTGGAGACGTTCGCGGTCGCGCAGGCGCTCACCGGGCGCAACCTGCCGCTGCTCGTCGGTGAGACGTACCAGTGGTACTCGGTGCTGCAAAATCCGGCGGTGGCCACGGCCATCGCGCTCGTGGTGCTGGCCCTGTCGATGCTCGCGGCGGCCGGCTATCTGCACCTGATGCGGGAGCGCACATGAGACGGATGGGGGTGCAGCTCGCTTGTGTGCTCATCACGCTGTTCATGGCCGTCCCGCTCTATCTGGTGACGCTCGCGGCGTTCTCCAGCCGTGAGTCGCTCAACCGGTTCCCGCTGTCGCTGCTGCCCACCGATGTGTCGACCGAGACGCTCGGGCGGTTCCTCAACTCCACCGGGGTCGTGGGTGGGTTCCTCAACTCGCTGATGGTCGGGCTCGGCACGGTGGTCGTGTCGTTGGCGGTCGGCGTGCCGGCGGGATATGCGGTCGCGCGCTACGCGTTCCGGGGCAGGCAGCCCTATCAGCTGTTCCTGTTGCTCACCCGGGCGCTGCCGATCGTCGTGCTGTCCGTGCCGCTGGCGCGCATCTTCCTGGTGACCGGGCTCTACGACACGACCTATGCGGTCACCCTGTTGCACAGCACGCTTGCCCTGCCCACCACGGTGCTCATCACGGCGGCGGTTTTCGTTGCCGTGCCACGCGACCACGAGGAGGCGGCCTGG
>NZ_QJUG01000328.1 GCF_003426775.1 Allorhizocola rhizosphaerae | reverse complement strand
CGAGCAGGGCGACGGCCGCCAGCGCGATCCCGGCCAGCCCGCCCGCCACGCGCAGCACCTGGCCGAGCCCCGCCCCGCCGGCGGAGAACCGTTGCGCCCGTTGCGCGATGGTCTCATCGCCGGCAATCACGACTCCGGCGGCACGCAGCCGATCGGCCGCATCGGACGGTGCGGACCGGTTGAGCCACACCTCAAGCCGCAACAGGTTCAGCTCGCTGTCACTGAGCCGGTCGGCATATTCGAGGTCCACGAGGAACCCGCCCTCGGGCACGCCCGGCAGGCGCTGCGCGGCCGTGGCATCCACGGGCCTGGACCCGGTGAGCACCCAACGGCTCACCTTCTCGCGGCTTTCGGCCAGCCGCCGCGGCCCGTGGATGACGATCGGCACGGGCATGGGCGCGTCGGCCGCGGCAATGCGAATATCAGTGCTCACGTTGCGCAGGTCAATCGGGATGTATTGCATTTTCAGGTACCCCTCGCGCGTGGCAGAGATCATCACCTCCGGTTCCATGCCCACCTCACGCCGCCACCGGGCCGCATGCGCGACCGCTCCGGCGCTCAGCGGACCCACGCGAGAGATGGCAAGCTGATCGGGGGAGCGCGGAAAGCTGAGCCACGCCAGGCGGCAGCCACCGCCGGCGCATGCGGGCACCGCAATGCGGTAGAAGCCCGTCGTCTCCACGTCCACCGCACCCGTGACGCGCTCGCCGTTTGGGCCGTCGAGCACGGCCGTCACCCGGACCGGCGGCATCGGCCCGGTGACAATGACGTCGAGCTCCAGGTCGGCTGTGTTGATGCGGATCGGCTCATTGGCCGCCGGGCGCAGCCGGTCCGCGATCTCGCTGGAATCGGGCACGATCGCGGCCAGGCGGGGCGAGTCCACGGCGACGGCATCCTGATGGCGGGCTACGGCCATGGCCCACATTCCTTGCGTGTCAACGCTTCTGACCGCGTGGAGCAGGGCGGCCCGGGAGCGGGCCTGCACGGTGAGCACCCGGTGCGCGCCAAGCTCCTGTGCGGCGCGTTCAGCGAAGTCGGTGCGCATCGCGTCCCAGGCGCCCGCGGCGTGCACGAGCAGTCCGACGGCGATGACGATGAGCGCGACGAGCCGGTCCGCTCCCGGGCGGCGGGCCAGCCACAGCACGGAAAGCCCGCTCCCGAGCCGGGCGCGGCGGATCCAGGCCACGCCGAGCTTCGCCGCCACCAGAGGCACGAGCCGGGCCAGCAGCACGCCCACCACGGCCGCCAAGCACAGCGGCACGATGACGGCCAGCCCGCTGTCCGGGTCCGATGTGGACTGTGCGATGGCCGCGACGGCGAGCGCGACAACCGCGGCTTCGACGGCGAGCGCTCCGGCACGGCCGCGCCGGGACGGCACCTCGCGCATCGCCTCAAGCAGGGACACGGCATGGGCACGCTGCTCGGCGAGCGCCGCCGAAACGACGGCCGACAGCAGGACCGCGCCCGCGACGAGCAAAGCCGATTCGGGCAGTGGCTCCCAGCGTCCGATCACGACACTCGTGCCGAGCCAGGCGAGCGCGGCCCCGATCGGGCCCGAGGCGATTAGCACCAGTGCGGTCGGGCCGAGCGCGAGCACGGCCCGGTGGCGGCGCGGCGCGCCGCGCAGCGCGCCGAGCGCGACCTCCGTCCGGCGATGACGGGCCAGATGCACGACGGAGAGCAGCAGCACGAGCCAGCACAGCACCACCAGCTGGCCGCCCGCGACGAGCGCGGCCGTGTCGTCGGTGCCGGCGGCGACACGGCGGGTGAGCGTGAGCAGGCCGTTGTCGGTGCTCACCTGCGTTTCGAGGCGGTACCGGGTGGCGAACGCGGTCACGGCGTCGATGGACTTGGGCGTGAGCGAGCCCTTCCCGGCGACGACGTCCACGGTGAGGTTGAGTCCTTCGGTGTCCAAAGTGGACTCTGTGAACAGCGGGTTGTCGTCGCGGACCGGGCTCGGTGTGAGCTCGGCGCGGCCCGCCCAGAACGGGTCGTTGAGCCCGTGCGCCGGGTCATATCTCCCGGTGACGCGCAGGCCGGGCGGTGTTGCGGCGTCAGCGGGGGCCACCAGCCCGGAGCAGTCACCCTGCACGAGCCTCAGGTGGGCGCAGACTCCCGACCGGTACACGATGGGAAGGTCTGAATCGGACGGTCGCGTCCACGCTCCAATGACGACAGTGAGCGCGGCTGGCGGGTCGAGCCGGCGCACCCTGCCGTGCAGCTCGTCCAGCGTGCCCGAGGACGAACTCGCGGTGATCGCGCGCTCGGCAGGGGTGGCCGCGTCGAGTTCGACCGCGATCGCCCGCCGCCGCGCCTCATCGGCCATCAGCGGGGCCGCGGTCGCGGCACCCACAGCGAGCACGGCCAGCAGCGCCAGCGCCACCACCTCGCCCCGCCGGGCGGCCAGCGTGCCGAGGATCAGCCGGACCATACTTGCCCATCCACCAGGTGCAGTTCGGCGTGGCAGGCGGCGGCCGCGTCCGGGTCGTGCGTGGCGAACGCTACCGCCGCCCCGCGTGCCGCCTCGGCGAGCAGGAGATCGAGCGCGCGCTGCCGGTTGGCCGCGTCCAGCTCGCTGGTCACCTCGTCGGCGAGCAGGAAATCGCCTCGTAACGCGAGCCCACGGGCGATCGCCACCCGCTGCTGCTGTCCACCCGAAAGCTCCTCCACCAGCTGATCGTGCTGCCCGGAAAGCCCAACCAGCTCAAGGCATTGCGCCGTCCTGGACAGGGCTTCATCCGGGGGTACCCCGCCGGCCAGCAACACCACCTGGATGTTCTCCGCCGCCGTGAGCATCGTCGCGAGCCCGTTATCCTGCGGGATCAACACGATGCCACGCTTGACCGCGCTGTCGCGATCGCCAACCGGTTCGCCGCCGCCCACGGTGACCGTGCCCTGAGCCGGGGCCAGCAGGCCCGCGAGTGTCCTAAGTAGAGTCGTCTTGCCCGCGCCCGACGGGCCGGTCACCGCCAGCACTTCGCCCGGACGCACGGCAAGCGACAGGCCGCGCAGCACCGGCACGCCGGGCCGGTATCCGACCGTGACCTCATCCATCACCAGATCCGCAGACATCCCCGACACGATAGACGCCCGTGCCCGGAATATGGGTCCGCCTATCGGCCCGCCCGTCAGTGAATCGATGTTGTCCGATAGCGGCCCGGCGTCTAGCATGCCCCGGAATACACTATCGATGGGGAGGATCGACATGTGGAGCTGGCGTTTCGCTGCCGCGATCGCATCGGGCCTGCTGGCAGCGGTCGGCACGTCCGGTGTGAGCCAAGCGGCGTCCTACTACGAGCTGCGCTATTCGGGCGGCATGTCATCGGCGGCAATGGTCACGGACGCGTCCAGCAACGCCAATCACGGCACCGTCACCGTGGCCAACGGCGGGCTGGTCACGTCGCTCACCGACCGCGGCGGCAGCAACGCTTTCCTGCGGTTCCCGGGCGGCACGTGCCCGACGGCTCCCTGCCCGCAGGCCATGATCACGCCAACGACTTCGGCAAACCTCGTGCCCAACGCCTCCGGAACGGGCACGTTCACCTTCGGCGCGCACATCCGGCTCACCGAAACACCTTCGGCAACCGCGGGCATGAACGTCTTCCAGCGCGGGTTCGCCGCAGCGGGTGTCAGCCAGTGGAAGCTGCAGGCCGACTCGGGCGTGCCGTCGTGCCGGTGGTCCGACGGCGTCAACTCGCTCCTGCTGCCCGATAGCGGCGATCCGAAATACACACTCCCGGTCGGCAGGTGGGTCAAGGTCAAGTGCTCCCGCTTGGCCGGCGACGTCTTCGAAATCCGCATCACCGACCCGGTCACCGGGGCACTGCTCACGCCGGTGCTTCGCAAGACCGTCGCGATCGGTGCGATCACACCCACCGGCAACGCGGTCATCGGTGCGAAGAAAATCGACGCCGGCCAGGTGGACAGCCAAACCGACCAGTTCCACGGCGACCTCGACGAGATCTTCTTCCACCGCGACTAGCCCGATGGCGTTTCGTCGGCTCGGTCAGAGCAGCTTGCGTTTCTTCAGGTATGCGACAAGGTCGTCATAAGCGCCGCCCTCGTTGGCGAACAGGGCCACGTTGCGAGCGGTCGCGAACCATGGCCCGGTGGAGGAACGCACCTCCTTGAGCGCGCTCTCGAAGTCCCGTTGCTCGATCATCCGTACTTCGCCGCGCTCGATCGAGTCCGCCATCGCGTACTCCGCGGCGGTTTCGCAAAGGTGCGCCAGATCGGCGCCAGAGAAGTCGATGGTTTCGGCAACGAGCCGCCGCAGGTCGATGCTGGCGATCGGACGGTCGCGCAGGTGATATCTCAGGATGGTCTCGCGAGCCGGGGCGTCCGGCGGTAGCACCAACGCGAGGCGGTCGAGCCGACCGGGCCGGCGCAGCGCTGTGTCGACATCCCATGGAGTGTTGGTGGCGGCCAGGACGAAGACACCGTCGTTGTTGCCCTCAATGCCGTCGAGTTCGGCGAGCAGTTGATTGCTCACTGTCCGCATGGCCGAGGAGTTGAGCTGTGCTCGCTTGTGGCCCAGGGCATCGATCTCGTCGAGGAACAGCACGCACGGCGCGTTGCGCCGGGCCGCCTCGAACAGCTCGTGCAGATTGCGCTCGGAGTTGCCGAGCCACATGTCCAGGACATCCACAATGGACAGCGACAGGAAGTGGGCTCCGAGCTCACCCGCGACGGCGCGAGCGAGGAAGGTCTTGCCACAGCCGGGAGGCCCGTAAAGCAAGAGACCGCCGCGCAAGCTCTTGCCGTATAACCTGCGAAGCTCCGGATTGCGCAGCGGCCCGAGGAACGCCAGCTCCAGGCGCTTCTTGACGTCGGCCATGCCGCCCACGTCGGCCAGGCGGGTGCCGGGTCGTTCCACGTCGAAGATCCGGTCCGGCTCACCTGCCACCGGCGCCGGCCCGTCGCCGACGGCGAACCGCGGTGGCAGGACATCGGACAGCTCCTGCTCGTACTCCGCCAGCAGGTCGTCGCTCGGTGGCCCGGGGACTGCGGCTTCCGCCTGTGTCTGGACTTCCGGAGGGCCCATTGGGCTCAGCGAGCGTTGGATGAGCCGCTGAGCGGTGGCGTTCGCCGGGTCGCGGTTGAGCACATATCCGATGTGCGCGATCGCCTCCTGCGGGCGGGCGGCGTCGAGCAGTAACTCGGCGAGGTGCAGGCGCAGCACAGCATCGTCCGGTCTGCTCTCGGTCGCAGCGGTCAACGACGCGATGAGCGGCGAGTCGGTCATGCGAGACTTCCCCAGGGCACACGAACCTCTTCAGTGGTGCCCGTAGCCTACTGTAGGCAAACGGCGGGCTTGGGCTGACGGACCCGCTGGAGTGGTTGCCGTCCATCGAGTCCAACCGTGCGCGGGCCTGACGTCGAGGGTGATCGATGATAGAGCAGAGACTGGGCGAGGCCGGGCTGGTGCGCGCACGGGCTCTGCTGGATGTCGGCCGGATCGCGGCGGCCCAGCAGCAGGTCCGTGCGGTACTGGCCGCGGACCCGCACAACGTCGAGGCCCTGCTTTTGCTGGCCCGGTCATACCAGGCCAACGACGACTTCGGCCCGATGAGGGACGCCGCCGCGCAGGCCGTCGCTTTTGCGCCCGACCAGCACGAGGGTCACCTACTGCTCGCGTTGGCCCAGGTCGGCTTAAACCACCCGGCGATGGCAAGAGACAGTGCGTTGGAGACTGTCCGCCTCGCCCCGGACGACTGGCGAGGACACGCAGCGTTCGCGATCGCCGAGTTCAACCTGGGGCGCAAACGGCGTGCGTTTCGGGCGATCAGACGGGCGGTCGGTCTGGCACCCGAGACGGCCGAGCCGCACTACATCCGGGCGCTGATGTTCCACTCGATCGGCTGGACCTTCTGGGCCAAGCCGGCTTATCGCCGAGCGCTGGCACTCGAACCGGAATACACGGCGGCGTTGACGGGGCTGGGCCGCATCGCGGTCACCGGGGCGCGGTTCGCGGTCGCCGCGGAGCACATCAGCGCGGTGCTCGCAGTGGAACCCACCGACCACGCCGCCCGTACCGAACTCGATCGGCTGATCATCGCCGGCCTCGGCGGATGGGGGATCATGGCGGTTTGGTGCGCGGGCTTTCTCGCCGTGTTCGCCGCGCTGCCGTGGATGTGGCTGCCGCCACTGCTCGTCCCGGCGCTGTGGGTCTTGTGGGCTGCCAGGACATGGCGCGCTTTGTCTCCGGGTGCCCGGAAATACGCGGGACTCCTGATCCGCACGGACACCCGAGTCCGGGTGCGGCTGGCTGGATTGGCGCTGTGTGCGCTCACGGGTATCGGCGTGGGCATCACCGCGGTGTACCAGCAGCCGGACCGACCGCCGTCAGCCGCGATGCTGATCCTGGCCGGAGCACACCTCCTGGCCTTGTTCGTCACTGTGGTGGCCGGCGTCGTCACCGACCGCAACGTTGCCGACCGGCGGTCAGTGAACCGATTGACCAGGACCGATGCCACGCAACTGCCGCCAACCGATCTGCTTGCCGAGCATCGCGAATCCTCCAACGGGGGCAGGTGGATGCTGCGGGTGATGCGCACCGGCGCGTTCTTCGCCGCCGTACCGTGGGTGATGAGCATCGACCAGGCGACGCCGTGGCCCATCAGGGCGGTCGTCGCGACCATCGCCTTGGCCGCGTTCATCGGCTACGCGAGATGGTCCCTCCGCCGGCTCATTCGCCGCCCTGGTCGGCCAAATGCCGTCCTCGGAATGCTGCTTGTCCCGCTGGCTCTGGCCGCGCTGGCGGAGCTGGTCGTTATCACGGCAACCGCGGTGCTCCCGCCCGCGGCGATGCCTCTGCCGAACATCATCTCGGTGGCGGCCTTCGTAGCCATCACCGCCGGCCTGCTGGCTTGGCTCGGCTGGCTTCCCTACGCCACCGTGCGTGGCCTCATCAGTCTCTTCCGCCGATCCACGCTCTAGGCAGTCGTCCCCCGGGGTTGGTATTGCGGGCTGTGGCGAAGCCGCGGAGGGGCGGCGAGCAGGGCTCGCCGCTTTTGTCGGGGGTTCCCGGGGGTCGTCCCCCGGGGTTGGTATTGCGGGCTGTGCCGAAGCCGCGGAGGGGCGGCGAGCAGGGCTCGCCGCTTTTGTCGGGGGTTCCCGGGGGTCGTCCCCCGGGGTTGGTATTGCGGGCTG